>NZ_JAAUVM010000070.1:0-237 GCF_012030485.1 Pseudomonas sp. B14(2022)
CTACGCGCGCTTTACGCCCAGTAATTCCGATTAACGCTTGCACCCTCTGTATTACCGCGGCTGCTGGCACAGAGTTAGCCGGTGCTTATTCTGTCGGTAACGTCAAAACCATCACGTATTAGGTAATAGCCCTTCCTCCCAACTTAAAGTGCTTTACAATCCGAAGACCTTCTTCACACACGCGGCATGGCTGGATCAGGCTTTCGCCCATTGTCCAATATTCCCCACTGCTGCCTC
>NZ_JAAUVM010000071.1:0-236 GCF_012030485.1 Pseudomonas sp. B14(2022)
CAGATCTTTGAGCCTCTGGATTTCTCGTTGATCAGCAGTAATCGCCTTGGCCCCTACCGGGGTCGAGCCCAAGCGTTCTTTTTGCACTTGATCGACCCAGCGGCGCAGTGCTGTGGGGCCGATATCCAGGGTGGCACAGACTTCGGTAACCGGCTGACCTTCATCCAACACCATGCTGGCAGCCTTGAGCTTGAACTCACTCGAATAAGATTTACGCATATCCAAACACCTCAGAT
>NZ_JAAUVM010000072.1:0-236 GCF_012030485.1 Pseudomonas sp. B14(2022)
AAAGTCGCGTGGTTGAAGTAGGCGTGGGCTGACACGCCTCGGTCTGAATGTGGGAGGGGGCTTGCTCCCGATGACGGTGGATCAGCTAATAAATCAGTTGACTGACACTCCGCTATCGGGAGCAAGCTGAACTGGTCAAGTAATCTTGGACACTGATTAAGGTTCACGCCGCCAACCTTTCCTTCACGACCGGCGACCGGTAGTCGTTGTAGCTATGAGGCCTGCTGATGTTGTAG
>NZ_JAAUVM010000073.1:0-216 GCF_012030485.1 Pseudomonas sp. B14(2022)
GCCTGACCAGCGCGGCTTTGAGCTTGTCCCTTTCAGGATTTGCTCTGCCTTGGCGCTGGCGCCAGGCGTAGAAGCTACTGCGGTTGACCCCAAACGCCCGGCAACACCTTTTAACGCCGTACCGCTCGTCCAGCTCATCGATCAACGTGAATGATCTTTGGCGTCCAAAAGCAGGAGAGCACTGGCCTTTTTTAGAATTTCGATATCCAGGTCTTT
>NZ_JAAUVM010000074.1:0-209 GCF_012030485.1 Pseudomonas sp. B14(2022)
ATGCATCGTTTCACTGCTGAGTTCGGGATGGGATCAGGTGGTTCCAATGCTCTATGGTCGTCAAGAAATTCGGGTACTGAGTCGTGACCAGTTGGCCTCGCTTCAGCAAATTGGGTATGTGACAGCTGTCGGTGTTTTGTGAGCATCGAACTTTCGGTTCATTGCGTCTTCACACACCGCAATCTGATGCTCTTTCGAGTAGTCAAATT
>NZ_JAAUVM010000007.1:0-301581 GCF_012030485.1 Pseudomonas sp. B14(2022)
TCTTTTCGGTCACTTGATTGACTGCTTGGATTTTGAATTCTTCGGGATAACGCGGGTTGCTCATGGCACCTCCTGATTGGCCTCATTTTAAGGCATGGAGGTGTCTACGAAACCCGGGGCGATTCACTCCTTGCCGCTCTAGGGGCTGAGAGCTTATGTACTGAAGGAAAGGGATTGGTTATCCAAAGCGACCTGTAATGTAGTCTTCCGTCTGCTTCATTTTTGGTTTGGTGAAGATGGTGTCGGTCACATCATGCTCAATCAATTCGCCCATAAACATAAAGGCGGTGTAGTCCGAAACACGAGCCGCTTGCTGCATGTTGTGGGTCACGATGATGACGGTATATTGCTCTTTTAACTCAGTAATCAACTGCTCTATTCGCCCAGTGGAGATTGGGTCAAGCGCGGAGGTCGGCTCATCCAAAAGCAATACTTGTGGGCGTAAAGCGATGGTGCGCGCTATACACAGGCGCTGTTGCTGACCACCCGACAGGCTCTGTGCGCTCTGTTTGAGCTTGTCCTTTACCTCGTCCCAAAGCGCTGCTCCATTTAAGGCTTGCTCTACGCGTTCATCCATCTCACGACGGGAGAGCCGTTCATGGTGACGCACGGCGTAAGCGACGTTGTCGTAAATGGACATCGGAAACGGTACGGGTTTCTGGAAGACCATGCCGATATGGCTACGCAGACGGTTCATCGAGTAACCAGGCGCGAGAATATTCTCTCCGTTGAGCAGCACCTCGCCCCGCGCTTCCTGCTTCGGGTACATAGCGTATATACGGTTGAACACCCGCAGTAACGTCGACTTCCCGCAACCTGACGGCCCAATGATCGCAGTGATCCGCTTCTCTGGAATATCCATATCGATGGAGTTCAGAGACCGCTGGTTATTGTAAAAAAACTCCAGGCCACGAACGCGAATTTTGGTTCTTTCGTCGGCAAGGTCACGGCTATTCATCAGGTCAACCTATTGCGTAAAAGGATCAAGCGGGACAGTAAACTGAGTACCAGTACAAACAAGGTCAGCACCAATGCACCAGCCCAGGCTAGAGAGTGCCAGTCATCGAATGGGCTCATGGCGTACTGGAAAACCACTACGGGCACGCTGGCAATCGGTTTCAGAAGATTGCTGCTCCAGAACTGGTTGCCGAACGCTGTAAACAGTAGAGGCGCTGTTTCACCAGTGATTCTGGCTAGTGCGAGTAGCACCCCGGTCACCACGCCCGCTTTTGCAGCTCGTAGTACGATTTGTAGAGTCAATTTCCATTGCGGGACGCCTAATGCCAGCGCGGCTTCCCGCATGGTTGACGGTTGTAGTTGAAGCATCTCGTCAGTAGTTCTCACCACCACTGGAATCACCAATAGCGCCAGTGCCAGAGCGCCGGCGATAGCGGAGAAGCCGACTTGGTGATTAGTAAGTATGTTCAACGGCAAGATAACGCCGGTATAGATGAACAGCCCCAACACAATGGACGGTGCCGACAGGAGAATGTCGTTAATAAAACGTACTGTGGTACCTAGACGCGAGTGTCGTGCGAATTCCGCTAACCAGATTCCCGCCATCAAGCCAATGGGCGTCCCGATAAGCAGGGCGATACCGGACATCAGGGCGCTGCCATAAAACGCATTCGCCAGCCCACCTTCCGTACCGGGCGGCGGCGTCATTTGCGTAAAGAGGCGAATATTGAGCGCCTGAAATCCGTTGATCACTGTGGTCAGCAGAATCCAGACCAGCCAGATGAGACCGAACGCAGTTGCCCCACAACTGAGCGCCAATGCAAAGCGATTCTTGAAAGCCCGAATCTGGTAGAGACGTTCGTTTCCGGTCATAGACCCTCCTTGCGTGAAAGCCGCATGAGCAGGAGTCGTGCTAGCGCCAGTACGATAAAGGTGACGACAAATAACAGGAAGCCCAGTGCAATCAGCGCCGAGCGATGCAGGTCGGTATAGGCTTCGCTGAACTCGTTAGCGATGACTGACGCAATGGAACTGCTTGGCATCAACAATGAGGCGGAGAATTGTTGAGCATTACCCAGCACGAAAGTCACCGCCATGGTCTCGCCCAATGCGCGTCCGAGCCCGAGAAAAATTCCTCCCACCACCGCTGAGCGCGTGTAGGGCAGAACAATGTCCCAGACCACTTCCCAAGTAGTGCTACCTAGCGCGTAAGCAGACTCCTTGAGGGTTGTTGGAACACTACGGAACACCTCGTGCATGACAGAGGTGATGAAGGGCATGATCATGATTGCCAGCACAATACCCGCTGTCAGCATGCCAATCCCTAAGGGTGGGCCCTGAAACAGCGAACCCACCAAAGGAAGCCCACCCAGATAGTCATTGATCCAAGGTGATAGATGCTCTGCCATGAACGGGCCGAAAACGAATAGCCCCCACATGCCATAGATAATCGATGGAATTCCCGCGAGCAATTCAACCGCCGAGGCAACAGGCATCCGCAACCAGGGCGGAGCTACTTCAGTGAGAAAAATCGCGATGCCAAAGCTGACAGGAACCGCAATCAGCAGCGCCAGTAAAGAGGTCACCAAGGTGCCGTAAATCGGTACCAAAGCACCGAAGTGGTTGTTGACGGCATCCCACTCAGTGCTTGTCAGAAAGTCGAGACCGAAAGTCTTGAATGCAAGACTACCGCCCCAAAGTGTCGAGGCGGCAATACTCACCAGTAGCAACAGCACCAGCATTGCGGCGCCAAGCATTGAACGCTTAAACCAGAGATCATGACGCTGATCGCGAGCCGCACGCTTATCACTCGTAACGTCGCCAACGTAGAGGGTCATGGTCAAAGGTTGGACTGTGTCGTTCATCATACGTCTACTCACAAACAACCCCCTTCATCAGGCAAAACTTGCTCGAGGAAGGGGTTTAAGTGTTGCTGAATCAATGGGCGAAGTCAGACTTCCAGTAACCTTCGATACGCTTCACCAGAGAGTCAGGCAGGGCTACATAGTCCAGCGCCGAAGCCTGTTGCTGGCCTTTCTCCAACGACCATTTGAAGAAGTTGAAGGCAGCTTGGCTTTGCTCGGCATTCTTCGGCTGTTTGTACATGATGATCCAGGTGGTCGCCGTGATCGGCCAAGCGCTATCGCCAGGCGCATTGGTCATGATCAGGTTGAAGTCTTTGGCGTTAGCCCAGTCCGCAGTGTCGGCAGCCGCTTGGAACGCTTTGGCGTTGGGCTGAATGAATTTCCCGGCGGCGTTCTTCAGCTGTGCGTGCGTCATCTTGTTTTGCAGGGCATAGGCGTACTCAACATAACCGATTGAGTTTTTGATCTGCTTTACGTAAGCCGAGACACCTTCGTTACCTTTACCACCCACACCAACCGGCCAAGGCACAGTCGTGCCGAAACCGATTTTCGATTTCCAGCCATCACTCACTTTGGAGAGGTAGTTGGTGAAATTGTATGAGGTGCCAGAGCCGTCAGAACGGTGGACGACGGTGATTTTACTGTCTGGCAGTTTCATGCCCTGGTTCAGGGCGACGATGGCCGGATCGTTCCAGACTGTAATCTCACCCAAGAAGATTTTCGCCAAGGTCTCACCATCGAGCTTCAATTGGCCCGGCGCTACACCCTCAATGTTCATCACCGGCACGATGCCGCCAATCACACTGGGAAATTGGCCTAGGCCACCGGCCTTGAGATCATCGGCAGACAACGGTGCGTCAGACGCACCAAAATCTACTGTTGCCGCTTTGATCTGAGCGATACCGCCACCCGATCCAATCGACTGGTAATTGATACGGTTGCTGGAGCTTTTGCTGTAGTCCTGCGACCACTTGGACAAAACCGGATAGACAAAGCTGGAGCCCGCACCGGTAACATCGGTCGCATGAGCAAGGCCACTCATGCAGAGGGAAGCCAGTAAGACAGACAGGCTTTTTTTAGTCAGCAACATCACGACAACACCTCAATGAAAGGAGTTAAGTGGAGGTATCCACCTATCGGAGAAGTGACGATTTAATTCTTTAAATATTTCTATCCGATGACAGTTCCGGGATTTTCAGAAATATTTTGAAATACGTGTGAATCGAGAACCTTCACTCGTTTGCTCGTTGAAAATGCTCGTCTGCATCGGTGTAAAGCCCTGGGGCTGCCGTTTACCCTCTTATACGGAGGGCGATGTCGGGAGCCGAACGAAGCTCTGTCTTGCTTACATGATGGACAAATACGCAACGAGCAAAACGCCCAGGATTGCCGTGATGACATTGATGCCTGGGCCAGCATTGACGCTGTAGCCAAGGGGGATCTCAACAGGCTTGAGGGTCTTTACCACCTTTTTGTACTGCCAGGATGACCAACAGGCAACCGTTGAGCCCAGCATCAGAAAAGCGAGTCCGATCCAGAAAGAAAAATGTTTTCCTGGAGCGCTCAAAACACCTGGCTTGAGCATTTGCAGCAGCAGTCCGAATCGTTCAATTACAAAGCCAAACGCCATCAGCGAAAGGCTGGTTCGGTTCCAGGCCAGCAAGGTTCGCTCAGCAGCAAAGAAGACTCGTGGATCGTTCAGGTCTGACATCAAATACCCCTTGGCTCTCAATAGGTGAAATCGATCTGGTCAGCGTGTGTAGACGTCTGACCGTGCTTCCGTCATTCGCTTTCATGGCTATCGCCTAATCAGGCCGTGCACCGACGTTCTAATAGAGAGAACAAGTACATACGGGCCAACATGGCCAATACGAATATGATGATCTGCCCGTGCCCCGTAAGCAGAATAGCGACGGCAGGCCCAGGGCAGATCCCCGCAATTCCCCAACCTATACCGAACACCAGGCTGCCGCCAATCAAGCGGGCACCCAACTCCCTTTTCATTGGTAACTGCATGGGGGCACCTAGCAAGGACTGCTTGTTCTTACGCGCCCAATTCAGGGGGATAACCGCCACTGCGATGGCCCTACCATCACCAGTGCGAGTGAAGGATCCCAGGCCCCGGCCACATCAAGAAAAGCCAATACCTTGGCGGGGTTCGCCATGCTTGCCAGAAGAAGCCCAAGGCCGAAGATAAGTCCTGCAAAAAATGCGCACAGCTTTATCATTTTCATGCGCCCACCACATGACGAATGACGTACACCGTTGCAAAACCGGCGAACATAAAGCACATCGTTGCAGTGATGGAGCGGGCTGACAGTCGAGAGATCCCGCAAACGCCATGACCGCTAGTACAGCCGGAACCGTAACGGGTTCCCACGCCGACGAGCAGCCCCGCAATTATCAGGGTCGGCCACCCTGCCCTAATCTCGACCTCCGGCAGCACGGTAAATACTCCCCACAATAAAGGCGCAAGCAGCAGACCAAAAAGAAACAGCGCCTTCTCGCTCCAGCCCTCACTGCTAAATTTCATCATGCTACCAATCAACCTACTGATGCCTGCGATGCGACCATTTGCGAGAACGAACAAGCCAACCGCCAGACCTATCAAGGCTCCTCCGCCCAATGAAGTCCTAGGCGTAAAGTGCATCTAATAAATGCTCATTTTGCATCTCCTGCACAGAAGTGCTGATAAAGGACATGGATCATTGTTGATCTCTTTAGTGGCTCATGAGCTTGTCGATGGCACAGGGTTTGTCATGAACGCCGAAGCGGTCAACGATTGTTGCGCTGGCTTCATTGAGACCTCGCACTTCAACCTCAGCGCCTTCACGCCGGAACTTGATCACGACCTTATCAAGCGCTGCGACAGCGGTGATATCCCAGAAGTGCGCCTGTATGAGATCAATGGTGACCTTGTTGAGCGCTTCCTTGAAGTCAAAAATCTCAGTGAACTTGTCCGCAGAGCTAAAGAACACCTGGCCCACGACGTGGTAAGTCCGATGCGATTTCGTCACTTCCAGAGTGCTCTTGATATCTAGGTAGTGCCCGACCTTATTAGCAAAGAACAGCGAAGCCAGCAGCACACCTACCAGTACGCCGTAGGCCAGGTTGTGAGTGGCCACGACGACCACGACGGTCGCCACCATAACAAGGTTGGTCGACAGTGGATGCACTTTCAGATTGCGCAAGGAATCCCAACTGAAGGTGCCGATGGACACCATGATCATCACAGCCACGAGTGCAGCCATAGGGATTTTGGAGAGCCATTCGCCAAGAAATACCACCATCAGCAGCAGAAAAACGCCGGCACACAATGTCGAGAGACGGGTGCGGCCACCAGATTTCACGTTGATTATCGATTGGCCGATCATGGCGCAACCTGCCATGCCGCCGAGCATGCCGGCAGCGATGTTGGCTACGCCCTGGCCTTTGCACTCGCGGTTTTTGTTGCTGGTGGTATCGGTCAGATCGTCGACGATGGTAGCGGTCATCATTGACTCGAGTAGACCCACTACGGCCAAAGCAGCCGAGTACGGGAAAATGATGCGCAGGGTTTCAAAGTTCAGCGGCACTTCGGGCCAAAGGAAAATCGGCAACGTATCCGGCAATTGGCCCATGTCGCCTACAGTGCGGATATCCAAGCCGAGATAAATGGCGATGGCAGTAAGGGTGAGGATGCACACCAACGGTGACGGAATCAGCTTGCCAATCTTCGGTAGGTATGGGAATAGATAGATGATTCCGAGGCCCACTGCTGTCATGGCGTAGACGTGCCAGGTCACGTTGGTCAGTTCAGGCAACTGCGCCATGAAAATCAGGATCGCCAATGCGTTTACGAAACCGGTGACTACCGAGCGTGAAACAAAGCGCATCAGTGAGCCCAGCTTCAGGTAGCCAGCGAGGATTTGGAGTACCCCACAGAGTAAGGTGGCTGCTAGAAGATACTGAAGCCCATGATCTTTTACCAAGGTGACCATGAGCAGTGCCATGGCACCAGTTGCCGCTGAGATCATGCCAGGTCGACCGCCGACGAAGGCGATAACGGCGCAGATACAGAAGGAGGCGTAGAGGCCGACCTTGGGGTCGACTCCAGCGATAATTGAAAATGCAATGGCCTCCGGAATCAAGGCCAGAGCGACGACGAGACCTGCTAGCACGTCTCCACGAACGTTGGAGAACCACGTTTTTTTGAGTGATTGCAGCATCAGAATATCCAAGGCAATGCATCACACGCACACCAGGCGAAGGGCGAGCGCGTCGATACGAATTCAAATTTTGAGGATTATTTGACTGTGTGCTTTGGGTGTAAGAACCGGGCATACAGCAGTACGCACCGCTAGCGAACCAGGCGGGTGCGAGGTGTTGCGAGGGGGCGTAGCGCTAAGGCGGCGTAGGCTGCAAGTAGATGGTTTGGAGTACAGTCATGCTGATGTTCCTGTAGCTCAATGGTAAGACTGAGCGATAATTATACCGTCAAGCAGACGTCGATTGCGACACACAATAAAGCTCAGCGTGAGTGATTCCAGCGATCCTCCAACTCAGCCTGCTCATCAATCCTAGATACGTTCTACACCAGGATGGCAATCCCACGGCGGATATCAAAAGAGTCGAGCTACCGGTGCTACGGGTGCTCCGCAGGCCCGGAGCACCTAAATCCCACTTGAAAGTTGCGAACTGCCTGAGAAAAATTGATAGCTTATGCACGCAACCCTCAGTAAAGAGGGCTAACGCTACATTTGAAATTGCTTGACCAGCCTGTTCAATTCGACCGCTAGTTTTGTGAGTTCGGACGTTGCAATAGCTGTCTGACTTGAGCCCTCTGCCGCTTGATTTGAAAGATCACGGATACTCACTAAGCTGCGATCTACCTCCCTTGCAACCTGAGCCTGCTCCTCTGATGCGGTCGCAATCAGAACGTTGCGTTCAGTAATATTGTCGATAGATTCGGTAATCTCCACCAACGCGGAACCAGCGCCTTGAGCAGTGTCCAGAGTTTTCTGGGCTTGGGTGTTTGTGTGAGTCATTGCAGACACAGCAGATCCAGTGCCTTTTTGAATTGAGCTGATCATCTGCTCAATTTCACTGGTTGATTGCTGAGTACGATGAGCTAACGCTCGGACTTCATCAGCGACTACTGCGAAGCCTCGACCCGCCTCACCGGCACGAGCGGCTTCGATAGCCGCATTCAACGCAAGAAGATTGGTCTGTTCGGCGATAGCACGTATCACATCCAAAACCTTGCTGATGTCGGTGGCCATTACGGCGAGCCCTTGTACCTCTTGGGATGCGTCTTCAACATTTGCGACCATCAGGCTGATGGCCTGCACGGTTTCATCGACGCGCGCACGACCAGCCAACGCTGCGGAGTTGGATCGATTGGCTGCTTCAGAGGCTTGCGAGGCATTTCTAGCTACCTCTTCTACCGCTGCACTCATCTCAGTGACGGCAGTTGCTGCCATTTCAACTTCGTTATTTTGACGCAGCATGCCTTTATTTGCGTCTTCGGTGACAGCATGCATTTCTTCAGAAGTCGACGCCAATTGGTTAGAGGAATCAGATATCAAAGAAAGGGTATTTCGCAGCCCATGCTGCATTACGCTTAAAGCCCGCATAAGCCTAGCCACCTCATCGTGTCCTTGAGCTTCAATAACTCCGGTGAGATCGTTTTTAGCAATGCGCTCGGCAATAGCCAGTGATTGGCTGATCGGGCTGGTAATACTTCGAGTGTACATCAAAGCTAGTGCAATCGCGGCCAAGGTACTGATCAATATAAAACCACCAACGATCAATTTAGCTTGTTCATAGGTTTGGTTCGCCTCCTCCCCTGCCCGTTTAGCTTTGTTATTGTTAACGTCTATCAGTTCTTTGATATCGCTCTCAACAGCGTCAGCAGATTGTTTCATCGACTCGCTGGAAAGCTTGACTGCCTCATCTAAATTCCCCGAAGAAATTAGAGACAAGTATTGATCTTGAACCACCTGATAGTTGGCAAGGCTTTTTGAAAGCTCATCAACTTTCTGCTTGCCTATCGGGGTTACGATTAGAGGTTGCAAATTCGACAGCGAATTCTCAATATTAACTCTAGCCTTATTTAATTCCTCTAGAGCTTGAGTTTTTAGGCTTGCGGGCTCTACAGGATTGCGCAATCTTGCGTTGCCACCTCTGATGCTTACAAACTCCCTGTCAATTACCCCAAGTAGGGATATGCTGGGTACAACATTCGTTTCAACGAAGCTTTCAGAGTCCTTCAAGCTCGACGCCTGCTTAAGAGCGATGATCCCCAGCGCAATTATCATCAGGCAAAAGAAACCGAAGCACAGAGCCGAGCGTGGAGCAAGGTTGAGTTTACGCAGCATCATAATAAGAGCCTCTTTTGAATTATTAGCTATGTCGTCACTCGTCAGGCGCGCTTAAGCACCGTTCGTCGAGCAATACGATGTAGCCCGGAAAGGCAGGCCTTTTATTTGACGCATTATGTTTCTAGATGTAAAAAGCTGCAGCTTTATCCCGAAGAGTCAACCGAATTAGGATTCAGGGCATGCTCGTTGGGAGCATATGGAATTTTGCAATTAGCCCTTACCAAGTAATAAGTTAGCAAATTCTTTTAAACGGTATTCGTATTGCAAAGGAGCGCTTTGGCCATCACCCAGCGAGATATTTTGCACTCGCCTTACTACATCGGAGCGGTGAGTGCAACTTCGATCAATTTAGCCGATGCAAGCTCTGCCAAATCGCCATCCCGCTCACACCGTACTCATCGCAAGTACCTACAGACGGGTTATCGCGCATGCCATTACCGCGAAATTCGATATCCATAAACCGTGGCCTGCTCCATGTTGGTACTGAATTGAGTGAGTAATCCTAAGCGTTCCAGGATCATCATTGAAGGTCTGCCGCCAAGCGACAATAAGTCTTCCTGCCACCACATAGCAGCGCGCTACGCTAACTTTGACGTTCGCACTTCGAGGTAATGTTGATGTCCGAAACTGGCCTACCATGCAATTTCTAATCGGCTCAGGGAAGAAACTGATGACTACAGATCCGTTATGTCTAGTCTTTGTGCCGGCTCTGGCGGCAGTGCTGCAAGCCGCCGAGGATAAAAAGGGCACGCCGCTTACTGAGGCTGAGGTTTGTGAAATCCGAGACAGATCCACCTGCGTCGCTTTACCATTCAGCGCGGCGCTGGCTATGGAAGAAGAGCGTGGTTATCCAGACATCATTGCTGAGGACTGTAGGAGTGAATGGCAGCGTCTACGGCCTTTAATGCTAAACCGACCTGTCTGATTTCACTCCCTAGCACAATCCTACGTAATAGCTTGCTTACATAGCCAGTAACTCAACGCTCGAGCCCGTCATCCCCCCCCTCCGAAATTTTGTTACTCGATTTCATGGCAAATAGCGCCGGCTTAGCAGCAGCGATGACAAGGCACCATTGAGGAAGCGCAATTGCCGCATCGTCGTGCTCTATTGGATCAGGGGTCGCTTCGCAAAAATCCTCGATAGCGGCACTTACCTTTAGCAAAAAATCGCTCTCGGCTGGGGTGAAACCTTGAGTGCTGAAATACTCCTTGGAAGACAACGTTGGCACCCAGTCCTCCCAAGAATTGATTAGCTCATTCATACCGAACCGAGGTGGCTCGTTCTCGCATTCAATCAGCCACTCAAGTAGCTCGACAATTCGATTCCGTATTCGAGGGTAGACGAGCTGTCTTGTCATAGTTTTACACCTGGTCGAATGGTCATCTTGCCCTTGATGGGGATAAATTTTAGCCTTGCTACAGTGCCCGTCCCGGGTCGACAGGCCCCCTTGGCCCTGCTCTCTATCTGCATCAACTCGGTGGCGTTGTCGACGAACAGCCCGTCACTTCTGAGTAAGTCTGGCAAACCAGCATAATTTTGTTTTTAGGCTCAAAGCCACAATCAATCATGCAGCGTTGCACTTTTGCAGTGCATCCGATGCTGACAACATCAGAGACTTTCAAGAATGACTCCTCGGCGCTTGGTTGAGACGTAGGCATATCGGGAGGGCTGCACCGTGCTCTCTAGGACTTTTAGATAATGAGTCGAAAATGTCAGAAGACAGTCTGAAAAAGGATTCGGAACAAAAAGCGGCTACGTTCATGGGTTGGGGGAAGCTGGGAGCCCTAGCGTTGGCGATTTCAGTCCCCATTTTTTACTTGAACGGAAAGGCTTACCACGAGGGCTACCTCTCCTACTTGAACCTTGAGCCGTCCATGTTTCCTCTACAGGCAACGGAGTATATCGGTGAGACCGCTGTGGCATAGTTCAGGGTCATTGTAAGTTGGTTTACCACCGGACTCGACAGCTTGGGACGAAATTGGCTGTTGGCGATTCTAGGCATGGTTGGCCTAAGCCTTATTTTTGGTCTCGTTGATTTCATGACAGACCGTACGGGCTCTGTTAATCAAAGAAATCAGAAGCCTATAAAAGCTAAGAAACGGTCTTTTTTTAAATCCTGGCGAAGGGCAGGACTGGTTCTGTTCGTTGGTAGTTATGGTGTTTTCATCATCCTGTGCTTGATCTCAATGTCACTCGCGATGGTAATTATGCCCTTTAGCGATGCAGGACGAGAAACCGCTAGGGAAGACGTTAAGCAGGGTTTTAGTGATTCCCCCGTCGTGACTCTAAAACTACCCGGATCTGAAGAAGTCATCCAGTTCCGGATCATCCAGTGCTCGGGTAAATTCTGCGGGCTTTTTGCTAACGGCAGGGCATATACCGTACCAGTATCAGCCGTCACCTGGGCGGTCTCAGGTATGCCGGGTGTCAAAACTGGCGGTTGATCTAAGCGATGTCCGTTCTTAATAAAATCGGATATGCGCTACTCATGGAACGGCTGAGAAACGCTGCAGCTGCCCTCCATCAACATTACGGTACGTACTCATTCATCGCCGTCTGACGCCCCTGCGAGCGGCTCGACCAATTCTGGGCCCTGATTACGAACACTACCCACAGCCTTGCTTACCTTGTACCAATGAAAATCGGTAGCAGGCCGGCAGTGATCCATCGCGATTTCCCGCGCACGTTCAGGTGAAATATCTGAGGCGATCCATTCGCGGGCGTGCTCAGGAGCCAAAACCAGCGGTTTCCGATCATGGATATCTACCATCCCTTGATCGCTGGCGGCGGTGATGATGACGAAGCCGTCGCGAGGGTCTGTATCCAGGCCCTGGTGAACTTCAACTAAACCAGCGAAGAACATCGGAGCCTGCTCTTTCAGGGTTATGAAGTAAGGCTGCTTTTTCTTTGGATCAGCCGGATCTTTGACCCACTCAAACCACCCGTTTGCCGGTGCAAGCACGCGACCGTTTGGCCAGAGCTGATTGAAAAACTTCCCAGTCATGACTGTTTCAACCCTGGCGTTTATCGGGTCAGGACGCTTTCCTTTCGCCCAAAATGGTGACCATCCCCATTTCACCTTATCAACGCTCAATTGGTCGTCCACTGGCCGAATAATTTCCACCCGAGTCGAGGGTGCGACGTTGTATCGCTCTACTGGCCAAAGATCGTAGCCGTTGATCACCAACTGCTCTGGCGCGAGCTCCTTCAGGTAGTGCGCCTAAGGGAAGCACAGAGAGAAGTGAAAGGTAGTCACGCTCCCCCCAAACCGTCAACTGAAAGAATTGGTAAGGTGCAACTGGAATTGTTGCACTCATAGAGACCACTCATTTTATCCAGGGAGTGGCACGCCATACCCCATCTCCCGGCCGAAAAAAACACAAAAAAAGGGCCTAGATTTTCATCTAAGCCCTTGATTTTGTTGAGTTCGCGGCGGGAAACCAGGGATTCGAACCCTGGGAACGCTATTAACGTTCGCCGGTTTTCAAGACCGGTGCATTCAACCACTCTGCCAATTTCCCGTTTATTCCGATGACGCGATGAAGCGGTACAGCAAGGTGCAACTGGAGATAGCCTTAGATAAGAACCCTGGGAACGCTATTAACGTTCGCCGGTTTTCAAGACCGGTACATTACAACCACTCTGCCAATTTCCCTTGTGCGTCACAGGATTATGGTAGCCCATCCTGTCTCAGCGGGCGCCATAATACCCGAATGAAACACACTGTCAAACTCTCGCCATAGCTTGTTACAGAGCGTCTGTTATGATCTTTGCGACTGAACGTTTCAAAACCGAAGGAGTGTCGCCATGCGCGAACAGAATTACGCAGTGAATGGTAACGCGCAGGCTGAGCAGCTTGAAGTCAGCCGCGTATTGCGCAACACCTATGGCTTGCTCGCCCTTACCCTCGCATTCAGCGGCGTAATGGCGTTCGTGGCCCAGCAGATGCACGTCGGCTACCCGAATATCTTCGTCGTACTGATCGGTTTCTACGGCCTGTTCTTCCTGACCAACAAGCTGCGTGACTCGGCCTGGGGCCTGGTATCGGCGTTTGCCTTGACCGGTTTCATGGGCTTTATCCTCGGCCCGATCCTCAACCGTTACCTCGGCATGGCCGGTGGTGCGGAAGTGGTCAGCTCGGCGTTTGCCATGACAGCCCTGGTGTTTGGTGGTCTGTCGGCCTACGTGCTGATTACCCGCAAGGACATGAGCTTCCTGGGTGGTTTCATCACCGCAGGCTTCTTCGTGTTGCTGGCGGCGGTGGTTGCGGGCATGTTCTTCCAGATCAGCGGCCTGCAACTGGCGATCAGCGCGGGTTTTGTGCTGTTCTCCTCCGTGTGCATCCTGTTCCAGACCAGCGCCATCATCCACGGCGGTGAACGCAACTACATCATGGCGACCGTCAGCCTGTATGTGTCGATCTACAACCTGTTTATCAGCCTGTTGCAGATATTCGGCATCATGAGCCGCGACGACTGATTTACTCGCTGCATAAAAAATGCCCCGTATCGACAGATGCGGGGCATTTTTGTTTTCACTGCATTAGTACTGGTTGGGTTCCATTTCCAGCTCGACCTTGAAACGCTGGGTGATGTCCCGCTGGATACGTTGGGCCAGGTTGGCAATATCGTGCCCTGTGGCGCCGCCATAGTTGACCAGCACCAGCGCCTGCAGGGCATGCACACCGGCATCGCCGTCACGAAAGCCCTTCCAGCCGGCCTTGTCGATCAGCCAGCCTGCCGCCAGCTTCATCTGCCCATCCGCCTGGGGGTAGGCGACCAGGTCCGGATACAGCGCCTGTAACTCTTCAGCCAGGGCCTTGGACACCAGCGGGTTCTTGAAGAAGCTGCCAGCATTGCCAAGCACTGCCGGGTCAGGCAATTTTTCGCTACGGATGCTGCAAATCGCGCGACTGACATCGCTCGGTGTCGCCTCGGTAATCCCCTGCCCCGCCAGGCGCTGCTGCACTGGGCCGTAGTCGAGCTTGAGGTGGCTGACGCGGCTCAGGGCGAAGCGTACCCGCAGGATCAGCCAGCGTCCGGTTTCGTGCTTGAACAGGCTGTCACGGTAGGCAAAGTTGCATTCCTCCAGGCTGAAGTCGCGCAGTTCGCCCGTCTGGCGGTCCAGGGCGGTCAAGCCGGCAAAGACGTCCTTGATCTCCACGCCGTAGGCGCCGATGTTCTGCATGGGGGCAGCACCGACGGTGCCGGGGATCAGACTGAGGTTTTCCAGGCCGCAGAAGCCCTGTTCCAGGGTCCACACTACAAACGGGTGCCAGGCTTCGCCTGCTTCGGCTTCGACCACCACCTGCACGCCATCATCCTGCAACACACGAATGCCTTGGGTGGCCATGCGTAACACCAAGGCAGGAATGTCCTGGGTCAGCAGCAAGTTGCTGCCACCGCCAATCACGAGCAAGGGCAACGCCTGGGTCGACGCATAGGCCAGTGCCTCGCGCACATCGGCATCACTGCGGGCCTCGGCGAAGAATTGGGCACGCACA
The DNA here is from genome assembly GCF_012030485.1 of Pseudomonas sp. B14(2022). Classification (NCBI taxonomy): domain Bacteria; kingdom Pseudomonadati; phylum Pseudomonadota; class Gammaproteobacteria; order Pseudomonadales; family Pseudomonadaceae; genus Pseudomonas; species Pseudomonas sp. B14(2022). Next base: position 14,689 of record NZ_JAAUVM010000007.1, read on the forward strand.
TCAATGCCAAAGCTGTTGAATGGCTTGAGCGACACCTGCGCCAGCACTTGCAAGGTCATAACCGCCCCTTCAATTCGATCACCAATAAATCACACGCCTGCTCGATCAGGTCCAGGACCCGTTCGAAGCCTTGTTCGCCCTCGTAGTAGGGATCTGGCACCTCGTCCACTTCAGCGTCATAGCGGCGCAGGAACAGGTCCAGCTCCGCCTTGCCCTGGCCGGGCTGCAGGGCCTTGAGATTGCGCAGATTGCTGTTGTCCATGGCCAGGATCAGGTCGTAGCGCGCAAAGTCGGCGCGGGAGACCTGCTGGGCACGCTGGGCCGACAAATCGTAGCCGCGTACCAGCGCCGCACGTTGGCTGCGCTGGTCCGGCGGGTTGCCGATATGCCATTCGCCGGTGCCGGCGGACGCTACGCCGACCTGCCCCGCCAACCCGGCTTCGCGCAATTTATGGCGCAGTACGCCCTCAGCGGTGGGCGAACGGCAGATATTGCCCAGGCAGACAAACAGAACCTCCATCAGGCCCCCAACAGGCGACGGACGCGCTCAAGATCTTCCGGGGTATCGACACCCGCAGGCGGCGCTTCCAGGGCGTCCCCCACGTGGATACGTACGCCGTGCCAGAGGGCTCGGAGTTGCTCTAGGGATTCGGTATTTTCCAACCAGCACGGGCCCCAACTCACGAAGTCATGCAGAAAACCGGCACGATAGGCGTAGATGCCGATATGGCGACGGTACGGCACGCCTTCCGGCAACAGGTCAGGGTTCCTGGCGAAGGCGTCACGCGCCCAGGGCAAGGTCGAACGGCTGAAAGTCAGCGCCAGGCCGTTGACATCACTGACCACCTTGACCACGTTCGGGTTGAACAGGGTGTCGATGTCTTCAATCGGCTCGGCCAGGGTCGCCATACGCGCTTCACCATGGGCAGCCAGGTTGGCGGCCACCTGGTCGATAACGCCCGGCGGGATCAACGGCTCGTCGCCTTGTACATTGACCACGATGGCGTCTGGCGCCAGGCCCAACTGCGTGGCCACTTCGGCCAGGCGGTCGGTGCCGGAGTTGTGATCTTCACGGGTCAGCACCGCTTCGGCGCCGAACCCTTTGCAGGCTTCAATGATGCGCGGGTCATCAGTGGCCACCACGACACGCTCAGCGCTGCTTTTGCAGGCCTGTTCCCACACCAGCTGGATCATCGGCTTGCTGCCGATCAGTTGCAGCGGCTTGCCCGGCAGGCGTGTCGAGGCGTAGCGGGAAGGAATGACAACGGTAAAGGCTGTGGTCATTTATCCAGGCGCTCGTCGGTGGTCAGGGTGCGGGCTTCGCTTTCCAGCATCACCGGGATGCCATCACGGATCGGGTAAGCCAGGCCGGCGCCCTTGCTGATCAGCTCGGTTTTATCGGCGCTGAGCTTGAGCGGGCCTTTGCAGATCGGGCAAGCGAGGATGTCGAGCAGTTTGGTGTCCATGAGTGTTTCCTGGATAGCAGCGTTTAAGGCAAAAGACGGGCGGGCAGCAGGCGCATCAGCTGCGTGTCGAACCAGGCGACGAACGCCGGCGACGGCACCGCATCCACCGCAAGGTACCACCAGTCGGGCTGGGCAAAGGCGCGGCACTTCACCGCGTCCTTCTCGGTCATGACCAGTGGCAATGACGGGGTAAAATTCAAGACCTCGGCGCTGTAGGGCGCGTGGTCGGCAAAAGCATGGGGAATCGGCTGCCAGTGTAGCGTTTCAAGGGTGTTGAAGAAACGTTGCGGGTTGCCGATACCGGCGACCGCGTGTACCTGCTGCCCCTCTGGAAAGTGCGCCACCGACTTGCGCTCGCCACTGTGCAGGTTGACCAGTGCGGTGGGCTGCAGGCAAAACGCAAAGCCATCGTCGCGATCCGAGCCGGCACCGTTGTAGAGCAGCGCATCAACACTGTGCAAACGCTCAACCGGTTCACGCAATGGCCCGGCCGGCAGGCAACGGCGATTGCCCAGGCCTCGGGCGGCGTCGATCAGCACCAGTTCCAGGTCACGGGCCAGGCGGTAGTGTTGCAGGCCGTCGTCGGAGAGGATCAGGTCAAGGGTCTCGCTGGCGAGCAGGGCCTTCACCGCACGACTGCGGTCGGGATCGATCATCAGGGGCACGCCGCAGCGTTGCACGATCAGCAAAGGCTCGTCACCCGCCACCGTGGCGCTGTGGCTCGCCTCGACGCGCCATGGCAACTGCGGTGGCTTGGCGCCATAGCCGCGACTGACCACACCGACGCGCAGGCCACTGCGTCGGCAGTGCTCGATCAACCACAGGATCAACGGCGTCTTGCCGGTACCGCCCACGGTGATGTTACCGACCACCACCACCGGCACCGGCGATTGATAGATCTCGCCCTCTCCTGCCAGGAACCGCGCGCGCTTGCGCTGCACCACCCGGCGATACAACGATTCCAGCGGACGCAACAACGCGAGCCCCGGATGGCCCTCGTACCAGGCCTTGAGCAAACGATCGGACATGGCCATCAGGGTTGGCTCGCCGCCTCGACAGTGCTCATGCGCAGATGGCTGAAACCGAGCTTGCCGGCAGCGTCCATCGCGGTGATCACGGCCTGGTGCTGGGTCTTGCCATCGGCACTGATGGACAACGGCATCTTGGTATTGCCGCCGGACTCTTTTTCCAGGGCGGCGATCAGGCTGGCGAGGTCGTTTTTCTCCAGCAACTGGTTATTCACCGAAAACGCCCCGTCGGCGCTGATGGCGATGTCCAGTTGCTTGACTTCCTGGTCTTCGGCCGGCGAACCACTCACGGCTTCCGGCAGGTCGACACGCAGTTCGGTCTGCCGGGTGAAGGTGGTGGTGACGACAAAAAACAGCAGCAGGATAAACACCACGTCGATCAACGACGCCAGGTTGATGTCGACATTTTCCCGTCGCTTGCGGCGAAATTTCACGCTTTGCCCCCAACCAGGTCTACGTCACGGTCGCCCTGCACCACTTCCACCAGCTTGATGGCTTCCTGCTCCATACCGACCACCAGTTCATCGATGCGCCGCTGCAGGAAACGGTGGAAGAACACCGAAGGAATACCGACCATCAGGCCCGCCGCTGTAGTAATCAGGGCCTTGGAGATGCCCCCGGCCAGTACGGCCGCGTTGGTGGTCAGGCCCGAGCCCATGAACGAGCTGAAAATATCGATCATGCCCAGTACCGTCCCCAGCAAGCCGAGCAACGGCGCCATGGCCGCGATAGTGCCGAGGGCGTTGATATAGCGCTCCAGTTCATGGATTACCCGGGCGGCGGCCTCTTCGATGCACTCTTTCATGATCTCGCGACCATGCTTTGAATTGGCCAGGCCGGCGGCGAGGATTTCACCCAGCGGCGAGTTGGCGCGCAGTGCCTTGAGTTTGTCCTTGTCCAGCTGCTTGTTCTTGATCCAGCCCCAGACCTGCCCCAGCAGATGCTCGGGGGTAACGCGACTGGCACGCAGGGTCCACAAACGTTCGGCAACGATGCCGAGTGCGGCGATGGAGCTCAAGATGATGGGCAACATCATCCAGCCGCCAGATTTGACCAATTCCCACACAGTGAATGTCCCCTCGAAAAAGTGCGCCACTTTACCATATAGGTTCGGCGGCGGGGTTCGTCGGCCATGGACCCGTCTGTCCCAGGCGCCGGTCTTTGGTAAGGCTGGATCAGGGTAACGTTTCGCGCCAAAAACGGCGTTGACTACGCGCAACAGTCGGTGGCTGGAAAGCCCCTAGTTGCACACGCACCGCGCCCTGCTCGGCACTGTCGTATATCTGGCTGCCCAGTTGCAGGTAGCGCTCCACCACCTGCGGGTGAGGATGGCCGAACGCATTGCCACGCCCACGAGAAATCAGTACCGACGTGGGTGACAGCCGCTGCAGAAAAGGCCATGACGACGAACTGCGGCTGCCATGGTGAGGGGATTGCAGCCAATCGGTGCGCACGGCCAACGATGAGGCGAGAAATGCCCGCTCGGCAGCCCGATCAATATCCCCCGTGAGCAGCAGGCGCTCACCATTGGCCTGGACCTGCAGAACACAGGACTTGGGGTTGCCATCCATCGCATCAGGCCACTGCCACAGCTCGAATGCCACACCGTCCCACACCCATTGCTCACCGCTGACACAGGGCTGGGTTTCGAGAAACGCGGGCAAGCCCTCGGTTTCACCGCCCACGACACGCCGGATCGGCACCCCTCGGGCAACAGCCGACGCCCCGCCGGCATGATCGGCGTCGGCGTGGCTCAGCAGCATCATATCCAGCGTCCCGACGCCGAGCTTTTTCAACGCGGGCACTACCACGCGGGCACCGAGATCAACCGTCCCCGAACGCGGGCCGGCATCGTAGAGCAACGTGTGATGGCGGGTACGCAGGATCAAGGCCAGACCTTGCCCGACATCCAGTTGCACCACCTCCACCCGCCCATGGGGAACCGGCTCGCGGGGTGGAAACACTGCCAACAACAGCAGCGGCCAGCCCAGCGGCCGAAACGGCACGCCTTTGGGCAGCAATAACAGCATCGCGCCGACCAGGCTGATCAGCCAGTAACCCAAGGGCACCTCGGCCGGTATCCAGGCAGGCATTTGCCCAGCGAGCCATGCCAAGCCCCGGAACAACCCGTCAAGCGCCCCACCCGCCAGCCACAACAAGCCTTCCCCCAGATACGGCAGCGACAACAATGCGCTCCCCAGCAACGCCAGTGGCAACACCACCAGGCTGATCCACGGCACGGCAATCAGGTTGGCCAGCGGCGCACTCACGCTGACGGGCAAACCGAGCACCAGCAACACAGGAAACAGACCAACGGCAATCAAGCACTGAGGACGTGTCCATGCCTGCCAGACACTCCACGGCCCCAACCGCCCACCAAATCCCACGACCAGCACCGCGACAGCCATAAAGGACAGCCAGAATCCGGGTTGCAGACTGGCTAGTGGCTCCAGGATCAGCACGCCATTGAGTGCCAGCAACAACGGCCACCAGAACCCCAGATGACGAAAGCGCAAACGCCATAACAGCACCAGCCCCACCATGACGCAGGCCCGTTGCACCGGCACGCCAAACCCTGCCAGCAGGCCGTACCCCAGCGCGGCGGCAAACGCCAGGCCACACGCCCACGGCAGCCACGGCCAGGTGCGGGGCCAGCAGCCGTAGCGTGCAAGTAGCGCGACCAACCCGTAGATCAGCCCCGCCAACAAGCCAATGTGCTGGCCGGAAATCACCAACAGGTGCACCGTACCGGTGTCCTGCAACACCTGCCAGTCTTCGGCCGCCAGCCCGGAGCCATCCCCCAGCACCAAGGCTGCCAGGCCCGCCTCGCGGCCTTGGGCGTCCACCGCCATCAGACGTTGGCGGACAGTGTCACGCCAGGCATGACGAGCCGGCGCCAGGCGCTCACCATCCTTCACCGAGCCGGTGGCACCAATGCGCCGGGCCAGCAGCCAGGCCTCCTGATCAAAACCGTGAAAGTTGAGCAGCCCGGCAGGCCGTTTCAGCGTTACGGCCAGACGCCAGCGCTCGCCACTGCGTACCGACGGCCCACCGTGCCAGGACACACGGATACGCTTGGGCAGCCGGGCGTTGCGCGTCTGGCTGTCGGCCAGCTCAAAACGCACACCCGTCTCTGTCTGCTGCGGCAACCCGGTTACACGGCCTTCCAGCCATCGCGTCTGGCCATCCAGCACCGGCCGTAGTCGATCATCCAGTGCCCACTGCGCACTGATGCAGGCCCAGCTCAAGCCCAGCAGGAAAAATGCCAGTGGAGACGTACGAAATGGCAATAGCATCAATGCCAGCACCAGCATGGCTATCAGCCATCCCGTCGGCGGCAACGCCGGTAGAAAGCGCAAGGCAAGCAACCCCAGCGCGAGCGCGAACATCCCTGTCTTCATGAACCCTCCTTTTCAAGTGATCCACTCAGTCTTAGACGAGAGCCCAGGACGTCCTATGATGTTTTGTCACAAAGTCTGAATTTTCTGTTTATAGAATGCGGGCATACTTGCCCCTCGAACTGACCTGGACCCCTTATGCCTCGGCGCTTATTCAAACGGTACATGCCCGACCCCACCAGTATCAGGGAACACAAGTCATTACAGTTTCTTGGCACGTTGCTGCACGACCCGAACCTCTGGCACCTGAATCGGCACTCAGTGGCACGCGCCATGGCGGTGGGTTTGTTCGCGGCTTTTATCCCGATTCCGTTGCAGATGCTATTGGCGGCGGTGCTGGCGATCATCGTGCGCGGCAACATGCCCATCGCCGTCAGCCTGGTCTGGCTGACCAATCCGATCACCATGCCCGTGGTGTTCATCTGCACCTACATGACCGGCGCCTGGCTGATGAATGTGCCGCCGCGCAGCCTGCCCGACGACCTGACCTGGGAATGGATCAGCGGCCAGTTGAGCACACTGTGGCAACCCTTTCTGCTGGGTTCGGTGGTGTTGGGGGTCGTGTTGGGCGCATTGGCCTACTGCCTGACCATGGGGTACTGGCGCTGGTGGGTCGCGCACCAATGGAAAAAGCGCAAGCAGCGCCGAGGCTGAGACCTATCGCGCCGGCAACCGCAGGTGCACACGCAAGCCCCGGCCGGTATTTTCCGCCCACAAGCTGCCGTCCTGGCGTTGCACGGCATTGCGAGCGATGCTCAGGCCCAGCCCGAAGCCACCATCGCCTGGCCTTGAGCCGTCCAGCCGCGTAAACGGTGCAAAGATTCGCTCCAGATCCTGCTCATCGATTCCCCCGCCCTGGTCTTCCAACCAAAGGTGCCAATATTCCCCCTCGCGGCATCCATCCAGGCACACAACCCCATCCGGCGGGGAGTGGCGTATGGCGTTGCGCAGGATATTCTCCAGGGCCTGGGCCAGGGCATTCAGGTTGCCCCGTACCCAACTGTCAGCGCCCAGAAGGCAGGGCAGTCGCGATGCCGGCCAATCGCTTTCAAAGCACGCGTTCTCGCGCAGCATGTCCCACAGCGCTTGCACCTGAATATCTTCTTTGGGCAGCGGCGCCCGCTCGGTATCCAGCCAGGCCAGTTGCAGGCTGTCTTCCACCAGGCGCTGCATGGCGTCGATCTCCCGCCCCAACCGCTCACGCAGGCGCGCAAGATCCTGCTCGCTGTCACAGGCCACCCGCAAACGGCTCAATGGCGTGCGCAGTTCATGGGACATGTCCCTTAACAGTTGCTGTTGCAGCATCACCGTACCCTGCAAGCGCTCGGACATATGATCAAACGCGCGCCCCAGCTCGCCCAATTCGTCCTGACGACGGGTGGCGTCGTGGGACATCCGCGTATTCAATTGATCGGCACGCCATGCGTTGGCCTGCTCGCGCAGTTGATTGAGGGGCATGATCAGCAGCAGATAGAGGCCGATGCACAGCAACAAGGTAAAGAGGCCGGGAATCACGCCGTTGGTCACCACCCGCCAGAACAGTTGGTAGCGCCCCGGCATAAAGCGCTGCGGCAGTTCAATCACCAGCGAACCGGCGCCCGGATCCACCGCAAACGGAATCTTCAACCACGGCAACCCCTTGACGTGGCGGCTGACCGGCCAATCCAGGCCCCGCAGGAAGGTCAGGCGCTGGCTTTCCGTGTCGGTCAGCGGGTAACTGCTCAACGACTGCAAGTCATTGCCGATCACACCGATCCACGTGCTTTCGCGCTTGCCCATTGCATGCAGCCACGCATCAACGCCGGCATTGCCCCCCTGGTTCCAGGCCTGCTCGGCGCCGACCGCATAACCACTCAAGGTGATCCTGGCCTCGTCGGACAGGTAGGCGTTCTTCTGCTCCATGTACCGGCCCCAGGACCAACTGAGCCAGATCATCAGCAAACAGAAGGCGATCAGCAGGCAGGCAAGTTTCCAGAATAACGAGTGCCTGCCCGGCAGTCGTTTCAGCGATGCCTCAAAGCCCATCGTCGTGACCGCTCAGCACATAGCCCTTGCCCCACACCGTGCGTACCTCACGCTCGCTGTAGCCGATGGCCTTGAGCTTGCGGCGGATCTGGCTGATGTGCATGTCGAGGCTGCGGTCATGGGGCGCATAACCCCGTTGCAACACGTGCTGGTAGAGGAACGCTTTGCTGAGGACTTCTTCACCGTTGCGATGCAGGGTTTCCAGCAGTCGGTATTCGCTGCGGGTCAGGCCCGCCCAGTGCCCCTGATGAAAAACATCGCACAGCTCATCGTCGAAACGCAGCGTGCGGTTATCTTCACGCACGGGCGCAAGCGTCGGCAACGGGCGCCGATCCAGGGCCACCCGACGCAGGATGGCTTCGATACGCACGCGCAGTTCAACCATGCTGAAAGGTTTGGGCAGGTAATCATCGGCCCCCAGGCGAAAACCGCTGACGCGATCGGTTTCAGCGCCCAGGGCCGACATCAGGATCACCGGAACCGAATGGCTCTGGCGCAGATGGGTGAGGATCGACAAGCCATCCAGGCCCGGCAGCAGAATATCCATCAACACCACGTCGAATGCCTGATCGCGCGCCATCTCCAAGCCCTGCTGACCGTTCTGGCACCAGGAGACCTGAAAACCACAGCGCCCCAGATGCTCATGCACATAGGCACCCAGCACGGGGTCATCTTCAATTGTCAGGATACGGGGTAGGCCAACTGGTGCGGGATTCATTAGCGTCTGCAAGTCATTCTCAATCACTGATTATTCAAGATAACCCCGCCGCAGGCAATCGCCACACGGTGTCCAACGGCCCGAAGATTGCCCTCTGTCATTAATTTGCAAGATTCCAGACCGCGCAAATGGCTACACTGCGCAGGTGGCGCGGGCCGGATGCCGGCGCGGAAGATTGATATCAGTGTGGTAGCAGGAGAGTGGCGTGCTTAGAAGAATGGGGATAAAAGGCCGCGTACTGTTGCTGACCTTATTACCGACCAGCCTGATGGCCTTGTTGTTGGGGGGTTACTTCACCTGGATGCAGCTCTCGGAGTTGCAGGCCCAACTGCTGCAACGCGGCGAAATGATCGCCGAGCAACTGGCGCCCCTGGTGGCCCCCGCCATGGGCAGCAGGAACACCGACCTGCTGGAGCGTATCGCCACCCAATCCCTGGAACAGACGGACGTGCGCACCGTGGCGTTCCTCGCGCCGGACCGCACGCCCCTGGCCCACGCCGGCCCGACCATGCTCAACCAGCCGCCGGTCGGTAACAGTTCCCACCTGCTGCAGCGCACCGGCAACGACGCCACGCGCTACCTGCTGCCGGTGTTTGGTCGCCATCGCAACCTGGCGGGCGATTTGATCCCCGATGAAGCTGATCGCCTGCTCGGTTGGGTCGAGGTGGAGTTGTCCCACAACGGCATGTTGCTGCGCGGCTATCGCAGCCTGTTCGCCAGCCTGCTGCTGATTGCCATCGGCCTGATCTGCACCGCAGCCCTGGCCCTGCGCATCAGCCGTACAATCAACGCGCCGATTGGCCTGATCAAGCAAGCGGTGGCCCAACTCAAGGACGGCAACCTGGAAACCCGCTTGCCCCCCTTGGGCAGCCAGGAGCTGGATCAACTCGCATCGGGCATCAACCGCATGGCCGAAACCCTGCAAAACGCCCAGGAGGAATTGCAGCACAGCATCGACCAGGCCACCGAAGACGTACGCCAGAACCTGGAAACCATCGAAATCCAGAACATCGAACTGGACCTGGCGCGCAAGGAGGCCCTGGAGGCCAGTCGCATCAAGTCCGAGTTCCTGGCGAACATGAGCCATGAAATCCGCACGCCACTCAACGGCATCCTCGGTTTTACCCACCTGCTGCAAAAAAGCGAACTGACCCCGCGCCAGCTGGACTACCTGGGCACCATCGAAAAATCCGCCGACAATCTGCTGGGCATCATCAACGAGATCCTCGACTTCTCGAAGATCGAGGCCGGCAAGCTGGTCCTCGACAGCATCCCCTTCAACCTGCGGGATTTGCTGCAAGATACCCTCACCATCCTCGCCCCCGCCGCCCATGCCAAGCAGCTGGAACTGGTGAGCCTGGTCTACCGCGACACGCCGCTGGCGCTGGTGGGCGACCCGCTGCGGCTCAAGCAGATCCTCACCAACCTGATCAGCAATGCGATCAAGTTCACCCGCGAAGGCACCATCGTGGCCCGGGCGATGGTCGAGGACGAGCAGGAAGACAGCGTGCAGCTGCGCATCAGCGTGCAGGACACCGGCATCGGCCTGTCCAGCCAGGATGTGCGCGCGCTGTTCCAGGCGTTCAGCCAAGCCGATAACTCATTGTCGCGCCAACCCGGCGGCACGGGGCTGGGCCTGGTGATTTCCAAGCGCCTGATCGAACAAATGGGCGGTGAAATCGGCGTCGACAGCACGCCGGGCGAAGGCTCTGAATTCTGGATCAGCCTGAACCTGCCCAAGACCCGCGACGACGTCGAAGACCTGCCCTGTGCGCCGCTGCTGGGCCATCGCGTGGCGGTGCTGGAAAATCACGAACTGGCGCGCCAGGCCCTGCAACATCAATTGGAAGACTGTGGCCTGGAAGTGACGCCGTTCAATACCCTGGAAAGCCTGACCAACGGCATCACCAGCGCTCACCAGACCGAGCAGGCTATCGACCTGGCGGTACTCGGCGTGACCGCCAACGATATTCCGCCCGAGCGCCTCAACCAGCACCTGTGGGACCTCGAACACCTGGGTTGCAAAGTGCTGGTGCTGTGCCCCACCACCGAACAGATGCTGTTCAACGAGTCGGTACCCAACCCCAACAGCCAGTTGCAGGCCAAGCCGGCGTGTACCCGCAAGTTGCGCCGTGCCTTGTCCGACCTGATCAGCCCGCGGCCGTCACGCAGTGAACCGGGCGAGCCGTTGTCCAGCCGTGCTCCGCGCGTGCTGTGTGTCGACGACAACCCGGCAAACCTGCTGTTGGTACAGACCCTGCTGGAAGATATGGGCGCGCAGGTACGTGCAGTGGAAAGTGGTTACGCGGCGGTCGACGCGGTGAAACAGGACACCTTCGACCTGGTGCTGATGGACGTGCAAATGCCCGGCATGGACGGACGCCAGAGCACCGAGGCGATCCGCCAGTGGGAAAGCGAGCGCCATGGCACGCCGTTGCCGGTGGTTGCCCTCACCGCCCACGCCATGGCCAACGAAAAGCGCGCCTTGCTGCAAAGCGGGATGGACGATTACCTGACCAAACCCATCAGCGAACGGCAACTGGCCCAGGTGGTGCTGAAATGGACTGGCCTGGCCCTGCGCAACCAGGTGCCGGAGCGCGCCGTCGAAGGCCTGGGCCCGGGCGTGCAATTGCCGGTGCTGGACCACGAGGAAGGCCTGCGCCTGGCCGCTGGCAAGACCGACCTGGCGGCCGACATGCTGGCCATGCTGCTGGCCTCCCTGGAAGCCGACCGTCAGGCCATTCACGTCGCCCGCGACGCCAAAGACAACCTGGCCCTGATCGAACGCGTCCACCGCCTGCACGGCGCCACCCGCTACTGTGGCGTGCCGCAACTGCGCGCCGCCTGCCAACGCGCCGAAACCCTGCTCAAGCAGGACGACGCCAAGGCCATGCACGCGCTGGACGAACTGGACATGGCCATTGCACGGCTGGCCAGTGAAGCGCGGGTCAGCGCCTGAACTCATCAAAAAAGGACGCCTTTGATGCGCGTGATTCTTTTCAGCAGCCAGACCTACGACCGCGACAGTTTCCTCGGCGAACCCCTGCCGCGCGGCCTGGAACTGCAGTTCCAACCTGCCCGGCTCAACCTCGACACCGTCGCCCTGGCCGAACACCACGAGGTGGTCTGCGCCTTCATCAACGATGACCTCAGTGCCCCGGTGCTGGAACACCTGGCCAAGGGCGGCACGCGGTTGATCGCGTTGCGCTCGGCCGGTTACAACCATGTGGACCTGCCTGCCGCCAAACGTCTGGGCCTGACCATCGTACGCGTCCCGGCCTATTCGCCCCACGCGATCGCCGAACACGCGGTGGCCCTGATCCTCGCCCTCAACCGCCGCCTGCATCGCGCCTACAACCGCACCCGCGACGGCGATTTCAGCCTGCATGGCCTCACCGGTTTCGACCTGGTGGGCAAGACCGTCGGCGTGGTCGGCACCGGCCAGATCGGCGCCACGTTCGCCAGGATCATGGCGGGCTTCGGTTGCCGGCTGCTCGCCTACGACCCGTTCCCAAACCCGCAGGTCCAAGCCCTCGGCGCTGACTATGTAAGCCTGCCGGAGCTCTTGGCCCAGGCGCAGATCATCAGCCTGCACTGCCCGCTGACCGCCGACAGCAAGCACCTGATCAATGCAAGCTCGCTGGCGCGGATGCAACCCGGCGCCATGCTGATCAACACCGGTCGCGGTGGCCTGGTCGACACGCCGGCGCTGATCGAAGCACTCAAGGACGGCCAACTCGGCTACCTGGGGCTGGATGTGTATGAGGAGGAAGCCCAGCTGTTTTTCGAGGACCGCTCCGACCTGCCCCTGCAGGACGACGTGCTCGCGCGCCTGCTGACCTTCCCCAACGTGATCATCACCGCACACCAGGCGTTCCTCACCCGCGAAGCCCTGGCGGCGATCGCCGGCACCACCTTGGCGAATATTGCGGCATGGGCCGATGGCCGGGCACAGAACCTCGTCGAAGGATGATCAGCGGTCACATACCAGGCTCATGATGATCAGGCACCCGTGATAGGATGCCGCGCCTATTTGGAGGATCCATGGCCGAACACGATTTCCGCTTCAGCTTGCTGAGCCCGCAACACACCCTGATCGAATGCCGCGCCCTGGTGCCGGGCCGTTACCAGGTCACCGGCAACGGTGGTTCGATCAAGCATGACGACGTGCTGATCGTCACCCTGCGTGGCAGTAAAACCTTGTCCATGCGCCTTACCGTCGAAGGTGACGCGCGCTACTCCATCCGCCCTGCAGGCCAGTGGGTCGCCATGGCCCGCGGGCCGAAGTTCGGTGAGCTGGAGATTCACACCTGGAAGGTCAACTGCGACAGCTGCGACACTGTGCTGGAGTTTGAATTCGCGGTGGAAACCAAGCTGACCAAAGAGCCGCTGCAACCGGCCGCCAACGCGCGCATTGCCGAGTTGGGCTGGGCCAGCGAAGGCGACAAGCACCGTTGCCCGACATGCCAGAAGGCCGGGCAATGAAAGGCCTGTTTCTGCTCGCCGCCGTCGGTGCGGCCCTGAGTGGCTGCGCCGGGGATGCGGTCAAGCTCAAGCAGGATCACAGCTACGTGGTGGAGTGGATTGGCGAGCGACCGCTGATGGATTACGCACACCTGACCGTCACCCTCGGCGCCGATGGGCGTGCCTACGGCAATGGCGGCTGCAACCACTGGTTCGCGCCGTACACCGTCGAGGGCGACAAACTCAGCTTCGGCAAGCTCGGCAGCACCCGCAAGCTCTGCGCCGAAGCCCTGATGGAGCAGGAACAGCGCTTCTTCCAGGCCCTGCAAGGCGTACAGCGCTGGGACATCTCGCCGATCGAGCAGACCCGCTTCTGGCCGGCCGAAGGCAAGCCGATTCGCCTGTGGCTCGAAGAGGGCTGACTGCACCGATCTGCACGTTGGTTAGATCTAAATGTGGGAGGGGCGGTTGCTTTAGCCGCGCAAGGCCTTGAGTTTGGCCAGCACCCCTTCCGCCGTCTGCTCACCCATCAACTGCTCGCGCACCTTGCCCTTGTCATCGATGATGTAGGTCACCGGCAACGCTTCGCTGCGCGGAATATCGAAGATCCCATCCGGGTTCTGCGCCAGCACGGTGAACTTGATCCCCAGTTTGTCGCTGGCCTCCTTCAGCTCCGCCCCCTGCACATTGTCGAAGTTAACCCCGAACACCCCCACGCCCTGCCCCTTCAACTGTTCCGCCAGGGCATTGAGTTCGGGGATTTCCGTGCGGCATGGGCCACACCATTCCGCCCAGTAGTTGACCACCAGCCACTGTTTGTCCAGGCGCTCGGCCGCGACCTTCTGGCCGTATTGGTCAACGCCGTAGTCATTGCCGCAGCCGCTGAGCAGCAGGGTTGTGATGATCGCCAATGCACCGATCAGTCGCCTTGTCATGGGGTAATCCTTCGGAAAAATGAACGTTGGCTGCGACCTATCGCCTCTTACGGTTTAAGGACAGGACGCCGCGCAGGTAGAATACCCGCCACCTTACGCAAGATGCGACCCGCACATGACCGATCTGACGCTTTATCACAACCCGCGCTGCTCGAAATCCCGCGGTGCGCTCGACCTGCTGGAAGCACGAGGCCTCGCCCCCACCGTGGTGCGCTACCTGGAAACCCCGCTGAATGCCGTGCAATTGAAGACACTGCTGGCCAAGCTGGGCATCAGCGCCCGCCAACTGCTGCGCACCGGCGAAGACGAATACAAGACTCTTAACCTGGCCGATACCAGCCTCAGCGAAGCGCAGTTGATTGCCGCGATCGCCGAACACCCCAAGCTGATGGAACGCCCGATCCTGGAAACCGCCGATAAAGCCATCATTGGCCGCCCGCCAGAGAACGTGCTGGAGATCCTGCCGTGACTACGCCGTATGTGCTGGTGTTGTATTACAGCCGCAATGGCTCGGTGAGCGAAATGGCTCGGCAGATTGCCCGTGGCATCGAGCAAGGCGGGATGGAAGCGCGACTGCGCACCGTGCCGGCGATCTCCACCGAATGCGAAGCCGTGGCGCCGAGTATCCCCGACGAAGGCGCGCTGTACGCCAGCCTCGATGACTTGAAAAACTGCTCGGGCCTGGCCCTGGGCAGCCCGACGCGCTTCGGCAACATGGCCGCGCCGCTCAAGTACTTTCTCGATGGCACCAGCAACCTGTGGCTCACCGGCGCGCTGGTCGGCAAGCCGGCCGGGGTGTTCACTTCCACCGCCAGCCTGCATGGCGGCCAGGAAACCACGCTGATGTCGATGCTGCTGCCGCTGCTGCACCACGGCATGCTGATCACTGGCCTGCCCTACAGCGAACAGGCGCTGCTCGACACCCAGGGCGGCGGCACACCGTATGGCGCCAGCCACCATGCCGGGCCGGATGGCAAGCGCCTGCTCGACCCACATGAAATCACCCTGTGCCGGGCCCTGGGCCTGCGCCTGGCCAAGACCGCCACGCTGCTGGAGAACGGCTGTGGCCAGGAAGCCTAAGGTTCTACCGCCGCAAGCGTGGCTGGAGCCACGGGTCAAGGCGGCACGCGCGTTAAGCCTGCTGGCGTTTTTCGCTCTGGTGGGTTTGTTGTGCGGGTACTACCTGTTCGTCGCCGACCTGCACGGCGCACGCCCGTGGGTGATCCTGCTGATCGAACTGGTGCCGCTGCTGGTGCTGGCGCCGGGGATGGTCATCGGCAGTGCGCGCGGGCACTCGTGGATGTGCTTTGTGGTGAACCTGTATTTCATCAAGGGCGCGCTGGCGGCGTATGACCCGAACCGGCAGTGGTTCGGGGTGCTGGAGATGCTGGCCAGCCTGGCGGTGTTCTGTACGGCGCTGCTGTATGTGCGCTGGCGGCACCAACTGAACCGCCGGTTGGCCCAGTAACCGTGTGGCGGGCCTGCTCGCCACACAATAGACCCCGGTCAATGGTTGACGGTGTACGCCAGCATCATCGACAGCTGGCACATCGGCCGCCCACTCTCGGCATGCCACTGGTTGAACGCACCTTGCACCGTCGCCAGGTCGCGCAGGCTGGTGGGGGCCTTGTCGACGATCTTCTGCGCATTCAATGCCGCGACCACGTCATAGCTCGGCACAAATGTATCCTTGCCGACCATGCGCAGGAAGCGTGGTGCCGACAGCCCACCCAACTGATGACCGTGCTTGCTCAGGTACTTCCACAGCCCGACGATATCAGTCACCGGCCAATCGGCGATAAACGCGCCGAAGCTGCCTTTTTCCTGCTCGATATCCAGGATCATCTGCGCATTGCGCGGCACGCTCTTGAGCTTGCCCAGGTGGCGGATGATGCGCGTGTCCTGCATCAGGCGCTCCAGGTGCTCGGCGCCCATCAGCACGACTTTTTCCGGGTCGAAGCCGAAGAACACTTGCTCGAACGCCGGCCACTTGGCATCCACCACACTGTGTTTCAAGCCGGCGCGAAACACGCGCAGCGCCAAGGTCGACAGGTAGCGATCATCACTGATCTTGCGCAGTTGCGCCGGGGTCTTGGGCACGGGCAGGTGGGCGTCCAGCTCGGCCGCTGAACCGAAGCGGTTCAGACAATATTCGTGCAGCCACTTGTAATCACGCATGCCCTCTCCTGCTGTTGAATGCTGGCAATTGAATTGAAAACGGCGCCCGCAAGCGCCGTGTGTCAGAGCGTTGAATGAGCTCAGAGGTTCACAACATTGACGAAGCGCGACGCGGCAGTCTCATCAATTTTGAGGCTGGTGAAGTCGAACAGGTTGCGGTCGGCCAATTGCGACGGCTGCACGTTCTGCAGGCTGCGGAAGATACTTTCGGTACGCCCTGGCGTCTTGCGCTCCCACTCCACCAGCATTTCCTTGACTACCTGGCGCTGCAGGTTTTCCTGGGAGCCGCACAGGTTGCACGGGATGATCGGGAATTGCTTGAGGTCGGAGTAGGCCTGGATGTCCTTCTCGTTGCAATACGCCAGCGGGCGGATCACCACGTTGCGCCCGTCATCGGCACGCAGCTTGGGCGGCATGGCCTTGAGCGAGCCGTTGAAGAACATATTGAGGAAGAAGGTCTCGACGATATCGTCGCGGTGATGACCCAGGGCCATCTTGGTCGCACCGATCTCATCGGCAAAGGTGTAGAGCGTGCCACGGCGCAGGCGCGAGCACAGCGAGCAGGTGGTCTTGCCTTCAGGCACCAGTTCCTTGACCACCGAGTAGGTGTCTTTTTCGACGATGTGGTATTCGACGCCCAGCGCCTTGAGGTAGGCCGGCAGCACGTGCTCGGGGAAGCCCGGCTGTTTCTGGTCCATGTTAACGGCGACGATCTCGAACTTGATCGGCGCGACCTTTTGCAGGTGCAGCAGCACGTCAAGCATGGTGTAGCTGTCTTTGCCGCCGGAGAGGCAGACCATGACCTTGTCGCCATCCTCGATCATATTGAAATCGGCGACCGCCTCACCGGCCAGACGGCGCAGGCGTTTTTGCAGTTTGTTCTGGTTGACCGTAAGAGTGCCCATGGCGCTTGGATCCGCTGGAGGTATGTGACGAAAAGCCGGGTATTTTACGCAAAAAAAACAGCTAAAGGGCTAACAGTAAAAGACCCCGCCGCGATTAGGACCCATGTTTACAGCGCAATTTGCTCTAAAGGCCCTACAGTTATTCCGGTCATCCCTTCCTATACTGCGACTTGAGGTCGCACACATATATCCAGACCTTTGTGGCCATTTGGCCCGTAGGCGCTCCGATGGGGGGCGATGGTAATAACGACAGGAGTGACTGGCATGATCCATCACGTCGTGGGGCTGTTTACCCATCCCGACCAGGAATGGCGGGAAATTCGTGGCGATAAAGAAGAAAGCATCGGCCACATGTACCTCACTCACACCCTGATTCTCGCGGCGATCCCCGCCGTATCAGCCTTTATCGGTACCACCCAGGTCGGCTGGGTCATCGGCAACCGCTCCCCGGTCATGTTGACCCAGGAAAGTGCGCTGTGGATGACCCTCATGTCGTATGCGGCCATGCTCGGCGGCGTGGCGGTGATGGGTGCGTTCATTCACTGGATGGCCCGCACTTACGATGCCAACCCCAGCATGGCGCGGTGCGTGGCCTTTGCCACCTACACTGCGACACCGTTGTTTATCGGCGGGCTGGCGGCGCTCTACCCGCATATGTGGCTGGGCATGGTGGTGGGCACTGCAGCGATTTGCTACACGGTGTACCTGCTGTATGTCGGCGTACCGACCTTCATGAGCATCGACCCGGATGAAGGCTTCCTGTTTTCCAGTTCGATACTGGCCGTAGGGCTGGTGGTGCTGGTGGCGATCATGGCGTTTACCGTGATTGTCTGGGGACTGGGCGTAGGACCGATCTACACTAACTGACCGTTCAATGGTGAAGGCAAGGCCACCGCAAGGTGGCTTTGTACGTGATGGATGACCATTCGGCGCCTGACAGATTCGGAAACACTCGGTTTTGCGGCATACTGGACGTCTCTGGAGATATGTACAGCATGCCCGAGCAACTCAATACCCGCGTCGAAGATTGTTTCCTGCAAGCCGAATCCTTTTTCAAACGAAGCTTCAAACGCCCCCAGGTCAGCCTCAAGCTGCGGGGCCAGAAGGCCGGTGTCGCGCATTTGCACGAGAACCTGCTGCGCTTCAACCCACAGTTGTACCGAGAAAACAGCCAACACTTCCTGAAACAGACCGTGGCCCATGAGGTGGCGCACCTGATTGCCCACCAATTGTTTGGCGAGCGAATCCAGCCCCATGGTGAGGAATGGCAACTGATCATGCGCGGGGTTTACGAACTGCCGCCGGATCGTTGCCACACCTATGCCGTGAAGCGTCGCCAGGTGACCCGCTATATCTACCGTTGCCCATGTGCCGAGAGTGACTTTCCGTTCTCATCGCAGCGCCATGGCATGGTGGCTCAGGGGCGGCGGTACCTGTGTCGGCGCTGTCGGCAGACATTGGTGTTTACCGGCGAAACCAGGGTGGAATAAAGGCCTCATCGGGAGCAAGCTCCCTCCTACATTTTGATCGTATTCACAGGCCTGAATGTGGGAGGGGGCTTGCTCCCGATAGCGTCCGCCCAGCCACTACATAATCACCTTGGAGCTGCGCAGCTCGCTGATGCGCTGCGGGCTCAAGCCCAGCTCCGCCAACACTTCATCACTGTGCGCGCCCACGACGACGCCAATGTGCCGGGGGGCTGGCAACCCTTCCGAAAACTTCAACGGGCAGGCAATCTGCGCCTGGCTCGAGCCATCCCCCCTGGGCACCTCGCTGACCAGCGCCCGCGCCTTCAACTGCGGATGGGCCACGGCTTCGCTGAGCGTCAGCACAGGCTCCACGCAGGCATCCACCCCGGCAAACAGCTCGCACAATTCCTCGAAACTGCGCTTCTCGAACTCTACCTGCAAGGCCTGCTTAAGCGCTGGCTGCTGCTCAGGCTTCAAGCCCTGCGCGGCCAACTCCGGGCGCCCCAACGCTTCACACAACGGCTGCATGAAAGCCGGTTCCAGGCTGCCCACCGACATCCAGCGTCCATCTCGCGAGCGGTAGTAATCGTAGAAACTCCCACCATTGAGCACATGGCCCTCCCATTCCGGCTCCACACCACACGCCAGGTAACCCGCGCCGGCCATGGCATTCAGGCTGAACGAGCAATCGGTCATGCTCACATCCAGGTATTGTCCGACCCCACTTTGCTGCCGGGCGATGACGGCAGCGAGCAGCCCCACCACCGCATGCAGCGAACCGCCGCCCACGTCCGCCAACTGCACGCCCAGTGGCAACGGTCCGCTGTCCTGGCGCCCGGTGTAGCTGGCCACCCCGGCCAACGCCAGATAATTGATGTCATGCCCGGCGCGATCCTTATAGGGCCCGGTCTGGCCGTAACCGGTAATCGACACATAAATCAGCCGCGGGTTGATCGCCTTCAGCGCCTCGTAACCCAGGCCCAGGCGCTCCATCACCCCAGGGCGAAATTGTTCGAGGACAATGTCGTAGTCCTTGACCAGTTCGCGCACGATCTCCAGCCCTTCGGGCTGTTTCAAATCCAGCGCCAAGCTGCGTTTATTGCGATTAAGGTAGGCATGGCTGGCCGAAGTCCCCTGGTCATGGGGCGGCAGCACCCGCAGCAGGTCCACGCGCGTGGGGGATTCGATCCGCAGTACCTCGGCGCCCATGTCCGCCAGCATCAACGATGCGAACGGGCCAGGCAGCAAGGTGGAAAAATCCAGCACTTTGAGGGACGCCAAGGGACCTGACATGGGGACTCCATTTGGGTTTCGAATTCACACAGACTAGGCAGCCTGGCGCCTACCGGCAATCGTCAGAACGATCATCGAAGGTGACCGTTTTGATCATGGCGGGCTTTTTCGTGGCGGCGGCTTTATCATTGCCCCACGTTTGCTTGCAGAGAGTTCCATGAAGTTTGCGATTGCACTGTTTTCCGCCGCCCACGCGCCCTCCTCGCGCCGCGCCCTGCTGTTTGCACAGGCGGCGTTGGCCGGCGGGCATGAGATTGTGCGGCTGTTTTTCTATCAGGACGGCGTCTACAGCGCCGCCAATAACATCGTTGCCCCCCAGGATGAGCAGGACATCGCCCGCCAATGGCGTGAGTTTGTCAGCACACATCAACTCGACGGCGTGGTGTGCATCGCTGCCGCCTTGCGCCGTGGCGTGCTTAACCAGGAAGAAGCCACGCGCTATCAACGCAGCGCGGTCAACCTGGATGCACCCTGGGCGTTATCGGGCCTGGGGCAATTGCATGACGCCGCCCAGGCCGCCGACCGCCTGATCTGTTTTGGAGGGCCGTGACATGTCCAAATCCTTGTTAGTGATCAGCCGCCAGGCGCCATGGTCCGGGCCGAGCGCGCGCGAAGCGCTGGATATAGTGCTGGCCGGGGGCGCGTTTGATCTGCCGATCGGCGTGCTGTTCATGGATGACGGCGTGTTCCAACTGGCGCCGCACCAGGACGCCAAGGCCGTGCAGCAAAAAGACCTCAGCGCCAACCTGCAGGCATTGGGCCTGTTCGGCATCGATGACGTGTTCGCCTGCAACCACAGCCTGGGTGAGCGCGGGCTGACGCAGCCGTCCAATGCCCAGCCGCTGGACAGCGAAGCGATCTCCAGGCTGATTGACCGTTACGACCAGGTGATAACCCTCTGATGTCGACTTTACATGTGGTGTCTCACTCTCCTTTTACTGATAACCGCCTCGACAGCTGCCTGCGTATCTGTGGCGCCGAGGATGCGATCCTTCTCTGCGGCGATGGCGCCTATGGGCTGCACAACCCGGCCCTGCACACCAAGGGGGTGAAGGTCTTTGTGTTGGCCGAAGACATGCAAGCGCGCAATCTGCCGCTACCCGACTGGGCCGACAGCGTGGACTACCCGGGTTTCGTGCAGCTGTCGCTCGAGTACAGCAAGGTCAACACCTGGCTATGAACACCCTGACCGTAGGCGCGCGCACCCTGGATCTGGACAAGGACGGTTACCTCGTCGACCTGAACGAATGGTCCCCTGAAGTGGCCAACGCCCTGGCCGCCGCCGAAGGCCTGGAATTGACCCCGGATCATTGGCAGATCCTCGAACTGCTGCGCCAGTTCTATGCCGAATTCCAGCTGTCCCCCGCCACGCGCCCGCTGATCAAGTACACCGCCTTGAAGCTCGGCCCGCAGAAGGGCAACAGCCTGCACCTCAACACACTGTTCAACGGCACTCCCGCCAAACTCGCCGCCAAGCTGGCGGGCCTGCCCCGGCCGACGAATTGCTTATGACCGACTTTGCCCCACTGACCCTTGAAACCCCTGCCGAGCATCCGTTTGCGCAGTTCGTGCGCATCCTGGGCAAAGGCAAGCGCGGCGCGCGCAACCTCACCCGCGACGAGGCCCGTGAAGCCATGGGCATGCTGCTCGACGAAAAAGTCGAAGACACCCAGCTCGGCGCCTTCCTGATGCTGCTGCGCCACAAGGAAGAAAGCCCGGAAGAACTCGCCGGTTTTACCGAAGCCGTGCGTGAACGCCTGAACGCCCCGGCACTGAATGTGGATGTCGACTGGCCGACCTACGCCGGCAAGAAGCGTCACCTGCCTTGGTTCCTGCTGGCCGCCAAGTGCCTGGCGCAAAATGGTGTGCGCATCCTCATGCACGGCGGCGGCGCACACACGGCGGGCCGGCTGTACACCGAACAATTGCTGCAAACCCTGCAAATCCCCCTGTGCCGCAATTGGCAGCAGGTCGGGACCGCGTTTGAGCAAGGCAACCTGGCGTTTATCCCGCTGGGCGATTGGGCGCCGCAACTGCAACGCATGATCGACCTGCGCAACACCCTGGGCCTGCGCTCGCCGATCCACTCCCTGGCGCGCCTGCTCAACCCGCTGAACGCGCGCTGCGGCCTGCAAAGCATCTTCCACCCGGGTTATCAGGACGTGCATCGCGATGCCAGCGGCCTGCTTGGCGATCATGTGATCGTGGTGAAGGGCGACGGCGGCGAAGTCGAGATCAACCCTGACACCATCAGCCACCTCTACGGCACCACCGGTGGCGAAAGCTGGGATGAAGAATGGCCCGCCCTCTCCGACCAGCGCCACGTCAAGCCGGCAACCCTGGAGCCTGAACACTTGAAGGCGGTATGGCGCGGCGACGTAGAGGACAGCTACCCGCAACTGGCGCTGATCGCCACCATGGCCCTGGCCTTGCGCGGCCTCGGCCACTCACGGGAACAGGCGTTCGAATTGGCCCGGCAATACTGGGATGCGCGGGACAAATCGATTTAATCGATGATTCGCGCCCGGTCTTTGCGCTTTTAGTTCGAACTCATCCCTTTAGACTGGGCTCCAACGCTTATTAGTCAAGGAGCCAGTCATGGGTTTACTGATCGAAGGACACTGGAAAGACCAGTGGTACGAAAGTAGTGCAGATGGCGCTTTCCAGCGGGAACAGGCACAGCGCCGCCACTGGGTGACCGCCGATGGCCAGCCCGGGCCCAGCGGCGAAGGCGGCTTCAAGGCCGAGGCCGGTCGCTACCACCTCTACGTGTCCCTGGCTTGTCCATGGGCCCACCGCACCCTGATCCTGCGCAAGCTCAAGGGCCTGGAAAGCTTGATCGACGTGTCCGTGGTCAGCTGGCTGATGCTGGAAAACGGCTGGACCTTCGACAAATCCCACGGCTCCACCGGCGATAAGCTCGATGGTTTCGAATTCATGCACCAGCGCTATACCGCCGACACCGCCGACTACACCGGCCGCGTCACCGTGCCGGTGCTGTGGGACAAGCAGCTCAACCGCATCGTCAGCAATGAATCGGCGGAGATCATCCGCATGTTCAACAGCGCGTTCAACGGGCTGACCGGCAACACCCTGAACTTCTACCCCGAGCCGCTGCGGGCGACCATCGATGAGCTGAACGAGCGGATCTACCCGGCCGTGAACAATGGCGTGTATCGCGCAGGCTTTGCCACCTCACAAAAAGCGTATGAAAGCGCGTTTGATGATGTGTTTGCCGAACTGGACCATCTGGAACAGCACTTGGGCGACCACCGCTACCTGGCCGGCGAGTACCTGACCGAGGCGGATGTGCGGTTGTTCACCACGCTGATTCGTTTTGATGCGGTGTATTACAGCCACTTCAAATGCAATGTGCGGCGGATTGCCGATTATCCGAACTTGTCGAACTGGCTGAGGGAGATGTATCAGTGGCCGGGCGTGGCCGAGACGGTGGATTTTGAGCACATCAAGGGGCATTACTATGCGAGCCACCGCACCATCAACCCGACGGGGATTGTGCCGAAGGGGCCGTTACAGGCGTTTGATGCCGGGCATGATCGAGTGAAGCTAACCAGCAAAGGCGTTTGGAGCTGATACAAAACCCGTAGGAGCGAGCTTGCTCGCGAAGAACTCAAAAACACCGCGTGCATTCAGGATGGGCGCGTTATCGTTGACGATTTTCGCGAGCAAGCTCGCTCCTACAGTTGATGTGTGTGCAGGTGCTCAGACTTGTGACTGGGCGCCTTCAAACCACTTCAGCTTCTCGCGCAACACCACCACCTCACCGACAATCACCAAGGTCGGCGCATGCACTTCATGCTCCGCCACCATGCGCGGCAGGTCCGCCAGGGTGCCGGTAAACACGCGCTGGTTGGACGTGGTGCCCTGCTGGATCAACGCCGCCGGGGTATCCGCGGCGCGACCGTGCTTGATCAGTTGCTCACAGATGATCGGCAAGCCAATCAAGCCCATGTAGAACACCAAGGTCTGCGACGGCCCTACCAGGTCACTCCAAGGCAGGTCCGACGTCCCATTCTTCAAGTGCCCGGTGATAAAGCGTACCGACTGCGCATAGTCACGATGGGTCAGCGGAATCCCGGCGTACGCCGCGCAACCACTGGCTGCGGTGATACCCGGCACCACCTGGAACGGGATGCCATGGGCCGCCAGTTCTTCGATTTCTTCACCGCCACGGCCAAAGATGAACGGATCGCCACCCTTGAGGCGCAGCACGCGCTTGCCTTGCTTGGCCAGGTCCACCAGTTGCTGGTTGATCTGGTCCTGCGGCACGGCGTGGTCGGCGCGGCGTTTACCGACGTAGATACGCTCGGCATCACGACGGCACAGCTCCAGAATGGCCGGCGCCACCAGGCGGTCGTACAGCACCACATCGGCTTGCTGCATCAGCCGCAGGGCACGGAAGGTCAGCAGGTCCGGGTCGCCCGGGCCGGCACCTACCAGATACACCTCGCCCGGCGCATAAGGCGGCGCGCCGTTGACCTTTTCGATCAACAGACGCTCAGCCTCATCGCCCTGCCCGGCCAACTGACGGTCGGCAATCGGACCCTGGAACACTTCTTCCCAGAACGCCCGACGCTGCTGCACATCCGGGTACAAGCCTTTGACCTGGGCACGAAACCGAGCCGCCAGCCCGGCCAACTGGCCGTAGGTGGACGGAATCCAGGTTTCCAGCTTGGCGCGGATCAAGCGCGCCAGCACCGGCGCATCGCCGCCGCTGGACACCGCGATCACCAAGGGCGAGCGGTCGACAATCGCCGGGAAGATCACGCTGCACAAGGCCGGCGCGTCCACCACATTGACCGGTACGCAACGACGCTTGGCGTCACTGGACACTTGCGCATTCAGTGGCTCGTCGTCGGTCGCCGCGATAATCAGGGTGCAGCCTTCAAGGTCAGCCTCCTGATAACCGCGCAGAATCATTTCCCCGCCACTGCCCTGCACCAGCTCACGCAACTGGTCTTCGATCTGGGGAGCAACCACCCGCAGCACTGCGCCGGCATCAGCCAGCAGACGGGATTTGCGCAAGGCAATCTCCCCTCCACCGACGACCAGCACACGACTGCCGCGCAGGTTATGAAACAGCGGCAGAAATTCCATTTAGCGGATGACCTCAACGCCCGCCATGTAAGGCTTGAGCACCTCAGGCACGCGGATCGAACCATCAGCCTGCTGGTAGTTTTCCAGCACCGCCACCAGGGTGCGACCTACAGCCAGGCCCGAACCGTTGAGGGTGTGCACCAGTTCCGGCTTGCCGGTTTCCGGGTTACGGAAACGCGCCTGCATGCGCCGGGCCTGAAAATCACCGCAGTTGGAGCACGACGAAATCTCGCGGTATTTGTCCTGGCTGGGTACCCACACTTCGAGGTCGTAGGTCTTCACGGCGCTGAAGCCCATGTCGCCGGTGCACAGCGCCAGGACGCGGTACGGCAGCTCCAGCAGCTGCAGGACGCGTTCGGCGTTGGCGGTCAGGCCTTCCAGGGCTTCCATGGAGGTCGACGGCTCAACCACTTGCACCATCTCGACCTTGTCGAACTGGTGCTGGCGGATCATGCCGCGGGTGTCACGACCCGAGGCGCCGGCTTCACTGCGGAAGCACGGGCTGTGGGCGACGAACTTGAGCGGCAGTTGCTTGGCATCGAGGATCTCGCCGGCAACGATATTGGTCAGCGACACTTCGGCGGTCGGGATCAGGTACAGATCGGCTTCGCCATCTCGGCTGATCTTGAACAGGTCTTCCTCGAACTTCGGCAATTGGCTGGTGCCCATCAATGCAGGCGCCTGAACCAGGTACGGGGTGTAAGCCTCTTCGTAACCGTGTTCACCGGTGTGCAGGTTGATCATGAACTGCGCCAGCGCACGGTGCATGCGTGCGATCGGGCCGCGCAGCAAGGCAAAGCGCGCACCGGACATTTTGGCAGCGGTTTCGAAATCCAGGCCACCGGTCAATTCGCCCAGGGCGACGTGGTCCTTGATCTCGAAATCAAAGGCCGTTGGCGTGCCCCAGCGGCGCACTTCGACGTTGCCGTCTTCGTCTTCGCCAATCGGCACGGACTCATGCGGCAGGTTGGGGATGCCCAGCAGGATCGAATCCAGCTCGGACTGAATGCCTTCCAGCTCGACCTTGCCGTCGGACAGCTCGGTGCCCATGCGCTCGACGTCCGCCATCAACGGTGCGATGTCTTCGCCACGTTGCTTGGCCTGACCGATGGATTTGGAACGCGCATTACGCTCAGCCTGCAGTGCTTCGGTGCGGGTCTGGACGGTCTTGCGCTGTTCTTCCAGCGCTTCGATGCGCGCAACATCCAAGGCAAAGCCACGGGATGCCAGGCGGTCCGCTACGTCCTGAAGGTTGCTACGTAACAGTTTGGAATCGAGCATGTCGGTCTCTCGTTTATCAAAGTTTGGTCAAGGACAGGCCAGCCCAGGTGGCGAGCAGCCCGCCGAACACGCTGATGCCCAGGTACCCGAAGGCGACCAGGGCCTGCCCGCTTTCCAGCAGGCGCAGCGTATCCAGTGAAAAGGATGAAAAGGTCGTCAGACCGCCTACAAAACCGACAATCAAGCCGGTGCGAATTTCAATCGGTACTTCCGGGCGCAACAGGAACCAGCCGTACAGCAACCCGATGATCAGGCAACCCACCAGGTTGACCGCCAGGGTCGCCGCATAAAAATGCTTCGGCCAATTGGCGCTCACCCACGTACTGGTGGCGAAACGCAATAATGTACCAGCGATGCCGGCTGCGGACACGGCAAGAATCGTCTTGAGCACTACTTTCTCCGCTGTTTGGGGCTGAGGCGGTCGAGTTGGGCGAGGTGATTGAGCTTTTCACCGATCTTCAGCTCCAGGCCACGGGGCACCGGCTGGTAGAACGGCTGCGGCTCAAGCTCGTCGGGGAAATAGTCTTCGCCGGCGGCATAAGCGTCCGGCTCATCATGGGCATAGCGGTATTCATCACCGTAGCCCAGTTGTTTCATCAACTTGGTCGGCGCGTTGCGCAGGTGCAGCGGCACTTCGAGGGAACCATGTTCAGCGGCGGCACGCAGGGCGGACTTGAAGCCCATGTACACCGCATTGCTTTTCGGCGCGCACGCCAGGTACGTGATGGCCTGGGCCACCGCCAGCTCACCCTCCGGGCTGCCGAGGCGCTCCTGCACCTCCCATGCAGCCAGGCACAGGCTCAGGGCGCGCGGGTCGGCGTTGCCGATGTCTTCACTGGCCATGCGCACCACGCGCCGCGCCAGGTACAGCGGGTCGCAGCCGCCGTCGATCATGCGCGCAAACCAATACAGCGCGCCGTCCGGGTTGGAGCCGCGCACGGACTTGTGCAGCGCCGAAATCTGGTCGTAGAAGGCTTCGCCGCCCTTGTCGAACCGCCGACGCGTATCGCCGAGCAGGCTTTGCAGCAGGTCGACGCCAATCTCGCTGCCGTCTTCGGCCAGGTCGGAGGCGTTCTCCAGCAGGTTGAGAAAGCGCCGACCGTCGCCGTCGGCGGCGGTAAGCAGGATCTTGAAGCCTTCGTCGCTGAGACTCAGCTGGCGCTTGCCCAGACCCTTGTCTTCGCTCAGGGCGCGGTGCAACAGCTTTTGCATCGCGGCTTCGTCCAGGCTTTTAAGCACATAGACCCGCGCACGCGAGAGCAAGGCGTTATTCAATTCGAAGGAAGGGTTCTCGGTGGTCGCACCGATAAAAATCAGCGTGCCGTCCTCGACATAGGGCAGGAATGCATCCTGCTGCGACTTGTTGAAGCGATGCACTTCATCGACAAACAGGATGGTGCGCTTGCCGTACTGCCCGGCCTGCTGTTTGGCCACCTCGACGGCCTGGCGGATCTCCTTGACCCCGGCCAGCACGGCCGAGACCGTTTCGAAGTGCGCATCCGAGACCTTTGCCAGCAGCCGCGCCAGGGTGGTCTTACCCACGCCCGGCGGCCCCCAGAAAATCATCGAGTGCAGCGCACCCTGCTCCAGGGCTTCGCGCAACGGCTTGCCGCGAGCGAGCAGGTGTTCCTGACCGACGTACTCATCCAGGTTGGTCGAGCGCAAGCGCGCGGCCAAAGGCTGGGCAATCGGGTCACTTCGAAACAGATCCATGGGCAGCGCTTGAAACCTCTGGGGAGTTTATTCCTGGATCACGTCGGCACCCTTGGGGATGTCGAACTTGAACTTGGACGCCGGTACCGGCTGGTTGGCCTTGACCCCGGAGAACAGGATATCGGTGCGCTGACCGACGCTGTCGACCAGGCGCATGTTATTGATCACACCGTTGCCGAACGACAGGGACAACGTGTCAAACAGCGTGTCCTTGGATTTCGGCTTGAGGGTGAACTCGATCACGTTGCTGGTCTGCTTGGAGGTGATGTCGAAGCTGTCGTTGATTTTCGACACGTCGCCCGAGAGCAGCAGCGCCGGAGTCTGGTTCAGGCGCGGGTCCAGCTTCTTGATGGTCGCCTGCTCCAGGTCCGGGTCCCACAGGGTGACTTTCTGGCCGTCCGAGACGATGGTCTGCTCGGCCTTGCCTTCCGTGTGCCAGTAGAACAGCCCTGGGCGCTGCACGGCCATCTCGCCAGCGGTTTCCTGCAACTGGGTACCGCCGGCATCCAGCGTGAGCTGGGAGAAGCGCGCAGTCAGGGTCTGGGATTTGTCCAACAGGTTTTTCAGGCTGGCAACGGAGGCCGGGTCAGCGTGGGCCGAAACAGCGGTCAGGGCCAGTGCCGGCAACAACAGCATGCGGATAAGACGCATGGGAGTCCTCATTGAGTCGTAAGGGCGCGCCGCGTGCTGCCACGCGGCACGGAATCAGTCGCGCGCCTGCCCAGGAGCAAGGACTTCGCGCGAGCCGTTGGTGTTCATTGCGGTGACGACGCCAGCGTTTTCCATAGCCTCGATCATGCGCGCGGCGCGGTTGTAGCCAATCTTGAGCTTGCGCTGCACCGCAGAAATCGAGGCGCGGCGGCTTTCCAGCACGAAGGCCACGGCTTCGTCGTACAGCGCATCGGTCTCGGCATCATCGTCACCACCGCTGCTGCCACCGTCGAAGCCACTGCCGGCCTCTTCGACACCGGCAAGGATGTCGTCGTTGTATTCGGGCGCGCCACGCAGCTTCCAGGCTTCCACCACGCGGTGTACTTCATCATCGGACACGAAGGCGCCGTGAACGCGGATCGGCAGACTGGTGCCGGGCGGCATGTAGAGCATGTCACCGTGGCCCAGCAGTTGCTCGGCGCCGCCCTGGTCGATGATGGTCCGTGAGTCGATCTTGCTCGACACCTGGAACGCCATGCGGGTCGGGATGTTGGCCTTGATCAGGCCGGTGATCACGTCCACCGACGGACGCTGGGTGGCGAGGATCAAGTGAATACCGGCCGCCCGCGCCTTCTGGGCGATACGCGCGATCAGCTCTTCGACCTTCTTGCCGACGATCATCATCATGTCGGCAAACTCATCGACCACCACCACGATGGTCGGCAGCTTGCTCAGCAGCGGTGCTTCGTCATGGATACTTTCGCGCTTGTACAGCGGGTCGGTCAGCGGCGTGCCGGCGTCCTGGGCTTCCTTGACCTTGGCGTTGAAGCCTGACAGGTTACGCACGCCCATCTTCGCCATCAGCTTGTAGCGGCGTTCCATCTCGGCAACGCTCCAGCGCAGGGCGTTGGCGGCGTCCTTCATGTCGGTGACCACAGGGCAGAGCAGGTGCGGAATGCCTTCGTAGATCGACAGCTCGAGCATCTTCGGGTCGATCATGATCAGCTTGGCGTCTTCCGGGCCGGACTTGAACAGGATCGACAGGATCATCGCGTTCACGCCCACCGATTTACCCGAACCGGTGGTACCGGCCACGAGCAGGTGAGGCATTTTTGCAAGGTCGGTGATCACCGGCTTGCCGCCGATGTCGTGGCCCAGGGCCAGGGTGACCGGCGACTTGAAGTTGTCGTACTCGGGCGTCGACAGCACTTCGGAGAAACGCACGATCTGGCGGTCTTCGTTGGGAATCTCGATACCCACGGTGGTCTTGCCGGGGATCACTTCCACCACGCGCACGCTGGTCACGGCCAGGGAGCGCGCCAGGTCTTTGGCCAGGTTGGAAATGCGGCTGACTTTTACGCCAGCGGCCGGCTGGATTTCGTAACGGGTAATCACCGGGCCGGGGTGAATCGAGTCCACCGACACTTCGACGCCGAACTCCTTGAGTTTGATTTCCAGCAAATGGCCGACGGCCGCCAGGGACTCGGGGGAATAGTTGAGTTGTTTCTTTTCGGCCGGGTCGAGGATCGAGATCGGCGGCAAGGTGCCTTCCACGGCGCTGTCGACAAACAACGGCGCCTGTTTCTCTTTCTGCACGCGGTGGCTAGGCTCGGCCGGCTTGGGCGGCGCCGGGGCGATTACCGGCGGCACCTGCTTCTCGCGGTCCGACATGTGCTTGCTCAGGGCCTGCTCGCGTTCGATCAGGCGTTCCTTGACCTTGGCCTGCTCACGGCGGTCCGGTGTGCTTGGGGCCACCACTTCGTTGACGCGGGTGTCGACTTCGCGCAGTTGCGCCACCATGCGCTTGCGCTCGACACGGGCGGCCCACCAGCGGTTGGCGGCACCCTGGAACAACTCCAGCAGGTCAAGGGTGATCTTACCGGTCACGTCCATCACCTTGAACCACGACAGGTCGGTGAACACCGTGAGGCCGAACAGGAACAGCGCGATGAACATCAGGGTGCTGCCCTGGATATTCAGGGTCTTGCGCGCCAGGTCGCCGAGGCTTTCGCCCAGCGCCCCGCCCGCGCCCGCCGGCAGGCCGGTGGGTGCATGGAAATGAATATGCGCCAGGGCGGCACCCGACAGCACCAGGAACACCAGGCCGATCAGGCGCCAGGAAAACAGCCAGCCGCTCCACTGCCACGGCTCGTGGCGCTGGCGGAAGATCTGCCAGGTCTTGATCGCCAGCAGCAAGGGGAAAATGTAAGCGAAATAACCCAGCACCATGAACAGGATATCGGCGCTGTAGGAGCCGGCAGGCCCACCGAAGTTCTGCACGTCTTCGATCTTGCTGTTGTGGCTCCAGCCCGGATCGTCCTTGCCATAGGTGAGCAAGGCCATCATCAGGAACAGGCACAGGGCGCCGATAGCGATCAGCGCGCCTTCCTTGAGTCGATAGTGCAGGTGCTGACGCCAGGCCGGCACGATGGCTGCTTTAGGTGTTGCGGCGGATTTCTTCAAAACGGGTCTTTTCCTGCGCCTGTTAGCGCGTCCATCTGTTGAATAAGTGCAAATACTGCCCAATCCGAGCAGCTGAAAAATGAACGAACGTCGTGGAATCTACTTTTAACACTGGGCGATTGCTGGATGAAATGGCGATAACGCCACAATGGCCGCATTGTACGGGTTTGTGTTCCTGTTGCCACGCCACTTGGCTTTCTTAGAGCAGCATAGCCAATTGCGTGTCACAACATGTTCAATTTGAGCATGCATTGTCTTTGCTGACAAAGGCTTATGAGCTGTTTTTACCAATCCAGGCAAGCTTGGCAAATGGCCTGCATGGGCCAGACCCGATTACGACCACGCCTCACGCAGAGAGTTGCAGAAACACCCGCTCATGCTTATGCACGTCAACAGCCGATTCGGACTGGCCCCACAGCGCTGCGTCGACAATAATCACACCCCTTGGGGCAGGCGATCCGCCTGCCACTCCCCTCCCCTTCCGTAAGCCTGGATGCCATGCTGACCTGGTTACAACGCGACTCACTGACATTCCCCCCGCTGGCCAAGGCCATGCGCGAACCCAATGGCCTGCTCGCCGCCGGTGGCGACCTGTCGGCCGAACGACTGGTACAAGCCTACCGCCACGGCTGCTTTCCCTGGTTCTCGGAGGGCCAGCCGATCCTCTGGTGGTCGCCGGACCCGCGCACAGTGATATTCCCCGACGAACTGCATGTCTCCCGCAGCCTGGGCAAACTATTGCGCCAGCAGCGCTACACCGTGACCTTCGACCAGGACTTTGCCGCCGTCATCCAAGCGTGCGCCGCGCCGCGCGCGTATGCTGATGGCACCTGGATCACCGAAGGTATCCAGCGCGCCTACCTGGAACTGCATCAGCGCGGCTATGCGCACTCGGTCGAGGTATGGGACGAGGGCGTGCTGGTGGGCGGACTGTATGGCCTGGCGATGGGCCAGCTGTTTTTTGGCGAATCCATGTTCAGCCGTGCCGACAATGCCTCAAAATTCGGCTTCGCTACACTCACACGGCAACTACAGGCCTGGGGCTTTGCACTGATCGATTGCCAAATGCCCAATGATCACCTGCATAGCCTGGGTGCTCGCGCCATTCCTCGCAGTGAATTTGCCGGCTTCCTACGCGACCACCTGGACCAACGCAATTGCGGGCCATGGGTTTCTTAGGCGACATCCGCGCACCTGGCTTACACTTATTTCAAAGCTTATCCGAGGGTTGATCATGACCGAGTTGGCGCGTTTGAAGTTTTATGCCACTCAACCCCACTCTTGCAGCTATCTGCCCGACGAGCAGGCCACCACGCTGTTCCTCGACCCCAGCCAGCCAATGGATGTGCACGTGTATGCCGATCTCTCGGAAATGGGTTTTCGGCGCAGCGGCGATCATCTGTACCGGCCCCACTGCCAGAACTGCAATGCCTGCGTGCCGGCACGCATCCCCGTGGCGCAGTTTCTACCGGACCGCAATCAGAAACGCATCCTCAAGCGCAACGCCGACTTGACGGTGACGGCTGCCAAACCACGATTCACCGAAGAATACTTCGACCTGTACCAGCGCTATATCGAGCAGCGCCACGCCGACGGCGATATGTTCCCACCGAGCCGCGACCAATTTTCCACCTTCCTGGTGCGTGACCTGCCGTTCTCACGCTTCTACGAATTTCGCGCGGACGGCCGCCTGGTGGCCGTCGCCGTGACCGATTTGCTGCCTAACGGCCTGTCAGCGGTCTATACCTTCTACGAGCCGGCCGAAGAGCGGCGTAGCCTCGGGCGTTTCGCGATCCTCTGGCAAATCGGTGAAGCACTGCGCCTGGAACTCGAGGCGGTGTACCTCGGATACTGGATCAAGAACTGCAAAAAGATGAACTACAAGACCCAATATCGCCCCATAGAACTGCTGATTAATCAAAGATGGGTCACGCTTAACTAGAACCCCTTGGCTTAAACACCCTTTTTCGGGCACAATGCACGCCGCTTTTGCCTGGCGCAGTTGCACCGGGCCATTCACTGGATACCGAGGGCTTTACTGCATGTCGAAAGAAGACAGCTTCGAAATGGAAGGCACTGTCGTCGACACCCTGCCCAACACCATGTTTCGTGTGGAGTTGGAAAATGGGCACGTCGTAACCGCGCATATCTCCGGCAAGATGCGCAAGAACTACATTCGTATTCTTACCGGTGACAAAGTGCGCGTCGAGCTGACGCCCTATGACTTGAGCAAAGGGCGCATCACTTACCGCGCTCGCTAAGCAAGTCAATACAAAACGCCCGGTTATGCCGGGCGTTTTTGTGCGCGCGGGATTTCTCAAACACCGAGGATTCCTGTGGGAGGGGCCTGCCCCCTCCCACACTGGATCTTCATTGTTCTGACAATTGGCATTTCAAGACAGCAAAAAGGCGCCTTGCGGCGCCTTTTGTGTTACTGCAGAACGATCAGGCCATTTCAGCCGTGGTTTCGAACTCAAAGGTCAGCTCGCCATCCTTCAGGTCGATATGCACCACGCCACCATGGTCGGAAAGCTCGCCAAACAGGATCTCTTCGGCCAGTGGCCGCTTGATCTTGTCCTGGATCAGACGCGCCATTGGGCGAGCGCCCATTGCCGCATCGTAGCCACCTTCGGCGATCCAGCTGCGCGCCGCTTCCGTGACATCCAGCTGCACGCGCTTGTCTTCCAACTGCGCCTGAAGCTCGGTGAGGAACTTGTCCACCACACTCTTGATGACCTCATGGCTGAGGCGACCAAATTGGATAATGGTGTCCAGACGGTTGCGGAACTCCGGCGTGAAGCTCTTCTTGATCACTTCCATCGCATCAGACGAGTGATCCTGATGAGTAAAGCCGATCGAAGCCCGCGCGGCCGTCTCGGCACCGGCGTTGGTGGTCATGATCACGATGACATTGCGGAAGTCCGCCTTGCGCCCGTTGTTGTCGGTCAGGGTCCCGTGGTCCATCACCTGCAGCAGCAGGTTGAAGACTTCCGGGTGGGCCTTCTCGATCTCATCGAGCAGCAGTACGCAATGTGGCTGCTTGGTGATCGCTTCGGTCAACAGGCCGCCCTGGTCGAAACCGACATAGCCCGGAGGCGCACCGATCAGGCGCGACACAGTGTGACGCTCCATGTATTCGGACATGTCGAAGCGCACCAGCTCGATCCCCATGGCCTTGGCCAATTGCCGTGCCGCCTCGGTCTTGCCGACACCGGTAGGACCGGCGAACAGGAACGAACCGACAGGCTTGTCCGGCGACTTGAGGCCCGCACGCGACAGCTTGATCGCGGTGGACAACGCGTCGATCGCCGCGTCCTGGCCGAACACGGTGAGCTTGAGGTCGCGCTCAAGGTTACGCAGCAGCTCCTTGTCGGAACTGTTGACGTGTTTTGGCGGAATCCGCGCGATTTTCGCGACAATGTCCTCGACCTGAGGTACGTCGATGCGCTTCACACGCTTCTCGACCGGCTGCAGGCGCTGGTAGGCCCCTGCCTCGTCGATCACGTCGATGGCCTTGTCCGGCATGTGCCGGTCATTGATGTAGCGCGACGCCAGCTCAGCGGCTGCACGCAGCGCCTCATCGGTGTACTCGATGCCGTGGTGCGCTTCAAAACGCCCCTTGAGCCCGCGCAGAATGCCGATGGTGTCTTCAACCGAGGGCTCGGACACGTCGACTTTCTGGAAGCGACGCGCCAGCGCACGGTCTTTCTCGAAGATGCCACGGAATTCCTGGAAGGTGGTCGAACCGATGCAGCGGATATCACCCGACGACAGCAACGGCTTGAGCAGGTTGGAAGCATCCATCACCCCACCGGATGCCGCGCCCGCACCAATGATGGTGTGGATCTCGTCGATGAACAGGATCGCCTGCGGGCGTTTTTTCAGCTCGCCGAGCAGGGCCTTGAAACGCTTCTCGAAATCGCCACGGTACTTGGTCCCGGCGAGCAACGCGCCCAGGTCAAGGGAGTAGACGACACTGTTGGCCAGCAGGTCCGGCACCTGGTTGTCGACGATGCGCTTGGCCAGGCCTTCGGCAATCGCGGTCTTACCCACGCCCGCCTCACCCACCAGCAACGGATTGTTCTTGCGACGGCGCGCAAGGATCTGCGCTACACGCTCGACCTCGAGTTCACGCCCCACCAACGGATCGATCCGCCCCTGGCGCGCCAGCTCATTGAGGTTGCTGGCATAGGCATCCAGCGGGTTGCTTGAAGAAGAGGACTCACCACCCTCGTCGTCCTGCATATCCTGCTCACCCTCGGAATGATCGCCGTGCCCAGGCACCTTGGAGATACCGTGGGCGATGTAGTTGACGACATCAATACGGGCAACGCTCTGCTGCTTGAGCAGGAACACTGCCTGGCTTTCCTGTTCGCTGAAGATCGCCACAAGCACATTGGCGCCCGTGACTTCACGCTTACCGGAGCTCTGTACGTGGAAAACAGCACGCTGCAATACCCGCTGGAAGCCCAGGGTTGGCTGGGTTTCGCGGTCCTCGTCATGCACGGGGATCAGTGGCGTGGTGGAGTCGATAAACTCCTGCAGGTCATGCTTGAGTTTGTCGAGATTGGCGCCGCACGCACGCAGAACCGTGGCGGCAGCTTCGTTATCCAAAAGTGCCAGCAGCAGGTGTTCGACGGTCATGAATTCATGACGCTTCGAACGAGCCTCCTTGAAGGCAAGATTGAGGGTGACTTCGAGCTCGCGGTTTAACATAGCTTCACCTCATACCCAAGTGGTCGGCGTTAACCGTCCTTCTCGATTTCACAGAGTAGCGGATGCTGGCTTTCCCTGGCGTACTGGTTGACCTGCATGGCCTTTGTCTCGGCGATGTCACGGGTAAACACTCCACATACTGCCCGTCCTTCTGTGTGAACGGCCAGCATTACCTTGGTCGCCAACTCGCGGTTCAGGTTAAAAAACACCTCGAGCACTTCGACCACGAAATCCATCGGTGTGTAGTCATCGTTGAACAAAACCACCTTGTACATCGGCGGCGCCTGTAAAGCAGGCTTGGCCTCCTGAACAGCAATGCCTGCAGAACCGTCGTCATCGTGTTCGTGATCCGGTCGATCCTGATTGAATGTTAGTCGAATCTGGCTGATTGCATGCATGGAAAGAAAGGTTCGTCAGTGGTTCAAATACAGTGGTGGGGGCGACCTGTCAGAATTTCAACTCCTGACCACCCGGTCGCCTTGACTATCGGCAAATCGGTGTTACAACCAATAGAACCCACAGTGGGTAAAAAAGGTCCGCGCAGTCAACCTTATTTATTCGGGTTAGGACGGATAAACTGGATGATACTCCAGTGATGGAGTCTGGTGCAGAGGGATATGGGTATGTCTGGCGTCAAGATCAGTGGCAAGGTCAAGTGGTTCAACAATGCCAAGGGATATGGTTTTGTTAATGAAGAGGGTAAAACCGAGGACCTTTTTGCGCACTACTCAGCGATTATCATGGATGGGTATAAAACGCTGAAGGCTGGCCAAGCTGTGAGCTTTGAAATCATTCAAGGACCGAAAGGGCTGCACGCCGTGAACATCGATGCAGTGAAAGCTGAAACACATGAGAAAAACACGCCATCAACCGCTCATAAAGAAAAGAAACAAACGGCCTGACCCCCGCGAAGCGAGTGAAATGCGATAAAAAACCGGCCACCCAATCGACTTGGGATGGCCGGTTTTTTTGTGACACACCTTTACATATGCGAAATCAGCGCATCCCCAAAGCCCGACGACGACACCAGCTTCGCGCCATCCATCAGGCGCTCGAAGTCATAGGTCACGGTCTTGGCCGAGATAGCGCCATTGGTACCCTTGATGATCAGGTCAGCCGCTTCGGTCCAGCCCATATGGCGCAGCATCATTTCCGCCGACAGGATCAATGAGCCCGGATTGACCTGGTCCTTGCCCGCATACTTAGGCGCAGTACCGTGGGTAGCCTCGAACATGGCGACGGTGTCGGACAGGTTGGCACCCGGCGCAATACCAATACCACCCACCTCTGCTGCCAGGGCGTCGGACAGGTAGTCGCCGTTCAGGTTGAGGGTCGCGATCACGTCATACTCAGCCGGACGCAGCAGGATCTGCTGGAGCATGGCATCGGCGATGGCATCCTTGACCACGACATTCTTGCCGGTCTTCGGGTTCTTGAACTGCATCCACGGACCGCCATCCAGCAGGGTCGCACCGAACTCCTCAGCCGCCACTTCGTAGGCCCACTCCTTGAAGGCCCCTTCGGTGAACTTCATGATGTTGCCTTTGTGCACGATGGTCAGCGAGTCGCGATCGTTATCCACTACATACTGCAGGGCCTTGCGCGCAAGGCGCTTGGTGCCTTCCAGCGATACCGGCTTGATACCAATGCCGCAATCCTGGTCGAAACGAATCTTGGTAACGCCCATTTCCTCCTTGAGGAACTTGATGACCTTTGTCGCTTCCGGCGAGCCGGCCTTCCACTCGATCCCGGCGTAAATATCTTCGGAGTTTTCGCGAAAGATGGTCATGTCCACGTCGCCTGGCTTCTTGACCGGGCTGGGCACACCCTCGAACCAGCGCACCGGGCGCAGGCACACGTAGAGGTCGAGTTGCTGACGCAGGGCCACGTTCAACGAACGAATGCCGCCGCCGACCGGGGTGGTCAGCGGACCCTTGATGGACACCACGTAATCCTTGACCGCATCCAGGGTTTCCTGGGGCAGCCAGGTGTCCTGGTCGTAGACTTGGGTCGCCTTCTCGCCGGCGTACACCTCCATCCACGAGATTTTGCGCTTGCCGCCGTAAGCCTTTTCAACAGCTGCGTCGACCACCTTGATCATCACCGGGCTGATGTCGACGCCAATACCGTCACCTTCGATATAAGGGATGATCGGTTGGTCAGGAACATTGAGAGAATGGTCTGCATTGACGGTGATTTTGTCGCCGACTGCCGGAACCTGAATCTTCTTGTATCCCATGCTGAACTCCATCTATGGATTGAACATCTGGCTGCGTCCGAGCCTACTCCAGATAAATGGCGACTGAAACCTCGCGCCATGCTCATTTGCCTCGAAAACAGCATAAATTGTCGCCTACAAGCCTGAAAGCAAAGGGAAAAGCGCCAATCTTGAGCACATCGTGCGACTTTAGGCGTAATCCGGTACCTGCGACCTTTAGACCAATGGACGACACACCTTTTGTATGAAGGCTCGGCGTAAGCATAGCGACCTATGTATAATGCCGCCGCTGACCAAAGAGTCACGACGGCAGACCGCTCTGGAACAGGGCCCTCCGCTACAAAGCAGGACTAATACAATAGTCCACCCGCTTGACGCTCGACTGATGCAACCCAACATCACCGCGAAGAAACCTCGACCTTTCGCTCATGGATGACTTTGAACGAACGCGCTCCACCCGGCGCATCTCGAGTTTCTGCGCACGCTTTCAGCAAAGAAGAGAGTTAATCCGAATATGCCCACCCGCTCGAAGATCATCTACACCTTCACCGACGAAGCCCCAGCCCTCGCCACCTATTCACTGCTGCCTATCGTAGAGGCCTTCACCGCTTCCGCTGATATTGCCGTGGAAACCCGCGACATCTCCCTCGCAGGGCGCATCCTCGCAAGCTTCCCCGAGCAACTGGGCACCAAGGCCGTACCGGACCACCTCGCCGAACTGGGCGACCTGGCCGTTACCCCTGAAGCCAACATCATCAAGCTGCCTAACATCAGCGCCTCGACACCTCAGCTGCAAGCGGCGATCAAGGAACTGCAGGCCCAGGGCTATGCCCTGCCGGACTACCCGGAAACCGTAACCACCGACGCGGAAAAAGAAACCCGTGCACGTTACGACAAGGTCAAGGGCAGCGCCGTGAACCCGGTACTGCGCGAAGGCAACTCCGACCGCCGCGCGCCGCTGTCGGTCAAGAACTACGCTCGCAAGCACCCGCACAAGATGGGCGCCTGGGCTGCCGACTCCAAGTCCCACGTTGCCCACATGAGCAACGGCGACTTCTACGGCAGCGAAAAAGCCGTACAGATCGAAGCCGCTGACGCGGTCAAAATCGAGCTGGTCGCCCAAGACGGCACCACCACCGTCCTGAAAGAAAAGACCACCGTCAAGGCCGGCGAAATCATCGACAGCGCCGTACTGAGCAAGAACGCGCTGCGCAGCTTTATC
This sequence comes from Pseudomonas sp. B14(2022), assembly GCF_012030485.1. NCBI lineage: Bacteria > Pseudomonadati > Pseudomonadota > Gammaproteobacteria > Pseudomonadales > Pseudomonadaceae > Pseudomonas > Pseudomonas sp. B14(2022). Next base: position 53,950 of record NZ_JAAUVM010000007.1, read on the forward strand.
GCCGCTGAAATCGAAGACGCCAAGAAACAAGGCGTGCTGCTGTCGGTCCACCTGAAAGCCACCATGATGAAGGTCTCCGACCCGATCATGTTCGGCCAGATCGTTGCCGAGTTCTATAAAGACGCCCTGGCCAAGCACGCAGACGTGCTGGCACAGATCGGCTTCAACCTGAACAACGGCATCGGCGACCTGTACGCCCGCATCAAGGCCCTGCCGGCCGAGCAGCAAGCGCAGATCGAAGCTGACATCCAGGCGGTCTACGCCGCCCGCCCTTCCCTGGCGATGGTCAACTCCGACAAAGGCATCACCAACCTGCACGTGCCGAGCGACGTCATCGTCGACGCCTCGATGCCGGCCATGATCCGTGACTCCGGCAAAATGTGGGGCACCGACGGCCAGTTGCACGACACCAAGGCCGTGATCCCGGACCGCTGCTACGCCACCATCTACCAGGCGGTGATCGAAGAGTGCAAGGCCAACGGCGCCTTCGACCCTACCACCATGGGCAGCGTGCCAAACGTTGGCCTGATGGCGAAAAAAGCCGAAGAGTACGGTTCCCACGACAAGACTTTCCAGGTCAAGGCTGACGGCGTCGTCCGCGTGACCGACAGCAAGGGCAACCTGCTGATGGAACAGAAAGTCGAGGCTGGCGACATATTCCGCATGTGCCAGACCCAAGACGCGCCGATCCAGGACTGGGTCAAACTGGCCGTCAACCGTGCCCGCGCCAGCAACACCCCGGCCATCTTCTGGCTGGACCCTAAGCGCGCACATGACGGCGTTGTTGTCGAGAAGGTTCAGGCTTACCTGAAAGACCACAACACCGAAGGCCTGGACATCCGCATCATGTCGCCGGTCGACGCGATGAAGTTCACCCTGGAGCGCACCCGCAAGGGCCTGGACACCATCTCGGTGACCGGCAACGTACTGCGCGACTACCTGACCGACCTGTTCCCGATCATGGAACTGGGCACCAGCGCCAAGATGCTGTCGATCGTGCCGCTGATGAATGGCGGAGGCCTGTTCGAAACCGGCGCCGGCGGTTCGGCTCCGAAGCACGTGCAACAGCTGTTGGAAGAGAACTTCCTGCGTTGGGACTCCCTGGGCGAGTTCCTGGCCCTGGCTGCTTCCCTCGAGCATTTGGGTGTGACGTACAACAACCCGAAAGCCCTGGTACTGTCCAAGACCCTGGACCAGGCCACCGGCCAGTTCCTCGACAACAACAAGTCGCCATCGCGCAAAGTCGGCAACATCGACAACCGCGGCAGCCACTTCTACCTGGCGCTTTACTGGGCCCAAGCCCTGGCCGCCCAGACCGAAGACACTGCACTGCAAGGTCAATTCAGCGAACTGGCCAAGACCCTGGCCGCGAACGAAGCAACCATCGTTGCCGAGCTCAATGCCGTACAGGGCAAGCCAGTGGACATCGGCGGCTACTACGCGCCGAACCCAGAGCTGACCAGCAAGGCCATGCGCCCAAGCAACACCCTCAACGCGGCGATTGCCAAGTTGAAGTAAGGTTGTAAGGATGCATCACAAACCCCGGCCAAGTGCCGGGGTTTGTGTTTTCAGGGCTTATGCAACGCCGTATTCCTCGCGCCACGCGGCCTCGATAATCGCCAGGAACTGCGGCTTGTACCAAGGCTCCCAGCCCGCCCTCTGCTTGAGTTCGACCCCAAACCCCGGCAGCGCAGGCAAATGCGCGAGCGCTTCGACGTTTTTCAAGCCCGGCACCTGGGCAAACCAGGGTAAAAGCGTCACACCGACTCCCGCCTGGACCGCTGAACGCAGCGACATCAGGTCTTCAGACTCATACACGCAGCGCCACCTGATGCCACTCTCCTCCAAACGCCGAATCGCCAGGCTCCTGAACACGCAGGGCGCCTTGAACAGGGCCAGCGAAACTTCCTGCCCGTCCATGGGGGCTGCCGCACACTCGCCACCCAGCCACATCAACGAAAGTGCATGCAAAGGCACGCCAGCGACTTTTGGCAATTCATCAATCATCAGGCCAATATCGATTCGTCCCTCACTGAACGCCTCCGCAAGCAACAGGGAACGCGCGACCTTGACCACAATTCGCACTGAAGGTAATTCAAGCGCCAAAGCAGGAATAATGCGCTGCAGGATTTCCTCGCTGAAATATTCGGGAATACCCAGCGTCACGAACTCTTGAGTGCGACTGGTATCAAACAGGCTCCCCACCTTGTCGTTGACGCTGACCATCTGCTGGGCATAGCCGGTCAAGCGCTCTCCTTCGAGAGTGAGCAATACATGCCGATTGTCGCGAGCAAAAAGCTCGACACCCAGCAAATCCTCAAGTCGTCGAATTTGCTGGCTGATTGCCGGCTGGGTCAGGCTCAACGCTTGCGCGGCCCGGGTGAAACTGCCCAGTTCTGCGACCTTGAGGAAACTGCGCAGCGACTGAATATCAAGATTGACTCTCATGCCATACCCATGCGAGTGAGTAAATATTCCCCGCTATTAGTGCAAGGCACCCGCTATACCTGTCAAGACTACCTACTTGGCGCGCACATGATTCATCCAATAAACCCCCGTCCCTGAAACAACAAACCCCACAAGCGCAACCCCACTCGGCACCTCACCCAACACCAATGACGCCATGATCTGCGTGACCGCCGGAATCACATGAAACAAGTTCGTCGCCTTACTCGCCTCCCCCCGTCGAATCATCAAATACAGCAGCGTCAGCGCACCCACGGAGTTCATCAGCGTGATCCAGGCCACCGACGCTGCGAATGGAACCCACTCGGTGACCTGCATGGTTTCGGTGGTGTATGCCAGCAACAACATGACCAGTGACGCGGTGACCATCTGAATGAAACAACCCACCCATAGATTCACCCCGCCAAGAAAGCGTTTTTGATAGAGGGTGCCAAGCGTGATACCCAATAGCGCCAAGCCCACCGCGCCGTAACCAACCACTGACGCCTCGGAGCCAAAAAAGCTGCCGGCCACGACGATGCCCACGCCGCCAACGCCCAGGATCGAACCCGGCAGGTCGCGCCAGCTCAATTGCTCACCCAGGCAGAAATAGGCACCGATCACGACGAACACCGGCATCAGCCCGACGATCAATGCCGCCTGCCCTGCGGGAACGCCTTGGCTGATGCCGGTGTAAAGGCCGCCGAACTGCAAGGCCTGCAACAGCAGCCCCACTGCCGCAGCATGGAGGTAGGGGGCGAGCCGTTTCGGCCATTGCGCCTTGATGGCGAGTGCAACTCCCAAGAACACCAGGGCAGCCAAGGCAAACCGATAGAACGTCATGGTGAAGGGCTCGCCATAACGCACACCGAACGCACCGCCGATGTAGCCGGAACTCCACAGCAGGATGAAGGCAATGGGCAGTGGCGATGTAAGGCGCACTTCGTAGCTTTTATCGGCAATCGGGTGCATGACACTCTCCAAGGCAAGGGTTCTGGAGAGATAAGCTGCACCGGGAGCTTAAATCGGTAAAATCATAAAATGTCAGGCGCATCATGCAGATTGCTTATGCATCATCCCTGTGTGAGGGGCAAGCCCCCCTCACACACTGACTGCAACCCAGCCCCAAGCCTGTGCGGCATCCCGAATCGAGAGGCATCCCATGACCTGGCAACCCCACATCACCGTCGCCACCATCGTCGAAGACAACGGCAAATTCCTGATGGTCGAAGAACTCAAGGGCGGCCGCGCCGTGCTCAATCAGCCCGCCGGCCACCTCGACCCGCATGAAACCCTGACCGAGGCCGCCGTGCGCGAAACCCTCGAAGAAACCGGCTGGGACGTGGACGCCACGGGCATCGTCGGCATCTACCTGTACACCGCCCCCAGCAACGGCGTGACCTACCAGCGCGTGTGCTTCATCGCCAAGGCCTTGAAACACCACCCGGACTACCAACTCGACGAAGGCATCCTGCGCGCCCGCTGGCTGACCCGTGACGAGCTGATGGCCGTGCGCGACGACTGGCGCAGCGAGCTGATCATCCGCTGTATCGATGATTATCTGGCCGGCCAGCGTCACAGTCTGGAATTGATCCGCCCTTCTCTTTAGCCTTGCGGGCCCAGGCCTGCTAGAATCGCGTCCTTTTTCAAGACACCCGTTGAAACCCTATGCGTGATCCAGCCCCTTCTGACACACAAAAGAAGCGCGTCATCGTCGGCATGTCCGGCGGCGTGGATTCTTCCGTTTCCGCCGTTCTGCTCATGGAGCAGGGTTATGAGGTGGAAGGCCTGTTCATGAAGAACTGGGAAGAAGACGATGGAACGGAATATTGCACCGCCATGGACGACCTGGCGGACGCCCAGGCCGTGTGCGACAAGATCGGTATCAAGCTGCACACCGCCAACTTCGCCGCCGAGTACTGGGACAACGTGTTCGAGCACTTCCTGGCCGAATACAAGGCCGGTCGCACGCCGAACCCGGACATCCTGTGCAACCGCGAAATCAAGTTCAAGGCGTTCCTCGACTACGCCATGATCCTTGGCGCCGACTTAATTGCCACTGGCCACTACGTGCGCCGCCGTGACATCGATGGCCGCACCGAACTGCTCAAGGGCCTGGACCCGAACAAGGACCAGAGCTACTTCCTGCACGCCGTCGGCGGCGAGCAGATCGCCAAGACCCTGTTCCCGGTGGGCGAACTGGAAAAGCCCGAAGTCCGCAGGATCGCCGAGCAACACGGCCTGGCGACCGCCAAGAAGAAGGATTCCACCGGGATCTGCTTTATCGGCGAGCGCCGCTTCAGCGACTTCCTCAAGCAGTACCTGCCGGCGCAACCGGGTGAGATCAAGACCACCGAGGGTGAAGTGATCGGCCGTCACCACGGCCTGATGTACCACACCATCGGCCAGCGCCAGGGCCTGGGCATCGGCGGCTTGAAGGACGCCGGCGAAGAGCCGTGGTACGTGCTGGTCAAGGACCTGGAACACAACGTGCTGATCGTCGGCCAGGGCAATGAACACCCGCTGCTGTTCTCGGGCGCGCTGCTGGCCTCGGAGATCTATTGGGTCAACCCGATCGACCTGAGCACCCCGCGCCGCCTGACCGCCAAGGTGCGCTACCGCCAGAGCGACCAGCCCTGCACCCTGGAAAAAACCGCCAGCGGCTACCGCGCCACTTTCGATGACCCGCAACGTGCGGTCACCCCTGGCCAGTCGGTGGTGTTCTATGACGGCGAAATCTGCCTGGGCGGCGGCGTGATTGAAGTCGCCGAAGCCTGGAGCAACCCGGCATGAGCCCGACCCAGGAGCAACTGACGGCACTCGGCGGGGTATTTCTCTCCGCCGTGCTGGTGGACAAGATCGCCAAGACCGGCCAGGTCACCGAAGCCGGCCTGACCTGCATGCTCGGCAGCCTGCTGATCCGCGACCCCAAGGACACCCTGGAAGTCTACGGGGGCGACGACCTCGCACTGCGTGAAGGCTACCGCGCCCTGATCGGCGCCCTGGAGCGCGACCCCAGCACCTTGCAGCGCGAGCCGCTGCGTTATGCCCTGTCGATGCTCGGCCTCGAGCGCCAACTGGCCAAGCGCGAGGACATGCTGGAAACCATCGGCAAACGCCTGCCCCAGATCCAATCCCAGGTAGAGCACTTCGGCCCGGCCCACGAAAACGTGATCGCCGCCTGCGGTGCGCTGTACCAGGACACCTTGAGCACCTTGCGCCAACGCATCCAGGTGCACGGCGACATGCGCAACCTGCAGCAACCGAACAACGCCTCGAAAATCCGCGCCCTGCTGCTGGCCGGTATTCGTTCGGCGCGGTTGTGGCGGCAATTGGGCGGTCATCGTTGGCAACTGGTGATCAGCCGACGCAAATTGCTCAAAGAGCTTTACCCGTTGATGCGCAACGAATAAGTCGCACCAACAGACTATTTTCAAGCCGTTACGCGTAATACGCCGGTCAGTTGGCAACGGACCGGCGAATTTTTTCATGTATGATACGCGCCCCATTTCGTTGCCCGACTGTCCGAGAACACCCCATGCAGCTCTCTTCGCTCACTGCGGTTTCCCCTGTTGACGGCCGCTACGCCGGCAAAACCCAGGCCCTGCGCCCTATTTTCAGCGAATACGGCCTGATCCGTGCTCGTGTATTGGTTGAAGTGCGCTGGCTCCAGCGCCTGGCCGCTCACCCCGCCATCAGCGAAGTGCCGGCGTTCTCCGCCGAAGCCAACGCTGTGCTCAACACCCTGGCGGAAAACTTCTCCCTGGAGCACGCCGAGCGTGTGAAAGAGATCGAGCGCACCACCAACCACGACGTCAAAGCCATCGAATACCTGCTCAAGGAGCAGGCGGCCAAGCTGCCGGAACTGGCCCAGGTCAGCGAATTCATCCACTTTGCCTGCACCAGCGAGGACATCAACAACCTGTCCCACGCCCTGATGCTGCGCGAAGGCCGTGATGACGTGATGCTGCCGCTGATGCGCCAGACCGCCGAAGCCATCCGTGAGCTGGCCATCCGCTTCGCCGACGTGCCGATGCTGTCGCGTACCCACGGCCAGCCAGCGTCGCCGACCACCCTGGGCAAAGAACTCGCCAACGTGGTGTACCGCCTGGAGCGCCAGATCGCTCAAGTCGCCGCAGTCCCGCTGCTGGGCAAGATCAACGGCGCCGTCGGCAACTACAACGCCCACCTGTCGGCCTACCCTGAGATCGACTGGGAAGCCAACGCCCGCGCCTTCATCGAAGACGAGCTGGGCCTGGGCTTCAACCCGTACACCACGCAGATCGAACCGCACGACTACATCGCCGAGCTGTTTGACGCCATTGCGCGCTTCAACACCATCCTGATCGACTTCGATCGCGATATCTGGGGCTACATCTCCCTGGGTTACTTCAAGCAGCGCACCATTGCCGGTGAAATCGGTTCGTCGACCATGCCGCACAAGGTCAACCCGATCGACTTCGAAAACTCCGAAGGCAACCTCGGCATCGCCAACGCCCTGTTCCAGCACCTGGCCAGCAAGTTGCCGATCTCCCGCTGGCAGCGCGACCTGACCGACTCCACCGTACTGCGCAACCTCGGCGTGGGCTTTGCCCACAGCGTGATCGCGTACGAAGCCAGCCTCAAGGGCATAAGCAAACTGGAGCTCAACGCGCAGAAAATCGCCGCTGACCTGGACGCCTGCTGGGAAGTGCTGGCGGAGCCGATCCAGACCGTGATGCGCCGCTACAACATCGAAAACCCTTACGAGAAGCTGAAAGAGTTGACCCGTGGCAAGGGCATCAGCCCTGAAGCACTGCAAACTTTCATCGACGGCCTGGACATGCCAGCCGCGGCCAAGGCCGAGCTCAAGCTGCTCACCCCGGCCAACTACATCGGCAACGCTGTAGAGCAAGCCAAGCGCATCTGATTCGCGCTAGCCCCCTTGAGACGCCCGGCCGCGCCGGGCGTTTTTATTCCAGTCTGAAAAGTGCTTTTTTTCAATAGGTTACACATGAATCCTGACATCCCTCTTCAACTTCTGGGCGGCATCACGGCACGGGAATTCCTGCGCGACTACTGGCAGAAAAAACCGCTGCTGATCCGCCAGGCGATCCCTGACTTCGAAAGCCCGATCGACGCCGACGAACTCGCCGGCCTGGCCCTGGAAGAAGAAGTCGAATCGCGCCTGGTGATCGAACACGGCGAACGCCCGTGGGAACTGCGCCGCGGCCCGTTCGCCGAAGACGCCTTCAGCACCTTGCCTGAGCGCGAGTGGACCCTGCTGGTACAGGCGGTCGACCAGTTCGTCCCAGAAGTGGCCGAGCTGCTGGAGCAGTTCCGCTTCCTGCCAAGCTGGCGCATCGATGACGTGATGATCAGCTTTGCCGCACCCGGCGGCAGCGTAGGCCCGCACTTCGACAACTACGACGTATTCCTGCTGCAAGCCCAGGGCAAGCGCAACTGGAAGATCGGCCAGATGTGCAGCTCCGAAAGCCCGCTGCTGCCACACGCCGACCTGCGCATCCTCGCCGAATTCGAAGAAAGCGCCGAATGGGTGCTGGAACCGGGCGACATGCTCTACCTGCCGCCGCGCCTGGCGCATTTCGGCATCGCCGAAGATGACTGCATGACGTACTCGGTGGGCTTTCGCGCACCAAGCGCCGCTGAAGTACTGACCCACTTCACCGACTTCCTCGCCCAGTACCTGACCGACGAAGAGCGCTACACCGACGCCGACGCGCAGCCGGTCAGCGACCCGCACCAGATCCAAAGCGACGCCCTCGACCGCCTCAAGAGCCTGCTGGCCGAGCACATGAGCGACGAGCGCATGCTGCTGACCTGGTTCGGCCAATTCATGACCGAACCGCGCTACCCGGAAATGGTGGCGGGCGAAGAACTGGGCGAAGACGACTTCATCAGCAGCCTGCAAGACGGCGCGATCCTGGTGCGCAATCCAAGCGCGCGCATGGCCTGGTCGGAAGTCGACGATGACGTATTGCTGTTCGCCAGCGGCCAGAGCCGCTACCTGCCGGGCAAACTGCGCGAGCTGCTGAAACTGGTCTGCGCCGCCGATGCACTGCACGCCGAAAACCTCGGCGAATGGCTGTTGGACGAAGACGCCCGCGACCTGCTGTGCGAGCTGGTCAAGCAAGGAAGCCTGGGGTTTGCTGATGAATAAGATTCACGTAAGTGTCGCGGACTGGCATAAGGATATCGCCGAGATTCGGCGCATTCGTGAAGCGGTATTTATCGCTGAACAATCGGTCCCACCTGAACTGGAGTGGGACGCGGACGACGCAGACGCGGTGCATTTCCTTGCATTCGAAGGCGACTTTCCGATTGGTACCGCGCGCCTGCTGCCGAGCGGCGAGATCGGTCGTGTGTCGGTGCTCAAGGACTGGCGCGGACTGAAGGTCGGCGACAAGCTGATGGAAGCGGTGATTGGCGTGGCCGAGCAACGTGGCCAGACCAAGCAGTTCCTGAGTGCGCAGGTGTATGCGGCGCCGTTCTATGAGCGACTGGGCTTCAAGATCGTCAGCGAGGAATTCCTGGAAGTCGGGATTCCCCATGTCGATATGGTGCGCGGGGGCTGATTCGAGACCGCGTCGCTGCCATCGGGGGCAAGCCCCCTCCCACACTTGACCGCATCCCCAAGGATGTACTCGGTCAAAATGTGGGAGGGGGCTTGCCCCCGATGGCTATTTCAGCAACACCAACAATGCCCTGCCATGCCAGGGCATTTTGCCGTCTACGATTCAAATTGCGACCTCCCAGGCCGACAAACTGGCACTATCAAGCCTAAATGACTCGCAGAGATAACGGACATGTCCCTACGCACCCTGCTCACCGCCCTCCTCCTGACTGCCAGTTGCTCGGCCATGGCCGACACCGAAGTCGTCAACCTGAGCAACCGCACCAGCACCGACCTGCTCCCCGTGGCGCAGAATTTCATCGGCAAGGACGGCACCGTCAGCGCCTACGGCAACCAGCTAATTGTCAACGCCGCCCCCGGCAAGATCCAGGATCTGCGTGCACTGCTCGCCCAACTGGACACACCGGCCAAGCGCCTGCTGATCACCGTCGACACCAACGAAAACAACCAGCAGAACAGCGGCGACAGCCAGACCCGCATCATCAGCTACGGCACCGCCAGCCGCGACGGCGGCATCCAGCAGATCCAGGCCAGCGAAGGCGTGCCTGCGCTGATCCAGGTCGGCCAGAGCGTGCCACTGACCACGACCCAGCCCGACGCCTACGGTCGCCCGCAGAACCAGACCCAGTACCGCAACGTCACCCAGGGCTTCTACGTCACCGCCAGCGTCACCGGCGAGACCGTGCATTTGGCGATCAGTACCAACCGTGACCGCATGAGCCAGGAACGTCCCGATGTAGTGAATGTGCAAAGTACCGACACAAGCGTCAGCGGGCGCCTTGGCGAATGGATCCCCCTGGCCGGCATCAACCGTGAGACCCAGGCCGATAAATCCTCTACAACCCGCAGCTACTCTACCCAGGGCCGTGATGACCTGACGTTGCGGGTTAAGGTCGACACCCTGAACTGAAGCACCAAAAACTGACTGATGAGTCGTATTAGACTAAAGATGTAGTGCCATAAAAAAAGCACTACAAAACATTTGACGATCCAAAAAAGCATGGGCATGATGGCCTCGCTCCCGCTAATCAGGGGCCCTAGCAAGGGCCTTCGGATCGACGCTCCAAGCTACCCACCCGAGCCGATTCGTGTCTGTACCGCCCACAAGGCGTGTTTGACGAGGTTGCGACTGGAACGAAGTTGTCCCGAGGGACGGAAGCTAACCAGGTGACCCGGCTACACACTGATGGATCGTACAAAGGCCCACGATGCCCGAAGACCGTTCGCAGTTCGCCCTTACCTGCTCAACTCCCCCCCTTGAGCCGTCGTTCATCCCGTCGCCTACTCCGTCGAACTCAACTTGAACACCTGAGCTTCTGGTCAGCGAGCAGCCATAACCACGCATTCACTACGTGGCTGGCAAATGGAATTTTCCACCTAGACCTATGCGACGAGGTTTTCCCCCATGGCACTGACACGCGAACAGCAAATTGCAGCCCTCGAGAAAGACTGGGCTGAAAACCCACGCTGGAAAGGCGTAACCCGCGCTTATTCCGCTGCTGACGTCGTCCGCCTGCGTGGCTCGGTTCAACCTGAGCACACCTTTGCAAAACTCGGCGCCGAGAAGCTGTGGAAGCTGGTCACCCAAGGTGCCAAGCCGTCCTTCCGCCCCGAGAAAGATTTCGTCAACTGCATGGGCGCCCTCACTGGCGGCCAGGCAGTCCAACAGGTGAAAGCCGGTATCCAGGCGATCTACCTGTCCGGCTGGCAAGTGGCAGCGGACAACAATTCCGCTGAATCCATGTACCCCGACCAATCGCTGTACCCGGTGGACTCCGTGCCGACCGTGGTCAAGCGCATCAACAACTCGTTCCGTCGTGCCGACCAGATCCAGTGGAAAGCCGGTAAAGGCCCGGGCGACGAAGGCTACATCGACTACTTCGCGCCAATCGTGGCCGACGCCGAAGCCGGTTTCGGTGGCGTACTGAACGCCTACGAGCTGATGAAAAGCATGATTGAAGCTGGCGCTGCCGGCGTGCACTTCGAAGACCAACTGGCTTCGGTGAAGAAATGCGGCCACATGGGCGGCAAGGTACTGGTACCGACCCAGGAAGCCGTGCAGAAACTGACCGCTGCCCGCCTGGCGGCTGACGTTGCCGGCACGCCGACCATCATCCTGGCCCGTACCGACGCCAACGCTGCGGACCTGCTGACTTCGGACTGCGACCCGTACGACCAACCGTTCGTGACGGGCGAACGCACCCAGGAAGGTTTCTACAAAGTGCGCGCCGGTCTCGACCAGGCCATCGCCCGCGGCCTGGCCTACGCGCCGTACGCCGACCTGATCTGGTGCGAAACCGCCAAGCCGGACCTGGACGAAGCGCGTCGCTTTGCTGAAGCGATCAAGAAGGAATACCCGGACCAACTGCTGTCCTACAACTGCTCGCCTTCCTTCAACTGGAAGAAAAACCTGGACGACGCAACCATTGCCAAGTTCCAGCGCGAACTGTCCGCTATGGGCTACAAGCACCAGTTCATCACCCTGGCCGGCATTCACAACATGTGGCACAGCATGTTCAACCTGGCGCACGACTACGCCCGCAACGACATGACCGCCTACGTGAAGCTGCAGGAGCAGGAATTCGCTGACGCCGCCAAGGGCTACACCTTCGTGGCCCACCAGCAGGAAGTGGGCACCGGCTACTTCGACGACATGACCACCGTGATCCAGGGCGGCACCTCGTCCGTGACCGCGCTGACCGGCTCGACCGAAGAAGAGCAGTTCCACTGATCGATGTGAGTACACGGCCACTGCGGACCCGTTAAAGAGCTAACCGCAGTGCCGCACGACAATCACGCCCCGACTGGTTCGGGGCGTTTTTTTGCCGGTACGCATCTCACTGATTCAATAAGGGCAAAAGGGCAAAATGTGGGAAGGGTCTTGCCCCGGTACAGACCGGAGACATCCTTTACGTTTGAAACCGGAGACATCCTTTACAAGCCTCCTCCCACAAGGGAACGCATGCAACCTGAAGATTTTGTCCAAAACCTTGATCCAGAGCGCTATTCGTTGCAGATAAATCGGTTAAAAGATCCGCTCCAACAACTAGCGCTAATCAGGCAAGTAACGGCAACTTACTCCGCTGCATGAGAAACAATCGCTTAAACCCCACGCAAACAATACTCATTATCATTTGCCACATAAAAACTTCGTTACAGGTTAAACAAAACACATTTGATAAAATGCCCGCTAATGCCCGCCCCGCAAGGGCTACAGCCCCAAGAAGGTGCACTATGTGCTTATTCCATCGAATAATTTCGCCCTAGGAATTTTACTTGCCCGGTGTTTAGCCATAAAATCACCGCGATTGATTGCAGTGCGACATATCGTCACTGCATCGTTACTTTTTCGAGCTCAGAGACCTTTGCTCTCTGTTAAGGATTTCCAGCATGACCGAAGCGACAGGACTCATGGCCCACAACTGGGGCTTTGCCATTTTCCTCCTCGGTGTTGTCGGCCTTTGCGCCTTCATGCTCGGTGTTTCCAGCCTCCTCGGGTCAAAAGCCTGGGGCCGCAGCAAGAATGAACCGTTTGAATCCGGCATGCTGCCTACAGGTGGCGCCCGCTTGCGGCTCTCAGCCAAATTCTATCTGGTCGCGATGCTCTTCGTGATCTTCGATATCGAAGCCCTCTTTCTCTTTGCCTGGTCTGTGTCCGTCCGCGAAAGCGGCTGGACCGGATTCGTCGAAGCTCTCGTTTTCATAGCAATTCTGTTGGCAGGCCTTGTCTACCTATTTCGAGTGGGCGCCCTTGATTGGGCTCCGGAAGCTCGTCGTAAGCGGCAAGCGAAGCTGAAACAATGAGGCTTTGGCGATGCAATACAATCTCACCAGGATCGACCCGGATGCTCCTAACGAGCAGTACCCCATCGGCGAACGGGAAACCGTTTCCGATCCGTTAGAAGACCAAGTCCACAAAAACATCTACATGGGCAAGCTGGAAGACGTGCTGAGTGGCGCGGTCAACTGGGGACGTAAGAACTCCCTGTGGCCGTACAACTTCGGTCTTTCGTGCTGCTACGTGGAAATGACCACCGCCTTCACGGCGCCCCACGACATCGCACGCTTTGGCGCCGAAGTTATCCGGGCATCGCCGCGCCAGGCGGATTTCATGGTTATCGCCGGTACCTGCTTTATCAAGATGGCGCCGATCATTCAGCGTCTCTACGAGCAAATGCTCGAGCCAAAGTGGGTTATCTCCATGGGTTCGTGCGCCAACTCCGGTGGCATGTACGACATCTACTCCGTGGTTCAAGGGGTGGACAAGTTCCTGCCCGTGGACGTCTACGTGCCTGGCTGCCCGCCCCGCCCCGAAGCATTCCTGCAAGGCTTGATGCTGTTGCAGGAATCGATTGGCAAGGAGCGTCGCCCGCTTTCCTGGGTCGTCGGCGATCAAGGCGTGTACCGCGCCGAGATGCCGTCGCAAAAGGAACAGCGCCGCGAACAGCGAATCGCAGTCACCAACCTGCGCAGCCCCGACGAAGTCTGATCCAGCACCGCTTCTTTTATAGAACGAAAACCTGGCTTCATTCTTTACGTTGACCGAAAGCGATAAAAAACCATGACTACAGGCAGTGCTCTGTACATCCCGCCTTATAAGGCAGACGACCAGGATGTGGTCGTCGAACTCAATAACCGTTTTGGCCCTGACGCCTTCACCGCCCAGGCCACACGCACCGGTATGCCGGTGCTGTGGGTGGCGCGCGCCAAGCTCGTCGAAGTCCTGACCTTCCTGCGCAACCTGCCCAAGCCGTACGTCATGCTCTATGACCTGCATGGCGTGGACGAGCGCCTGCGCACCAAGCGCCAAGGCCTGCCGAGCGGCGCCGATTTCACCGTGTTCTACCACCTGATGTCGCTGGAACGTAACAGCGACGTGATGATCAAGGTCGCACTGTCCGAGAGCGACCTGAGCATCCCGACCGTGACCGGTATCTGGCCCAACGCCAGCTGGTACGAGCGCGAAGTCTGGGACATGTTCGGTATCGACTTCCCGGGCCACCCGCACCTGACGCGCATCATGATGCCGCCAACGTGGGAAGGTCACCCGCTGCGCAAGGACTTCCCTGCCCGCGCCACCGAATTCGACCCGTTCAGCCTCAACCTCGCCAAGCAGCAACTTGAAGAAGAGGCCGCGCGCTTCCGTCCGGAAGACTGGGGCATGAAGCGTTCCGGCACCAACGAGGACTACATGTTCCTCAACCTGGGCCCGAACCACCCTTCGGCTCACGGTGCCTTCCGCATCATCCTGCAGCTGGACGGCGAAGAAATCGTCGACTGCGTACCGGACATCGGCTACCACCACCGTGGTGCCGAGAAGATGGCCGAGCGCCAGTCGTGGCACAGCTTCATCCCGTACACCGACCGTATCGACTACCTCGGCGGCGTGATGAACAACCTGCCGTACGTGCTATCGGTCGAGAAGCTGGCCGGCATCAAGGTCCCGGACCGCGTCGACACCATCCGCATCATGATGGCCGAGTTCTTCCGGATCACCAGCCACCTGCTGTTCCTGGGTACCTATATCCAGGACGTCGGCGCCATGACCCCGGTGTTCTTCACCTTCACCGACCGCCAGCGCGCCTACAAGGTCATCGAAGCCATCACCGGTTTCCGCCTGCACCCGGCCTGGTACCGCATCGGCGGTGTCGCCCACGACCTGCCGAATGGCTGGGAACGCCTGGTCAAGGAATTCATCGACTGGATGCCCAAGCGCCTGGACGAGTACCAGAAAGCCGCCCTGGACAACAGCATCCTCAAGGGTCGGACCATCGGCGTTGCCGCCTACAACACCAAAGAGGCCCTGGAATGGGGCGTCACCGGTGCCGGCCTGCGTTCGACCGGTTGCGACTTCGACCTGCGTAAAGCGCGCCCCTATTCCGGCTACGAGAACTTCGAGTTCGAAGTCCCGCTGGCGGCCAATGGCGACGCCTACGACCGTTGCATCGTGCGCGTCGAAGAAATGCGCCAGAGCCTGAAGATCATCGAGCAGTGCATGCGCAACATGCCGGCCGGCCCGTACAAGGCGGATCACCCGCTGACGACGCCGCCGCCGAAAGAGCGCACGCTGCAGCACATCGAAACCCTGATCACGCACTTCCTGCAGGTTTCGTGGGGTCCGGTAATGCCGGCCAACGAATCCTTCCAGATGATCGAAGCGACCAAGGGTATCAACAGTTATTACCTGACGAGCGATGGCGGCACCATGAGCTACCGCACCCGGATTCGTACCCCAAGCTTCGCCCACTTGCAGCAGATCCCTTCGGTGATCAAAGGCGAGATGGTCGCGGACTTGATTGCGTACCTGGGTAGTATCGATTTCGTTATGGCCGACGTGGACCGCTAAGCATGAACAGCACGCTTATCCAGACAGACCGTTTCACCCTGAGTGAAACCGAGCGCTCGGCCATCGAGCACGAGCTGCATCACTACGAAGACCCGCGCGCGGCGTCGATCGAAGCCTTGAAGATCGTCCAGAAGGAACGTGGCTGGGTGCCGGACGGCGCCCTCTACGCCATCGGCGAGATCCTCGGCATCCCCGCCAGCGACGTTGAAGGCGTGGCGACGTTCTACAGCCAGATCTTCCGCCAGCCGGTCGGCCGTCACATCATTCGCGTGTGCGACAGCATGGTCTGCTACATCGGTGGCCACGAATCAGTGGTCAGCGAGATCCAGAACACGCTGGGCATCGGCCTCGGCCAAACCACCCCGGACGGCCGCTTCACGCTGCTGCCGGTGTGCTGCCTGGGCAACTGCGACAAGGCGCCGGCGTTGATGATCGACGACGACACATTCGGTGACGTGCAGCCTGCTGGCGTGACCCAATTGCTCGAGGGCTACCCATGACCCTGACTTCCTTCGGCCCGGCCAACCTGATCAAGCGTTCGGCCGAAACCCACCCGCTGACCTGGCGCCTGCGTGACGACGGCGAGCCGGTATGGCTCGACGAGTACCAGGCCAAGAACGGTTACGCCGCTGCGCGCAAGGCCTTCGCCGACATGGCCCAGGACGACATCGTCCAGACCGTGAAGGACGCCGGCCTCAAGGGTCGCGGCGGTGCAGGCTTCCCCACGGGCGTGAAGTGGGGCCTGATGCCCAAAGACGAGTCCATCAACATCCGCTACCTGCTGTGCAACGCGGATGAAATGGAACCCAACACCTGGAAAGACCGCATGCTGATGGAGCAACTGCCCCATCTGCTGATCGAAGGCATGCTGATCAGCGCCCGCGCGCTGAAAACCTACCGTGGCTACATCTTCCTGCGCGGCGAATACACCACCGCCGCCAAGCACCTCAACCGTGCCGTGGCAGAAGCCAAGGCCGCAGGCCTGTTGGGCAAGAACATCCTCGGTTCGGGTTTTGACTTCGAACTGTTCGTGCACACCGGCGCCGGTCGTTACATCTGCGGTGAAGAAACCGCACTGATCAACTCCCTCGAAGGCCGCCGCGCCAACCCGCGTTCCAAGCCGCCCTTCCCTGCCGCCGTGGGCGTGTGGGGCAAGCCGACCTGCGTGAACAACGTCGAGACCCTGTGCAACGTGCCGGCGATCATCGCCGACGGCGTGGACTGGTACAAATCGTTGGCCCGCGAAGGCAGCGAAGACATGGGCACCAAGCTCATGGGCTTTTCCGGCAAGGTCAAGAACCCTGGCCTGTGGGAACTGCCATTCGGCGTGACCGCACGCGAGCTGTTCGAGGACTACGCCGGCGGCATGCGCGACGGCTACACCCTCAAGGCCTGGCAGCCAGGCGGCGCCGGCACCGGCTTCCTGCTCCCCGAGCATCTTGACGCACAGATGTATGCCGGCGGCATCGGCAAGGTGGGCACCCGGATGGGTACCGGCCTGGCGATGGCGGTGGACAACACCGTGAACATGGTCTCGCTGCTGCGCAACATGGAGCAGTTCTTTGCCCGTGAATCCTGCGGCTTCTGCACCCCATGCCGCGACGGCCTGCCGTGGAGCGTCAAGCTGCTGATGGCCCTGGAAAATGGCGAAGGCCGCGAGGGTGACATCGAGACCCTGCTGGGGCTGGTCGGTTTCCTCGGCCCAGGCAAGACCTTCTGTGCTCACGCACCGGGCGCCGTGGAGCCATTGGGCAGCGCAATCAAATACTTCCGCTCGGAGTTCGAAGCCGGCATCGCGCCTACCAGCGCCGCCGTCCCGCCTCTGGCAAGGCCGATCGTAGTCGGCGCGTAACGCTTAAAAAGCGAAGGGTCCGTGCCCTTCGCTTTCTCATGTGCTGACGCCGTCAAGGCTGTGTAGATGCACATGAACAACAAGATTCCATTAGCCACGCCCGCTGACAACGGGCCAACGAAGAACTTTGAACCATGGCCACTATCCACGTAGACGGCAAAGCGCTCGAAGTCGATGGGGCGGACAACCTGTTACAGGCGTGTCTGTCACTAGGCCTCGACATCCCTTATTTCTGCTGGCACCCCGCGCTTGGTAGCGTCGGTGCCTGTCGCCAGTGTGCGGTCAAGCAGTACACCGACGAAAACGACACCCGTGGTCGTATCGTCATGTCCTGCATGACCCCAGCCACCGACAACACCTGGATCTCCATCGACGATGATGAATCCAAGGCGTTCCGCGCCAGCGTTGTCGAATGGCTGATGACCAACCACCCCCACGACTGCCCGGTCTGTGAGGAAGGCGGTCACTGCCACCTGCAAGACATGACGGTGATGACCGGCCACAACGAGCGCCGTTATCGCTTCACCAAGCGTACCCACCAGAACCAGCAACTGGGCCCGTTCATTTCCCACGAGATGAACCGCTGCATCGCCTGCTACCGCTGCGTACGCTTCTATAAAGACTACGCCGGCGGCACCGACCTCGGCGTATTCGGCGCCCACGACAACGTGTACTTCGGTCGCGTTGAAGACGGCGTGCTCGAAAGCGAGTTCTCCGGCAACCTCACCGAGGTCTGCCCGACCGGTGTGTTCACCGACAAGACTCACTCCGAGCGCTACAACCGTAAGTGGGACATGCAGTTCTCGCCAAGCATCTGCCATGGCTGCTCGAGCGGTTGCAACATCTCCCCCGGCGAGCGCTACGGCGAACTGCGTCGCATCGAAAACCGCTTCAACGGTTCGGTCAACCAGTACTTCCTGTGCGACCGTGGCCGTTTCGGCTATGGCTACGTCAACCGCGAAGACCGCCCACGCCAGCCACTGCTGGCCGATGGCGCCAAGCTGAGCCTGGACGCGGCACTGGATAAAGCCGCCGACCTGCTGCGCGGCCGCAACATCGTCGGTATCGGTTCGCCCCGCGCCAGCCTCGAAAGCAACTACGCGTTGCGCGAGCTGGTGGGTGCCGAGCACTTCTACTCCGGTATCGAAGCCGGTGAGCTGGAGCGCATTCGCCTGGTCCTGCAGGTGCTGAACGACAGCCCGCTGCCGGTGCCGAACATGCGCGACATCGAAGACCACGATGCCATCTTCGTGCTCGGTGAAGACCTGACCCAGACCGCCGCGCGTATCGCGCTGTCCCTGCGTCAATCGGTCAAAGGCAAGGCTGAAGACATGGCCGACGCCATGCGCGTACAGCCTTGGCTCGACGCTGCGGTGAAAAACATCGGCCAGCACGCGCTGAACCCGCTGTTTATCGCAAGCCTGGCTGAAACCAAGCTCGACGACATCGCCGAAGAATGCGTCCACGCTGCACCGGACGACCTGGCGCGCCTCGGTTTCGCCGTGGCCCACGCCCTCGACGCCAGCGCACCAGCGGTCGAAGGCCTGGACACTGAAGCCGTCGAATTGGCCCAACGCATCGCCGACGCCCTGCTGGCAGCCAAGCGTCCATTGATCATTGCCGGTACCTCGTTGGGTTCCAAGGCATTGATCGAAGCCGCCGCCAACATCGCCAAGGCCTTGAAGCTGCGCGACAAGAACGGCTCCATCAGCCTGGTGGTGCCGGAAGCCAACAGCCTCGGCCTGGCCATGCTCGGTGGCGAGTCCCTGGACGCGGCCCTGCAAACCGTGATCGAGGGCACTGCCGATGCGATCGTGGTGCTGGAAAACGACCTGTACACCCGCACCGATGCCGCCAAGGTTGACGCTGCGCTGAACGCCGCCAAGGTCCTGATTGTCGCCGACCACCAGAAGACCGCCACCAGCGACCGTGCCGACCTGGTGCTGCCAGCCGCCACCTTCGCCGAAGGCGACGGTACCCTGGTCAGCCAGGAAGGCCGCGCCCAGCGCTTCTTCCAGGTGTTCGATCCGAAGTACATGGACGCCAGCATCCTGGTTCACGAAGGCTGGCGCTGGCTGCATGCCCTGCGCGCGACCCTGCTGAACCAGCCGATCGACTGGACCCAGCTCGACCACGTGACCGCCGCCGCCGCCGCGAGCGCGCCGCAGCTGGCGCGTATCGTCGACGCCGCACCGTCCGCCGCGTTCCGCATCAAGGGCATGAAGCTCGCCCGTGAGCCGCTGCGTTACTCCGGTCGTACCGCCATGCGCGCCGACATCAGCGTGCACGAACCGCGTACCCCGCAAGACAACGACACCGCGTTTGCCTTCTCCATGGAAGGTTACTCGGGTTCGGTCGAGCCACGTCAGCAGGTGCCGTTTGCCTGGTCGCCGGGCTGGAACTCGCCGCAGGCCTGGAACAAGTTCCAGGACGAAGTCGGTGGGCATATCCGCGCCGGCGACCCGGGCACCCGCCTGATCGAACCCCAGGGCGACGCGCTGAACTGGTTCGCTGCGGTCCCGCGCCCGTTCAACCCGGCCCAGGGCACCTGGCAGGTTGTGCCGCTCTTCCACCTGTTCGGCAGCGAAGAGACCTCTTCCAAGGCCGCGCCGGTACAAGAGCGCATTCCCGAAGCCTACGTGTCCTTGGCCAAGTCCGAAGCCGACCGCCTGGGCGTCAACGAGGGTGCCCTGCTCAGCGTGACCGTGGCCGGCCAGACCCTGCGTCTGCCGCTGCGCATCAACGAAGCGTTGGGTGCCGGCCTGGTTGCACTGCCTAAAGGCCTCGCCGGTATCCCGCCTGCGATCTTTGGCAAAACCGTTGACGGTCTGCAGGAGGCAGCGCAATGACCTGGTTCACCCCTGAAGTGATCGACGTGATCATCTCGGTCGTCAAGGCCATCGTGATCCTGTTGGCCGTGGTCGTCGCGGGCGCCCTGCTCAGCTTCGTCGAACGTCGCCTGCTGGGCTGGTGGCAGGACCGTTACGGTCCGAACCGCGTTGGCCCGTTCGGTATGTTCCAGATCGCTGCCGACATGCTGAAGATGTTCTTCAAGGAAGACTGGACCCCGCCGTTTGCCGACAAGGTGATCTTCACCCTGGCACCGGTCGTGGCCATGAGCGCCTTGCTGATCGCGTTCGCAGTCATCCCGATTACCCCGACCTGGGGCGTGGCGGACCTGAACATCGGCCTGCTGTTCTTCTTCGCCATGGCTGGCCTGTCGGTCTACGCGGTGCTGTTCGCCGGCTGGTCGAGCAACAACAAGTTCGCCCTGCTGGGCAGCTTGCGGGCCTCGGCCCAGACCGTGTCCTACGAAGTGTTCATGGGCCTCGCGCTGATGGGCATCGTGGTGCAGGTCGGCTCGTTCAACATGCGCGACATCGTCGAGTACCAGGCGCAGAACCTGTGGTTCATCATTCCGCAGTTCTTCGGCTTCTGTACCTTCTTCATCGCCGGCGTCGCCGTGACTCACCGTCACCCGTTCGACCAGCCGGAAGCGGAACAGGAACTGGCCGACGGTTACCACATTGAATACGCCGGCATGAAATGGGGCATGTTCTTCGTCGGTGAGTACATCGGCATCATCTTGATCTCGGCCCTGCTGGTCACGCTGTTCTTCGGCGGCTGGCACGGTCCATTCGGCATCCTGCCGCAGCTGGCGTTCTTCTGGTTCTTCCTGAAGACCGCGTTCTTCATCATGCTGTTTATCCTGCTGCGCGCTTCCATTCCGCGTCCACGGTATGACCAGGTGATGGATTTCAGCTGGCGTTTCTGCCTGCCGCTGACCCTGATCAATTTGCTGGTGACTGCTGCCGTTGTGTTGTTGAACACGCCAGCGGGCGCGGTTCAGTGAGGATTTGACCCATGTTCAAATATATTGGCGACATCGTTAAGGGTACCGGTACCCAGTTGCGAAGCCTGGTGATGGTTTTCGGCCATGGCTTTCGCAAGCGCGACACCCTGCAATACCCGGAAGAAGCGGTGTACCTGCCACCGCGCTATCGCGGCCGCATCGTACTGACCCGCGACCCCGATGGCGAAGAGCGTTGCGTAGCCTGCAACCTGTGCGCCGTGGCGTGCCCGGTGGGTTGCATCTCCCTGCAGAAAGCTGAAACCGAAGACGGTCGCTGGTACCCGGACTTCTTCCGCATCAACTTCTCGCGCTGCATTTTCTGCGGCCTCTGCGAGGAAGCTTGCCCGACCACCGCGATCCAGCTCACACCGGATTTCGAGATGGCCGAGTTCAAACGTCAGGACCTGGTGTACGAGAAAGAAGATCTGCTGATCTCTGGTCCCGGTAAAAACCCTGATTACAACTTCTATCGTGTTGCAGGTATGGCCGTTGCCGGTAAGCCGAAAGGCGCCGCACAAAACGAAGCCGAGCCGATCAACGTGAAGAGCTTGCTGCCTTAAGGAAGAAAGATGGAATTCGCTTTCTATTTCGCATCGGGTATTGCAGTGGTGTCCACGCTTCGCGTGATCACCAACACCAACCCCGTGCACGCCCTGCTCTACCTGATCATTTCGCTGATCGCCGTGGCCATGACCTTCTTCAGCCTCGGCGCGCCGTTCGCCGGTGTGCTCGAAGTGATCGCCTACGCCGGCGCCATCATGGTGCTGTTCGTGTTTGTGGTGATGATGCTCAACCTCGGGCCGGCCTCGGTCGCCCAGGAACGCGTCTGGCTCAAGCCCGGCATCTGGCTCGGCCCGGTTGTCCTCGCAGCGCTGCTGCTGGGTGAACTGCTGTATGTGCTGTTCGCTCACCAGAGCGGCCAGGCCATCGGCCACACCACCGTGGACGCGAAAGCCGTGGGCATCAGCCTGTTCGGCCCGTACCTGCTGGTGGTCGAACTGGCTTCGATGCTGCTGCTCGCCGCAGCCATCACCGCCTTCCACTTGGGCCGTAACGAAGCCAAGGAGCAATGACGATGCCTGCTATCCCTTTGGAGCATGGTCTGGCGGTCGCCGGCATCCTGTTCTGCCTTGGCCTGGTCGGCCTGATGGTTCGCCGTAACATTCTGTTCGTGTTGATGAGCCTGGAAATCATGATGAACGCTGCGGCACTGGCGTTCATCGTTGCAGGTGCACGTTGGGGCCAGCCGGATGGACAAGTGATGTTCATCCTGGTGATCAGCCTGGCAGCCGCCGAGGCCAGTATCGGCCTGGCGATCCTGCTGCAACTGTATCGTCGCTTCCACACGCTTGATATCGACGCTGCCAGTGAGATGCGCGGATGAACATGATCTTTCTGACTTTCGTATTTCCCCTGATCGGTTTCCTGCTGCTGTCGTTCTCTCGCGGACGCTGGTCGGAAAACCTTTCGGCCCTGATCGGTGTGGGCTCCATTGGCCTGTCGGCCATTGTCGCCGCCTACGTCATCTGGCAATTCAACGTGGCGCCGCCGGAAGGTGGTCACTACACCCTGGTGCTGTGGCAGTGGATGTCGGTGGAAGGCTTCAAGCCCAACTTCGCCCTCTACGTCGACGGCCTGTCGATCACCATGCTCGGCGTGGTCGTCGGCGTGGGCTTCCTGATCCACCTGTTCGCGTCCTGGTACATGCGCGGTGAAGCGGGCTACTCGCGCTTCTTCTCGTACACCAACCTGTTTATCGCCAGCATGCTGTTCCTGGTGCTCGGCGATAACCTGTTGTTCCTGTACTTCGGTTGGGAAGGCGTGGGCCTGTGCTCGTACCTGTTGATCGGTTTCTACTACAGCAACCGCAACAACGGTAACGCGGCACTCAAGGCATTTATCGTCACCCGGATCGGCGACGTGTTCATGGCCATCGGCCTGTTCATCCTGTTCCAACAGGTGGGCACGCTGAACATCCAGGAACTGCTGGTGCTGGCACCGCAGAAATTCCAGGTCGGCGACTTCTGGATCACCCTGGCGACCCTGATGCTGCTGGGCGGCGCCGTGGGTAAATCCGCGCAACTGCCGCTGCAAACCTGGCTGGCGGATGCGATGGCCGGTCCTACCCCGGTGTCGGCACTGATCCACGCCGCAACCATGGTTACCGCCGGTGTCTACCTGATCGCCCGTACCCACGGCCTGTTCACCCTGGCGCCGGACATCCTGCACCTGGTGGGCATCGTCGGCGGCGTGACCCTGGTACTGGCCGGCTTCGCCGCGCTGGTGCAGACCGACATCAAGCGTATCCTCGCCTACTCGACCATGAGCCAGATCGGCTACATGTTCCTGGCCCTGGGCGTCGGCGCCTGGGACGCGGCGATCTTCCACCTGATGACCCACGCCTTCTTCAAGGCCCTGCTGTTCCTGGCCTCCGGTGCGGTGATCGTGGCCTGCCACCACGAGCAGAACATCTTCAAGATGGGCGGCCTGTGGAAGAAACTGCCACTGGCCTACGCCAGCTTCATCGTCGGTGGTGCCGCCCTGGCCGCCCTGCCGCTGGTGACCGCCGGTTTCTACTCCAAGGACGAAATCCTCTGGGAAGCCTTTGCCAGCGGTAACCAGAACCTGCTGTACGCAGGCCTGGTGGGTGCGTTCATGACCTCGCTGTACACCTTCCGCCTGATCTTCATCACCTTCCACGGTGAAGCCAAGACCGAAGCACACGCAGGCCACGGCATCTCCCACTGGTTGCCACTGTCGGTGCTGATCATCCTGTCGACCTTCATCGGCGCCCTGATCACCCCGCCACTGGCCGGTGTACTGCCGGAAAGCGCCGGCCATGCCGGCGGCGCCGCCAAGCACAGCCTGGAAATCGCCTCGGGCGCCATTGCCATCGCCGGTATCCTGCTGGCGGCCATGCTGTTCCTCGGCAAGCGTCGCTTCGTGACCGCCGTGGCCAACAGTGGCATCGGCCGTTTCCTCTCGGCCTGGTGGTTCGCGGCCTGGGGCTTCGACTGGATCTACGACAAACTGTTCGTCAAGCCATACCTGGCCATCAGTCACGTGCTGCGTAAAGACCCGCTCGACCAGACCATCGGTTTGATCCCGCGCGCGGCCAAAGGCGGTCACACCGCCCTGAGCCGTACCGAGACTGGCCAATTGCGTTGGTATGCAGCTTCCATGGCGGCCGGTGCCGTGCTGGTGATCGGCGCCATCGTTGTGGTAGCGGTCTGATATGAACTTTGCGAACTTGCGAAAGGAAACGAGCCCGTCATGATTCTGCCCTGGCTAATCCTGATCCCCTTTATCGGCGGCCTGCTCTGCTGGATGGGTGAACGCTTCGGCGCCACCCTCCCCCGCTGGATTGCGTTGCTGACCATGTCCCTGGAACTCGCACTCGGCCTCTGGCTGTGGGCCCATGGCGACTATTCATTTGCTCCGGCACCGGGTGTCGATCCGACGTTCGCGCTTGAATTCAAGCACGTGTGGATCCAGCGCTTCGGCATCAACGTGCACCTGGCCCTCGATGGCCTGTCGCTGTTGATGATCCTGCTGACCGGCCTGCTGGGTATCCTCTCGGTACTCTGCTCCTGGAAAGAGATCCAGCGTCACGTGGGCTTCTTCCACCTGAACCTGATGTGGATCCTGGGCGGCGTGGTCGGCGTGTTCCTCGCCCTCGACCTGTTCATGTTCTTCTTCTTCTGGGAAATGATGCTGGTGCCGATGTACTTCCTCATCGCGCTCTGGGGTCACAGTTCTTCGGACGGCAAGAAAACCCGGATCTACGCGGCGACCAAGTTCTTCATCTTCACCCAGGCTTCCGGCCTGATCATGTTGGTGGCGATCCTGGGCCTGGTACTGGTCAACTTCAACTCGACGGGCGTGATTACCTTCAACTACGCCGACCTGTTGAAAACCAAGATGTCCCTGACCACCGAGTACATCCTCATGCTGGGCTTCTTCATCGCCTTCGCGGTGAAGCTGCCGGTGGTGCCGTTCCACTCCTGGCTGCCTGACGCTCACGCCCAGGCGCCGACCGCCGGTTCCGTGGACCTGGCCGGTATCCTGCTGAAGACGGCGGCCTACGGCCTGCTGCGTTTCGCCCTGCCGCTGTTCCCGAATGCCTCGGCCGAGTTCGCGCCGATTGCCATGACCCTCGGTCTGATCGGGATCTTCTACGGTGCGTTCCTGGCGTTCGCGCAAACCGACATCAAGCGTCTGATTGCCTTCTCGTCCGTTTCCCACATGGGCTTCGTACTGATCGGCATCTACTCCGGCAGCCAGCTGGCGTTGCAGGGTGCAGTGATCCAGATGTTGGCCCACGGTGTCTCCGCCGCCGCACTGTTTATCCTGAGTGGCCAGTTGTACGAGCGCCTGCACACCCGTGACATGCGTGAGATGGGCGGCGTGTGGTCGCGCATTGCGTACCTGCCGGCGATCAGCCTGTTCTTTGCCGCCGCCTCCCTGGGCCTGCCGGGTACCGGTAACTTCATCGGCGAGTTCCTGATCCTGATGGGTGCCTTCGTGCAAACGCCGTGGATCAGTGCCATTGCTACTTCCGGCCTGGTATTCGGTTCGGTCTACTCGCTGATCATGATCCACCGCGCCTACTTCGGCCCGGCCAAGTCCGACGCCGTCCTGAAAGGGATGGATGCTCGCGAACTGATCATGGTGCTCGGCCTTGCGGTATTGCTGATCTACATCGGCGTATACCCGCAGCCGTTCCTGGACACTTCTGCCGCAACGATGCATGGCGTGCAGCAGTGGTTCGGCACCGCCTTCTCTCAACTCGCTTCGGCCCGGTAAGAGCGCTATGGAATTCACGATCCAACACTTTATCGCGCTTGCGCCGCTGCTGATCACCAGCCTCACCATCGTGGTGGTGATGCTGGCGATCGCCTGGCGCCGCAATCATTCACAAACGTTCCTGCTGTCCTGTGCCGGTTTGAACCTGGCCTTGCTGTCGATTATCCCGGCACTCAAGGTCGCGCCACTGGCGGTGACCCCGCTGATGATGGTCGATGACTTCGCGCTGCTGTATATCGCGCTGATCCTCGTCGCCACCCTCGCCTGCGTCACCCTCGCCCACGCCTACCTCGGCGAAGGCGGCACCGGCTACCCGGGCAACCGCGAAGAGCTGTACCTGCTGATCCTGCTGGCTGCGGCCGGCGGTATCGTGCTGGTCAGCGCTCAGCACCTGGCCGGCTTGTTCATCGGCCTGGAACTGCTGTCGATCCCGACCTACGGCCTGGTGGCCTACGCCTTCTTCAACAAGCGTTCCCTGGAAGCCGGCATCAAGTACATGGTGCTGTCGGCCGCCGGTTCCGCGTTCCTGTTGTTCGGTATGGCCCTGCTCTACGCCGAAGCCGGCAGCCTGAGCTTCACCGGTATCGGTCACGCCCTGGCGGCCACCAACAGCCCCGCGCCGATTGCCCAACTGGGCCTGGCGATGATGCTGATCGGCCTGGCGTTCAAGCTCTCCCTGGTGCCGTTCCACCTGTGGACCCCGGACGTGTACGAAGGCGCCCCGGCGCCGGTGGCGGCGTTCCTGGCGACCGCGTCCAAGGTCGCTGTGTTTGCGGTGATGGTGCGTCTGTTCCAGATCTCGCCTGCCGCCAACACCGGCGTGCTGAGCAACGTCCTGACCGTGATCGCCATCGCGTCGATCCTGTTCGGCAACCTGCTGGCGCTGACCCAGAACAACCTCAAGCGTCTGTTGGGTTACTCGTCCATCGCTCACTTCGGCTACCTGCTGATCGCCCTGGTGGCGAGCAAAGGCCTGGCCGTGGAAGCCATCGGCGTGTACCTGGTCACCTACGTGATCACCAGCCTCGGCGCGTTCGGCGTGATAACCCTGATGTCCTCGCCTTACAAAGGCCGTGACGCCGACGCCCTGTACGAATATCGCGGCCTGTTCTGGCGCCGTCCGTACCTGACCGCCGTACTCACCGTGATGATGCTGTCCCTGGCCGGTATCCCGCTGACTGCGGGTTTCATCGGCAAGTTCTACATCGTCGCTACCGGTGTCGAAGCCCACGAGTGGTGGCTGGTTGCGTCCCTGGTGCTGGGCAGTGCCATCGGCGTGTTCTACTACCTGCGCGTGATGGTCACCCTGTACCTGATCGAGCCAAACCTGCGCCGTGTGGATGCCGAGCTGCACTGGGAACAGAAAGCCGGTGGTGTGATGCTGCTGGCTATCGCCCTGCTCGCCTTCTTCCTGGGCGTGTACCCACAACCGTTGCTCACCCTGGTGCAGCACGCGGTGCTGGGGGTTTGATCGCTTAGCGGTATGTGAGTCAACAGAAACGGCGCCTTCGGGCGCCGTTTTTGCGTTCTGGGCTGACCTGCAATAGCTCTAAAAAAAACGCCCCGAATGTTCGGGGCGTTTTACGTTGCAACCGCGTTAAAACGCGATGCCTACCTTGACCCCGTATTCATCCCGCTTGAGCCGAGTGTTATCGGCCACTTCGGAATCACCGTCTAGCTTGTATTCGGTGCGGGTGTAGTAAAGGCCCGCCATCACCGGCAGGTCGCCCTTCTGGTTCATCAGCAGGCTGACTTCGGCGTAAGGGTTGGTGCGGTCCTTGAGGTCTACGGTGTCGCTGCCCACGCCGTCCACCTTGAGCTTCGTACGACCATCAAGGGTGCGACGCGCACCCGCTTCAAAACGCAGCGTCATGTCATCGAACTGATGGTTGTAGCCAAAGGCTGCCTTGGCGAACGGCGACTTGTTGGTGAGTTCCATGTCGTAGTCGTTCGAGTCCAGCTCATAGCGGGTCCAGCTGTAACCGCCGCCAACGATCACGTCGACAAAGTTGCGCGCATCCAGCGCGGCACGCCAGCCGAGATCCAGGTCGGCCTGGCCTTCCTTGAGTGTGTTATCACTCTTTTCACCGTACTTGGCTTCCACGCCTGCCTGGTAGATAAAGCCCGACTCGGCGGTGAGCTTGTTGCCGAAGTTGTAGAAAAGGCCGGCTTCGGGCATGTGGTCCTTATCACTTTCACTCCCGCCTTCGAGCTTGAAGTCGTTGTAGCTCCCCAGAATCCCAAAGGTAGAAATCGGGTCAGTGGACGGTGCGGCGAACACCACGGCTGGCGCGGCGACCAGCGCCAGCAGTGAGGAATGCTTGAGGAAGTTTCCGAATAGTTTGGACATCGTTTACATCTCCTTGTCTGGTGGGCAAATTATTCAGGAAACGCTTCGAACCCGGGTTGGCACCAAAGGTTCGAAAAAATTTGCCCCCTCTTGGAGGTAAAACGGTTCAGCGATGGCTCTAGATCAATACTCCTGGCGGGCAGCCATTACCAAGCCATCAAGGGTTGAATCCAGCTTAGGGTGAACCGGCACGCGAATCCCAAAAGTAGTGCCCAGCACTCCCAGCAGTTCGTCGGCGCTCTGGATCACGCGCTTGTCACTCGGCCGATCCAGGTAGTGAATCGCATAATGGGCGTTGTTCAAGGTGTGGCGTTCGCCCGCTGCCAGGCGTGCGACTTTCAATTGGCCCAGGAACGGCGAACCTGGATGGGTAGAGACGTACCAGTTACCGATTTCGTAGTCGATGTCTGCCTGCACTTGCAGGTCGAACACATACAAGCCACGCCATTCCCCCGCGACCTCGGCCCACAAGGTGTAGCTGCCCTCCTGCTCATTGAGCGTCAGGCGATACGGCTCATGGGCCGTGGCCTGAACGGCTTGTGTGTGCAACTGCAACGGACTGCTGGGCACCATGCCACCAAAGCCGACGTCGGTGACGTAACGCACGCCGTCCAGTGTCACCAGGCTCAGGCGATGGGTACGCGCCGTGCGCGCCTCCGGTGGCCCGCCCATCACCACCCGGCCGGTAATGCCGCGTGCATCAAAGCCCAACTCTTGCAACAGCGCCAGGAACATCTGGTTCAACTCATAGCAATACCCACCCCGCCCCTCGAACAGGACTTTCTGCTCGACGCTGTGCAAGTCGATCGGCACCGGCAGGCGCAGCAGGGTCGACAGGCTTTCAAAGGCGAAGGTGCACACATGACGCAGTTGCAAATCCCGCAGGGTCTGCAGGGTGGGCGGTGGCGGCGAATCGTAACCCAGGCGTTGCAGGTACAGACGGCTGTGGTTCAGGAGGGTCATGGCGCGATCCTTGGGCGCGGGAGGGAGGGGTCACTATGCCGCGCAAGCATGCAGATTGTCATTTTGAGTGAACCTTTTTAAACCGTTCCCTATCCATCTATAACAAGACAGGGAGGCAACATGAGTACCGCAAAAATCTACACCATCCACTACCAACTGCACGGTCAACCGAAGTCCTTTGTGGTGCGTGCCGAAGTGATGAACAACGCCGAGGCGTGGCACTGGGCAGCCGTTGACGCTGACATTGCGCATGTCAGCCGTATCGGCCGGGTTGGTCATGAACAGGTGAAAAAAACCACGCGCCCATGGGCAGAGAAGTACGGCATCACCGACGTCACCTGGATGCCGCCAAGATAAACAAAAGCCCCGCTCAATGGCGGGGCTCAGTTCATTTTTTCAAGTCGCCCAACGGATCGTAGGGCGGCTTTTTTTTCGCCTCTTCCTTGTCCTTTTTATCCAGCGGGGCGATGGCCGGACCTACCGGATCAACCTGCGGATCTGCCACATCCGGCGAGTCCGGATCAAATCCCAACTCATCCTTGCCGCTGGCGTGTTCGTTGGAGGGGGGTCCATCCGAGCGCTTGTTCATCATGGTCTCCTGTTATAGGGGGCGAGCTTTGTCGTGAAGATTTTCCAGGTCTTGTTCGACGCGCTCCACATCATCCTGTGCATCACGCTCTTTCGGGTCATTGGGGCGCAAGGCATCGTTGTCACGCTCTTCTTCACCGGGGGTGCGATCAGGGTCGGGTGTACCGGGCGGTGGCTGCTTGTATTCGGGCATGGTGGTTCACCTCAAAGGGAGTACACCGGTTTAGAGAAACTGCCCCAGATCATGGTTCAACTTGATTGCCCCACCGCTGACCGCTGGCCATGAGAAGATGCCACTCCCTACCCGCCCTGGAGACCTGGACCGGATGTTCGAGCTCAAACCCTGCGACCCCGTCACCTACCGCCAACAGACCCGCCGCAGCACGCTGATCGTAGCCGTGCTGTTCATGGCCTTGGCCATGCTGCTGTCGAGCCTGGCGGTAATGCTGTTCGGCGAACCCGGCGGTGACAACATGCGCTTCAATGTCGGCGGCGTATTCGCCGGGGTGTTGATTACCCTCGCCCTGGTGCGCGGCCCGTTCTGGAGCCAACCCTGGCTGGCGCCGGCCGTGTATGGCTGGCAGCTCAAGCGCAACCTGATGCGCGTGACCAATGTGATGCACACCGTCACAGAGCGGGTGCAGGCCAATGACCCGACGGCGATCAAGGTGCTGCGTTTCTACCATTTGGGGCTGACGCAGATGCATGAACTGGATGCCAACTCCAGCGCCCAGGCGCAGTTGGTCGGCGAAATGAACGCGCATAAAAACAAGATGCAGGCACTGGGGATGGACACCGAGCAGACCCGTTTCGACCCCACCTGGCTGGAAGGCTTGAAAAGCGCGTAAGTCAGTCGCCAGCCACACGCGTACGCCAGCAAAACAGCGCACTCACCGCAATCGCAGCGCCTGCCACGCCAAACACCAGGGGTGCCGAGGCCACCGGCAACAGCAGGCCCGCCAGCAGTGGCCCGAGGCCCGCGCCGATATCACGCCATACCGCGTTGGACGCCAGGGCCGACACCCGCATCGAACCGGGGTTGCGCTCGGCGACCAAGGTGGTCACCAGGGGCAGTTGCAACGCGCGCAGCACCAACACCGCTGCCGCGCCGACAACCACCCAATAGCTGCCGAACGCCGTCAAGGCCAAGGCACTCATGAACGAAAACAGCAACAACATCGAGGTGGCGCCAAAGCGCTGCGCCGCGCGGCCGCCCAGGGGGCTCAGGAGCATTTCCGAGACATAACGCAGGGCCATCAAGCCGCCCGCGATCAGCACCGCGTCGCCGCCGAGCAGCTTCTGCGCCTGGATCGACAGGCCGAAAATAAACAGTCCGTCCAGCGCCACGCCTTCGATAAACGACCACATCGCCACGCTGTCGGGCCATTTGAAGCGGCGCCCGGGGGTGCTGTGCAAATCATGCCCGGCGCTGGGCAGGCTGCGCGCCATCCACAGCCCCACCAGGCAACAGCCAGCGAGGATCACAAAGATCGGTCGCGGCCCGGCCCACAGCGTCAGCCAGCCACCCAACGGCAACGCCAGCATCGGCCCCCAGGCGATCAACGCCCGCGATCGCCCTGCCCGCCGCGCGGCGCCCTCCGGTTCGGAGGTGGCCAATACCTGGGTCGACAGGTTCAACGCGGCAAAACACAGGCCCCACACCAGCCGCAGCCCCAACAATGCGGCAAAACCCGACAACACCGAATTACCCAGCGCACACAGCGTTGCGGCACCGGCGGCGATCATGCAGGTCAGGCGATCACCGTTGCGTGCGTAGAAATTCAGCACATGCCGGTAACCGAAAATCCGCACCAGCCGGTTGGCCGCCAGCAACACCCCGGCCTGGGCGAGCGTGATGCCGAAGGCCTGGGACTCCATGGGCAGCAGCAGATAGAGCAACACGTCACTGGGCAGGCATAAAGCCAGGGTCAACGCAGCGCGGCGGGAATGGGTATCAGCAGTGCGGAGGGCCAGGCTGGACATAAATCTGAAACATCCCGAAATATTCAGGTCGCCACGGTAGCCCTCCCGCCGCAGGTTTTACAACGGCTTTTTCCCGTAAGGCAGCAGACGCAGGCCGCTGGCCACGGCGCCCACCAGCGCAAACACACAACCCAGCCATAGCGCATACAGCGGGCCATTGCCCAGGGACAGGTGGAAACACAACGCCACCAACGACGCCCCCAGCGTCTGCCCCAGCAACCGCGAAATCGCCACGATGCCGCTGGCCCCACCGCTGCGCGCCAACGGCGCACTGGTCATCAAGGCTTTGAGGTTGGGCGACTGGAAGAAGCCGAAACCGGCACCGCACAGCGCCATGCGCCAGCCGATATCGAAGGCCGATGCGCCGTTGCCCAAGGTCGCCAACGCGGCCATCCCCACGCTCAACATCAACAGCCCGATACCACACAGCAGGCCCAGGGACACACGGTCAGCCAGGCGACCGGCGACCAGCGCCATCACCGCCACGACCGCTGGCCACGGCGTCATCAGGAATCCGGTTTCCACCTGGCTATGCCCCAGCACCGCCTGCAACAGAAAGGGCAGCGACACAAAGGCCAGGCCCTGGGCGCTGAAGGCGCAGATCGCCGTGAGGGAAGACAAGGCAAACACCGGGCGCTTGAACAGATCCAACGCCAGCATCGGCGCCGGGTGCCCGGCCTGGCGGCGCAGCAGCAAAGCGCCACATACCAGCGCCACCGCAATCAAGCCCAGGGTCAACGCCCCCTGCGCACCATGCACCGCCGTGCCCAGCCCCAGCACCAGCAAGGCGAACAAGCCGGCACACAGCATGGCCGCGAGGCGGTCGAAGGCATGCCCGGTCATCGGCAGGGTCGGCAATGAACGCAGGCCCAGTGCCAGGGCCAGCAGCCCCAACGGCACATTGATCAGGTACAGCCAGTGCCAGGTCGCCACCGACAGAATCGCCGACGCCGCCGTGGGCCCCAGGGTAAACGCCAGCCCCACCACCAGCGAGTTATAGCCCAGGCCACGCCCGAGCATTTTTGACGGGTAGATATGCCGCAGCAACGCCGTATTGACACTCATGATCGCCGCCGCCCCCAGCCCCTGCACCACACGGGCGGCGGTCAGGCTGACCAGCGAGCCGGCCAGCCCGCAAAACAGCGACGAGACGATAAACAGCAGCAACCCGCCGAGATACACGCGGCGGTGCCCGAGCACATCGCTGAGCGACGCAAACGGCAGCACCGTGGCGATAATCGCCAACTGGTAAGCGTTGACCACCCAGATCACCGAGGCGGAATCGGTGCCAATCCCTTCGGCCAGGGTCGGCAACGCCGTGTTGACGATGGCCGTGTCCAGCGTCGCCATGCCGATTCCCAGGGAGATCGCGATCACGGCAGGCAGGCGTTTATTGAGGGGCAGCCCATCGGCAACAGAAGACATGAACAATCCGCACAGGTGGCAAAGGTGTCTAGATTACGGGCAGCCGGGGATTTTTTCAGTGGGGGATTGCGTGGCTGTGCGAATTTTCATGTTCAGCCACGCACCACAGGTAAAGGCGATCAGCCTGCCAGTGCACTCAGGTCCAGGCGCCCACCGAGGGTCGGCGGGCACCAGTAGTAGCCACCGGTCAACGGCGTGCTGATCCGATACAGGCCATCGACAATCCCGTCTTCCAACCCGCTCATGCGGCGCAGTTGCGCTTCGAACGCATCGAAGGAATGGCCGAATGCAAGGAACATCAACCCAGCCTGACCATTTTCGGCCCAAGGCATGGAGCGGCGCACCACGAAGGCCTCCGGGGTGAAGCTTTCCTGGGCGGTACGCTTGGTGTGGGCGGATTCGGGAGCGTCTTCCAGCTCTTCGTTGTCGCCATGCCGGCGGCCGATGATGTAGTCGCGCTCCTGGGCGGGCAACGCGGCGAAACCATCGAGGTCGTGCTGCCATTGCTGGATCGCGGCGAAACTGGCGCCGCTGTCGGTCAAGGCGGCTTCAACGGCGGCGTCGTCGTGGGGGTTTTCGGTGCCGTCTTCGTAGTCGGTGAGGTCGAAGCCCGTCTTGTAGCGGAAGCCTTCGGTCGACTGCACCAGGCGAAACGCCGGGGCCAGGGCCTTCTCGAAAGCGCGACTGCGCAGCAGCAACTCGCCGCGATCGACGCCATGCAGCCACACCCACAGTGCCTGCTGGGTGGACGGGTTGTGCGCGCCCGGCGCGCTCACGGCAGGAAAGCTGCGCAAGCCATCAATCGTTGCACCCAGCGCGTTTACCAGCGGCTCGCCAAATCCGACCACTGCCGCCGAATCGGTCAACTGCACCAGCGCGTCCAGCGCAGCGGGCACGGCTGCCAGGGTATCCACGACAAAAAACAGATGGCGTGCCTGCAAAGGCACCGGTGCGGCAAGAATGCCCGGCTGGTACTGACTCATGTGAACTCCTTCAAGAAAGGCGCGCAGTCTACTATCTCGAAGAGCAGGCCACACGCCCCGGTGCGTACTGCAAAGCGCACAAGCCTTGCCATAGAGCCCTGTGTTGGGTGACTCTCTAGTCATATTTTGCAACTATTCCAGGGGAAGTGACATGACCACCAGCAACCTGCTCGACCAGCTGTTTCCCACCAGCGTCGCCGATATTCCCGAGCAATACCGCCTGGCGGCGCCCATCGAACAGCGTGATTACCTGGTCAACGGCCAGTTGCAGGTGTGGAACGGCCCCTTGGCCCAGGTGCAGAGCCCGGTGCAATTGGGCGACCGCCGCGTGGTGATCGGCAGCACGCCGTTGCTGGACGCCGACACCGCCCTCACCGCCCTCGATGCCGCCGTACGCGCTTATGACCGTGGCCAGGGTGAATGGCCGACGATGCGGGTGGTGGAGCGTATCCAGCACGTCGAGGCATTTTTGCGACGTATGCGCGAACAGCGCGACGCAGTGGTCAAGCTGCTGATGTGGGAGATCGGCAAGAACCTCAAGGACTCACAGAAAGAGTTCGACCGCACCTGCGACTACATCACCGACACCATCAATGCCCTCAAGGAACTCGACCGCCGCAGCAGCCGCTTCGAGCTGGAACAGGACACCCTCGGGCAAATCCGCCGCGTCCCCCTGGGCGTGGCGCTGTGCATGGGCCCCTATAACTACCCGCTCAACGAGACGTTTACCACGCTGATCCCGGCGCTGATCATGGGCAACACCGTGGTGTTCAAGCCGGCCAAGCTCGGTGTGCTGTTGATTCGACCGTTGCTGGAGGCCTTCCGCGACAGCTTCCCGGCCGGGGTGATCAACGTGATCTACGGCAGCGGCCGCGAAACCGTCAGTGCGTTGATGGCCAGCGGCAAGATCGACATCTTTGCCTTTATCGGCACCAACAAGGCCGCCAGTGACTTGAAAAAACTGCACCCCAAGCCGCACCGCTTGCGTGCAGCACTGGGCCTGGATGCGAAAAACCCGGGCATCGTGCTGCCGGAGGTGGACCTGGACAACGCCGTCAGCGAGGCCGTCACCGGCTCGCTGTCCTTCAATGGCCAGCGTTGCACCGCGTTGAAAATCCTGTTTGTGCATGAAGACGTGGTCGACAGCTTCATCGAGAAATTCAACCGCAAACTGGAGACCCTCAAGCCCGGCATGCCCTGGGAAGACGGCGTTTCACTGACACCGCTGCCGGAAGTCGGCAAGGTGGATTACCTCAACGAGCTGGTGGCCGATGCGCAACAACACGGCGCCCAGGTAGTGAACGCTAATGGCGGTACCCGCCGGGGTTCGTTCTTCTACCCGGCGGTGCTGTACCCGGTGAACCCGCAGATGCGCGTGTACCACGAGGAACAGTTCGGCCCGGTGGTGCCCATCGTGCCCTACCGTGATCTGGAGACGGTGATCGAGTACGTACTCGACTCGGACTTCGGCCAGCAATTGAGTATTTTCGGCACCAACGCCGTGGAAGTCGGGCGCCTGGTGGACACCTTTGCCAATCAGGTCGGCCGCATCAATATCAATGCCCAGTGCCAGCGCGGGCCGGACACGTTCCCGTTCAACGGGCGCAAGAACTCGGCCGAGGGCACGCTGTCGGTACATGACGCGCTGCGCGTGTTTTCGATCCGCACCCTGGTGGCGACCAAGTTCCAGGACAGCAACAAGGCGCTGGTCAGCGACATTCTGCGCAACCGCGACTCAAGCTTCCTGACCACCGACTATATCTTCTAAGGGCAATACCGATCTCAATGTGGGAGGGGCGGTGCGACGTTTCGACTTGTCCCCTCCCACATTTGGATTGTGTACATCTCCAAAACCGAGGCCACTTTAGTACTGATGAACCTGCCACTCTTCGCCCGGCGCCTGCTGCGCCCCCTGCTCGACCCGTACCGACGCTATCGCCACGCCAAGCTGATCCACGCCGTGCGCGTGTCCATTGGCCTGCTGGCGACGATCCTGCTGACCACCGGCATCAACCTGCCCCATGGTGAATGGGCGTCGGTGACCATGCTGATTGTGATCGGTGGCTTGCAGCACCACGGCAATATCGGCAAGAAAGCCGTGGAGCGCGCCTACGGCACCTTGATCGGCGCCAGCGTCGGCTTGTTGCTGGTGGTGCAACAGGCCTACTTCGGCCAACCGCTGTTGACTTACCTGTTGATGTCGGTGGTGTGCGGGTTCTTTTCCTATCACGCCATCGGCAAGGGCGGCTACATCGCGCTGTTGTCGGCGATCACGGTGTTTATCGTCGCCGGGCACGGTGACAATCCGATCTCGGATGGTTTGTGGCGCACGGTCGACATCCTGATCGGTATCGTGCTGGCCCTGGCGTTCTCCTTCGCCCTGCCGCTGTATGCGGTGTACTCGTGGCGCTACAACCTGGCCAGCGCGTTGCGCGACTGTGCCGCGATCTATAGCCGGATCATCAATGGCCAATCGGTCACTGACGATGAACACCTCAAACTGCTGAACCGCTTGAATGCGGCGATGCTGCAATTGCGCTCGCTGATGCCGTCGGTGTCCAAGGAAGTGCGGATTTCCATGACCGAACTGGACGCCATCCAACGGCACCTGCGCATGTGCATGAGCACCCTGGAGATTCTCGGCAACACGCGACCGGACCCGCGCGATGAACAGGCGATGGCGCGTATGCAGGTGATGCTGAAAGCCGAGCACCGGCAGATTCGAGTGCAACTGGTGGGGATGGCGCGGGCATTGAAGTCGGGGGTCACGGAGCGGCTGGAGCGGCCCAGCCCTATCACCGGCGGCGAGCCCACGCTGGATGCGCCGGTTTACAGTGCGCTGGATGGGTATCGATTGTTAACGGTGCAACTGGCGGCGAATGTGGACGCGATGCGCCAACGACTGGCCAAGAGCGCCGGGCGTTGGAGGATCTAGAAAGGTGGCCCGTTGACCTGTTTACTCACATCAACACTTTCACACTTTCTCTTACATATTTTTCACGTTTTATTCACATCCCGAGACGTAGTGTGAAGCCTCATCCGTTACAAATGTTGCACATCAAGCCCGCCGCCCCAGCGGGCTTTTTTTTGCCTGGGATTTGAGTTAGCGCGAGGCCTTCGCGGCCGGCGCGGCCGCTTGCTCACGAATGGCGCGCTGGGTATCCAGCACCTTGGCCAGCGCGTGTTCGGCTTCCGGGCTTTGCTGCGGCACACGAATCGCCGCCGAGACCAGGGTGATCAGCTTGGCCATCACTTCAGCGTCGGTCGCCGGGCGGCCCAGGCTCATGGAGTTCATCAGCAGGCGCAGTTCGGTACCCGCCATGACCCCGGAAATGGCCTTGAGGGCAAATTGCAGGCGCACTCCCAGCTCATTGCGCGGCAAGTCCGGCAAGGCCAGCGCGAAGGCTTCGAAGAAACGCTGGAACACCGGCTGGTAATGCACCTTGAGGTATTCCTGGATAAACGGCGAGGTGTCGCTATACACCCGCCCGAGGAAACGGATGAACGAACGCCCTTCCCCACTGGCGCTGGCCGGGTCGCTGCGCTCCAGGCCCATGGCCGGAGCGAAGAGCACACCGAGCAAGGTGTCGCAATCAAGCGGGCCATCGGACTCGGCTTCACAACGCGCCAGCAGTTCCAGGCGCTGCTCGTTGAGCGGCTCCAGGCGTTGCATCAGCAGGGTCTTCATCAGGGAATCCTTGTCCCCGAAGTGGTAGTTCACAGCGGCCAGGTTCACCTGGGCGCGCTCGGTAATCTGCCGCAACAACACCGCGTCATAACCGTACTTAATGAAGAGAGCCTCTGTCGCATCCAGCAATCGAGTCTTGGTAACGTTTGGAGCGCTGAGTTTCTTCGCGACCATAAGGGTTCCACGGCGGAAATATTGTTTTAAAAAATAATTTGATTTTTTATACCGGTGCGGCCGTTCGAAAGCAAGTAGTGACACACCGCTATGCTATCCAAAGCCTTTGCCAATGGGCACTTTGAGGGCAGTCCCAGGTATTTTGGCAGCCCACCACACCGACGGGTGAAATCATTTCAAAGCGTAAAACCGCTCTACACCCACGGCTGGCGAAGCGCGGGGAACCCGGTTAGTATTCAAACAATATTTTAAAAACAAGAAATAAAACCAGTCCGAGACGCGAACCAGCTAGCTCCCGAACTTGTTACAAAGATTTACAAAGGGGGCAGGACGGCGGCGTCGAGACTGCAGGCGTAGTCACGATGACAGATACCCGCGCGCACCCAGGCTTGATTTCCCTGCAAGGTATCGGCAAGCGCTATCAGCTCGCCGGGCAGGAACTGACCATTCTCAATGAGGTGTGCCTGTCCATCGATCGCGGTGACAGCTGCGGCATCCTCGGCGCCTCGGGCTCCGGCAAAAGCACCCTGCTCAATATCCTCGGCCTCCTGGACTTGCCCAACAGCGGCCAGTACCACTTTGCCGGCCACGATATCTTCAGCGCCTCCCCGGACGAGCTGGCGGCGATCCGTAACCAGCAGATCGGTTTTGTGTTCCAGAGCTTCAACCTGCTGCCGCGCCTCAGCGCCCTGGACAACGTCGCCCTGCCCCTGAGTTATCGCGGCGTGTCCCGGCATGAATCAGTGGCGCAGGCCCTGCGCATGCTCGAACAGG
Organism: Pseudomonas sp. B14(2022); assembly: GCF_012030485.1. NCBI lineage: Bacteria > Pseudomonadati > Pseudomonadota > Gammaproteobacteria > Pseudomonadales > Pseudomonadaceae > Pseudomonas > Pseudomonas sp. B14(2022). The sequence continues at coordinate 92,814 of NZ_JAAUVM010000007.1, forward strand.
TCGGGCTGGCGGAGCGCGCCCATCATCGTCCCGCCGACCTCTCCGGCGGCCAGCGCCAACGTGTGGCGATTGCCCGAGCATTGGTGGGCAAGCCTTCGGTGATCCTGGCCGACGAGCCCACCGGCAACCTCGACAGCAGCACCGCCCAGGACATCATGGACCTGCTCCTGGCCCTGAACCGCGAGCAACAGGTCACGTTGATCATCGTCACCCACGACCCGCATATCGCCGCGCGCCTGGAGCGCAGGATACTGGTGCGCAATGGCGTGGTACACGAGGCCGACCGCCTATGAGCCTGCGGGTCGAACAGAGCTTCAGCCAATTGCTGCATGAAGCCTTCGTCAGCCTGCGCACCCTGGGCAAGCGCTCGGTCCTGGCCCTGCTGGGCATCGTCATCGGCAGTTCGTCGGTGGTGGCGCTGATCAATATCGGCCATAACGCGGCGGTGGATGCCGCGATGATTTTCAAGGACATGGGCACCGACACCCTGGTCGCCCAGTTCCCGCCCAAGGGCAGCAGCACCGTGCCGACGCCCGCGAAGCTCGACCTGGACGCCGTGCGCCAGGCCGTGCCGGGCATTGCCCATATCGGCGCACTGACCTTGTTCAGCGGGCCCATCGTGTTCCATGGCCGCACCACCAACGCCAACCTCGTAGGCAGCACACCGGACATCCAGGCGGCGATGCGCCTGGTGGTACGGCAGGGGCGCTTCCTGTCGAGCTTCGACGCCAACGAAACCTACGGCGTGATCGGTGACCAGGTGGCCCAGGCCCTCGGAACGCCGGGCGATCCGCTGCAACTGGGCGACCGCGTGCGCATCAACGACTACCTGTTCCTGGTGGTGGGCATTCTGCAGAACCAGCCCAGGGCAATGCTGATGCCGGTACAGGCCAACGATTCATTGTTCATTCCCGCCGAAGGCATGCGCCGCATCTATGCCATGCCGCAGATCGGCAATGTGATCATCCGCGCCGCGCCCGGCCAGGACATGGAGCGCATTGCCAAGGAAGCCGCCAGCGCCTTGCAGACCCAGCTCACCGACCACACTGTCGACATCCAGGTGCCCCAGCAAATGATCGACGGCATGACCCGGCAAAGCCGCACCTTCGCCTACCTGCTGCTGGCCCTCGGCGCCATCTCCCTGGTCGGCGGCGGTGTGGGGGTGATGAATGTGATGCTGATGAACGTGTCGGAGCGCCGTCGTGAGATCGGCATTCGCATGGCCCTGGGCGCTCGCCAGCGCGACATCCGCAACCTGTTCCTGCTCGAAGCCGTTACCCTCACCGCCGTCGGCGCGCTGTGCGGCGCGGTACTCGGGATGACCGCCGCATGGCTCTATGCCTGGCTGTCGGGCTGGCTATTTGACCTGGCCGCTGCCGCCCTGCCCCTGGGGGTGGGCAGTACGTTGCTGGTGGGCCTGTTCTTTGGCATCTACCCGGCTGTCTCGGCCTCACGGTTGCAGCCGGTGGAGGCCCTGCGTGATGAATAAATGGCTCTGGCTACTCGCGCTGATCAGCCTGCCCGTCGGGGCGGCCGATGTGGTCATCAAGCCGTCGGCGCCGAGTACCACCCGCAGCGGTTACGACCGGGGCGTGTCCTTGAATGCCCAGGTCACCACCATGACCCTGGGTGACGCCGTGTACCTGGGCCTGCGCAACAACCCGGCGATCCGCAGCGCTTACCTGCAGCGGGTCGCGCAGAAATTCGACCTGCGTGTCGCCGAAGACGTGTTCAACCCCAAGCTCACCCTCAACAGCTATTACCGCAGCACCCGCGGCTCCCAGGACAGTGCGCGCAATGCCAACGTGGCGCCGGCCACCAGTTTGCTCAGTGAGTACGGCACCCGCTTGAGCATGGCCTGGACCCAGCAATTGAACAACGCCGACCGCGCCGGCCGTTACCGCAGCGACGGCCTCGACCTGGCGATCATCCAGCCGTTGATGCGCGGTGCCGGCTGGGACGCCACCACCGCACCGCTGCGCCTGTCACGCCTGTCGGAGCAGGCCAACCGCCTGAACCTCAAGGCGACCGTGGCGCAAACCATCAGCCAGATCATCGCCACCTACCGCGAACTGCTGCGGGCCCAGGAGCAACTGAGCATCGTGCAGGACGCCCTCAAGCGCTCCGGCACGCTGCTTGAAGTGAACAAGGCGTTGATCAGCGCCGGGCGCATGGCCGAGTTCGAAATCGTGCAGACCGAAGCCGACATCGCCACCCAGCAACTGGGCGTCGAAGAAGCGCAGAACCAGCTCGACACCAACCGCCTGGCCTTGCTGCGCCTGCTGGCCCTGGACCTGTCCACACCAATTCGCGCCAGCGAAGCCCTGGAGGCCAAGCCCATGCAGATCGACAAACGCCAGGCCTTCAACCTCGCGCAGACCCAGCAACCGGAATACCTCGCCGCCCTGCTCGGCAGCCAGCAGGCCGACCTCAACCTGGTGATCGCCAAGGACTCCGGGCGCTGGCAGGTGGACCTGGTGGCCGGCGCGAACCAGATACGCGACGCCTACAATAACGACGGCGGCAGCACCAACAACCGCACCTGGGACAGCTACGCCGGGGTGCAGGTGCAGATCCCCATCGGCGACATCAGCACACGCCAGGCCGAAGTGCGTGCGCGGGTCAACGTGGAGGACCAGGAGATCCGCATCACCGACGCCCGCCAGGAACTGGAGCGCAGCGTCAACGACGTGGTGCGCGACCTCGGCACCCGCTGGCGCCAGTATGAAATCTCCCAGCGCGCGGTGGAGTTGTCGCGGCGCAAGATCGAGATCGAACGGGAAAAGCTCAGCGCCGGGCGCTCCACCAACTTCCAGGTGCTGAGTTTCGAGACCGACCTGCGCAATGCCGAAAACGCACAGCTCAACGCGCTGATCGCTTATTTGAACGCCCAGACCCAGCTCGACTTGACCCTGGGCATGACGCTGGAAAGTTGGGAAATTACCCTCAATGACTATTAAACAGAAAGGCCTGCTGGGCGCTGTATTGATCGTGCTGCTGGCCGGCGCCGGGCTGGCCCTGCGCAGCCCGGCCGAAGGCCCGGCTACCACCGGCGAACAATGGCTGGCCGTCAAGCCCGACCCGCTGGTGCACCAGATCGGCCTGGTGGGCAAGATCGAACCCGACACCACCCTCACACTCACGGCGCCGTTCGACGGCAATGTGCAGGCCAACCTGGTGGAGCAAGGCCAGCGGGTCGAGGCCGGCCAGGTCCTGCTACGCATGGACCCGGCCACCCTTGAAGTGCAATTGCGCGAGGCCCTCTCCGCCCAGCTCAAGGCAAGGCGCACCGTGCAGGAAATGCAGGACTGGGACAGCGGCCCCACCGTCAGCCGTGCGCGCCGCAGCCTGCGCACCGCCGAGATGACCGCCGGCAACACCCAGCGCAAACTCACCGAAAGCGAAAATCTGTTCAAGCGCGGCATCATCCCGCGCAACGAGCTGGACGACCTCAAGCAACAGACCCAGCAACAGCAGCTGGACCTCGCCGCCGCCCGCAGCGAACTGCAACAGGCCCTTGATCAGGGCAAGGGCGAGTACCGCCAGATCGCCGACATGGAACTGACCAACGCCACGGTGAAATACGAGGCCTTGCGCACCCTGCTCGAAGGCAAAGAGGTGAAGGCGCCGTTCTCCGGCATCGTGGTGCCCGCGCCCGGCAATAATGCGCCCCAAGGCGGCAACGCGAACGCGCCCATTCAGGCCGGCAGCAGGGTAAGCCAGGGCCAGGTGCTATTCGGCCTGGCCAATATCGAGCGGCTGAAGATCGTCGCCAAGGTCTCCGAGCTGGACATCAACCAGTTGCACCAGGGCCAGGCGGTGGAAGTGCTGGGCGATGGTTTTGACGGCGAACGGCTGAGCGGCTCGGTGAGCGTGGTCAGCGGCCTGGCGATTGCCGGCGACAGCCAGAGCAGCGCGCAGTTTCCGGTGACCCTGTCGATCCCCAGGCTGACCCCGCAACAGTTGCAGCGCGTGCGGCTGGGGATGAGTGCGCGATTGACCATCGTCACTTACAACAACGCGCAGGCGATGGTGATTCCGAGCGAGGCAATCCAGGCGGATAGGACGGTGGAGTATCGAGAAACGATGGATAAGCCGGTGGAGCGCGTGAAGGTGACCACCGGGCAATCGACGGCGCAAGGGGTTGAGGTGTTCGGCCTCAAGCCCGGCTTTGTGAAGACCTCAAGATAAATGGAGATCCCCTCCCTCATTTAGAAATGCGCCAACTTCGATGCCAGTGCCTTGGCCTGAAGGGCAACATCGGTTACCGCCGTGCTCTCCCACCACATCCCCCGCAACGGCGGGCCCATGGCGAACAATCGCGCGCTGACCTGGCCCTGGGCATCCAGCACTGCGCCGGAGGTGTCCGCCGCAATCCCCAACGCCAACGGCCCGGGCGTGATCAGCCCGCGCTTGAGCAACTGCTGCGGCAACGGCCGGGCCACGCGGCGCCAGTCGTATTCGATGCCGCTGGAGTTGATCAGCGCTGCGCCCGATACCTGAGTGATCGCCTGTTCGCCCCGATAACGCAAACGAATGGTCACGCCCTCACCCGCAGGCTCCAGCCCCTTGAACGACGCCGCACGAATCCGCAACCGCCCCTCTTCATGCAGCCTTGCCACCAACTGCGCACTCAACGGCGGCGAGCGGTGGTGATGGCTTTCCCACCAGGGCCGTACATGCCGTACGAACTGACGTTTCTGTCCCTCGCTGGCCTGGCTCCACAAACGCCCGATATGGGCGCGCACGGTGTCCAGTGGCGCCTGCCAATCGATCCCCTGCGCCAGCGCCAAGCGGCATTGGCGACGCACCTCGCGCAGCAGTTGTCGCGGGCTGCGCAAGGCGTGGTCAGCGGCGAGGAAATCGTCCCAGCCCGGCGGTTGCCGGCGCACATGGGGCAACAAACCGTGGCGTGAAAACACCTCGATGGGCCCACGGTGCCCGGCCTGTTCCAGGGACACCACGGCGTCCACCATGGTCAACCCGGAGCCGATGATCAGCACGGGCGCCTGCGGGTCGAGGTGGGTCATGGCCTGCACGTCCCAGGGGTCCACGGCGGCGGCGTTCAACCCGCTGGATTCGGTCTGCGGCGTGCGCGCCGCCGGGAACATGCCGGTGGCCAACACCGCGTGGGCACCACGCAGTTGTTGGCCATTGTCGAGGGTCAGCAACACTGAGTCGTCGCCAACTTGCAAGTCGACGACTTCGGCGCGGATATGCTCGACGGTGGACGCCGACAACGCCTTGGCTTCAGCCAGCCGTTGCTGCGCATACAGGCCAAAAATCCCGCGTGGCGGGAACAGTTCGCTGATGGGCACGTGCTGCTGGTCCGACTCGGGCCAACCGCCGGCGCCGATGTAGTCGATGAGCCATTGGGTCAGGTCATCGGCATTGTCCGGGTCGACGCTCATGCGCGCGGCATTACCGTTCAGGGTGTGGCCCAGTTCGACGGCGCTGTAGGCCTCGCCACGGCCGAGTTCGGCGCGCGGTTCGATCACCAGGATCCGGCGCTGCCCAGGCAGGCGCAGCAGTTGCACCGCCAGCATCGTGCCGCTCAGGCCGCCGCCGATGATCAGGACATCAGCGTTGCGGAGGGATTCAGTCATGCACATTCGCCTTTACTGTTTACCCAGATAAATATCGTGCAAATCGCCCCGCGCCAACAGCTCGGCGGCGCTGCCACTCAAGGCCACGCGCCCAGTATCCAGCACGTAGCCCTGGGACGCATCGTTGAGCGCGACGTGGATGTTCTGCTCGGCGATCAGGAAGCTCACCTGCTGCTCGCGGTTGAGCTGCGCGATGATCTCGAAGATCTCCTGCACGATCATAGGCGCCAAACCCATGGACGGCTCGTCGAGCAGTACCAAAGTAGGATGGGTCATCAATGCGCGGCCAATGGCGACCATTTGCTGCTCGCCGCCGGACGTCAGGCCGGCGCGGGTGTGACGTTTGGTCTTGAGCCGGGGGAACCAGGCGTAGATGCGCTCCAGGTCTTGCTCCATGGCCTTGCGGCTCAGGCGCCGCACAAAGCCGCCGCTGCGCAGGTTGTCTTCCACGGTGAGCTGGCCGAATACATGGCGGCCTTCCAGCACATGCACCATGCCCTGGCGCACGCGCTGGCTGGGGTCGACGCCGGCGTATTCGAGCAGGCCCCGGCTGACCTCGGCGCGTTCGGCACGCAAGTTGTGCCCAGTGTTGCAGGTGTTCCAGGAGGGCCGTTGGTTCGTACACGCTCATAGGGGGTTGCTCCTATTGGGGGGTGTGCGTGCGGTGGTCCGCTGGTTTGATTATTTGGATCGACACGGGACAACTGTGGGAGGGGCGGTGCGACGATTCGACTTGCTCCCGATGGCGGTGGGTCAGTTAGAACACCTTTGACTGAGCCACCGCTATCGGGAGCAAGCCCCCTCCCACATTGGTTTTTTGTATCCCAAATAAATTGCGGTAGCCCGCGCCCGGGTGGTTCGCACCCAACCTTGCACCATCGCCAAACAACTTCTCGCGCAACGTGCCCTGGGCGTATTCGGTCTTGTACACGCCACGCTTCTGCAACTCCGGCACCAGCCACTCGACGGCGTCGATAAAGGTTTCATGGGTCAGCGCATAGGCGAGGTTGAAGCCGTCGACGTCAGTCTCTTCGACCCACTCCTGCAACAGGTCCGCCACGGTTTCCGGGCCACCGACGAACAGTGGGCCAAAGCCGCCGATACCGACCCAATCGGCCAGTTCGTTGGGCGTCCAGACCTTGTTCGGATCCGCCGTGGAGAAAGCTTCCACCGCCGATTGAATCGCATTGGTGTGCACGTGCTTGAGCGGTTCATCCGGCTTGAACTGACTGAAATCGATCCCGGTCCAGCCGGAGATCAGCGCCATCGCGCCTTCATAGCTGACGTAGGATTTGTACTCGTCAAACTTGGCCTTGGCCTTGGCGTCGGTCTCATCGACGATCACCGTCTGCAAGTTGAAGATCAGGATTTTCTTCGGGTCGCGCCCGGCCTCGGCCGCACGGCGGCGGATGTCGGCAACGGTCTTTTTCAACAGTACCTTGGACGGCGCGGCAACGAACACGCATTCGGCCTGCTCCGCGGCGAACTGCTTGCCACGGCTGGAGGCACCGGCCTGGTACAGCACCGGCGTGCGCTGCGGCGAGGGTTCGCACAGGTGGATGCCGGGCACCTGGAAATGTTTACCGACGTGGCGAATCTCGTGGATCTTGCTCGGGTCGCTGAAAATCCGACGTTCGCGGTCGCGCAGTACCGCGCCCTCTTCCCAACTGCCCTCCCAGAGCTTGTAGCAGACCTCCAGGTATTCCTCGGCGTAGTCGTAGCGTGCGTCGTGTTCGGTCTGGGCTTTCTGGCCAAGGTTCTTGGCGCCGCTTTCCAGGTAGGAGGTGACGATGTTCCAGCCGATGCGGCCCTTGGTCAGGTGGTCGAGGGTCGAGAGACGGCGGGCAAACGGATACGGGTGCTCGAACGACAGCGACGCGGTCAGGCCAAAACCCAGGTGCTCGGTGACCAGCGCCATGGGCGCGATCAGCGACAACGGATCGTTGACCGGCACCTGGGTCGCCTGGCGAATCGCCGCGTCACCATTGCCGTTGTACACGTCGTAGATGCCCAGCACGTCGGCGATAAACAGGCCGTCGAACTTGCCGCGCTCAAGAATCTTCGCCAGGTCGGTCCAGTACTCAAGGTCCTTGTACTGCCACGAGCGATCACGCGGATGCGCCCACAGGCCCGGCGATTGGTGGCCGACACAGTTCATGTCGAAGGCGTTCAAGCGGATTTCACGGGACATCACAGCACTCCGTTGAGGTGGTAGTTGCCGACGACCTGGTATTTCCAGCGCAACGGATCATCCAGGGTCGGTGGCAGCGCGGTGCGTTGGCCGGTCAGTTCGAATTCGGTGTTGCTGGCAAAGAGCAAGGCTTCGGCGGCGGCGATCTGCGCTTCGGTGACGGCGACCGGGCTTGGATCGGTTTCGGCGCGTTCAAGTAAGGCGGCCGCGACATCCACGCGAATCTGCCAATCGCCGAAGCGGCTGATCACGTAGGGGTCGTCGCTTTTCTCGACAGTGCGTCGAGTGCTTTCCAGCAATTGACGCGCTTGATTCAGGGCAGTCATGGATAAGGCTCCTCAGTTCCAGGCGTGGCGCGCAGGCTTGACGCCGTTAAGCACGTAATTGCCAATCAGGTGGTATTTCCAGCGGGCTGGGTCGTGCAGGGTGTGGGTCCGCGCGTTGCGCCAGAAGCGGTCGAGGTTGTGCTTGGCGGTGACCGAGCGGGTGCCAGCCAGTTCGAAGAGTTTGCTGCTGGCGAGCAAGGCGGTTTCGGCCGACAGGACCTTGGCCTGGGCGACGACCAGCGAGGCCTGGGCGACGGTGTCTTCATTCGGTTCGGCGAGGGCCCGGTCGACGGCCAGACCGGCCTTGGCGAGGATCGCTTCGGTGCCGTGCACACGCCATTCCAGGTCGCCGATGGCGGCGATGGTGAACGGGTCCTGCCAACCGTGATCCTGCTGGCTGTCAATCCACGGACGGGCCTGGCGCGCGAAATTTTTTGCCTGCTCAAGGGCGCCGAGGGCAATGCCGGTGTCGACAGCAGCCTGGATGATTTGCGAAATCGGCCCATCGGCCGTGGGTTGGTCAAACGCCAGGTGGGCGGGAATCACCGCGCTCAAGGGCACGGTCACGCCGTCGAGGGTCACGCCGCCGCTGGCGGTAGTGCGCTGGCCGAAGCCGTCCCAGTTGTCGATGACGGTAAGGCCTGGCGCATCACGCTCGACGAGGCCGATGAACGCCTGACCCTTTTCGTTATTACCCACGGTGGGCACGATATGCGCGAACAACGCGCCGGTGCAGTAGAACTTCTCGCCGTTGATTTGCGCGGTGTCGCCGTGAAAGCGGATCTGCGTATCGAAGGTGCCGGCGTTTTTGCTCTTGGCCTCGGAGAAGGCGTTACCGAAGCGATAACCCGCCAGGACCTTGCCGAAGTAGTGACGCTTTTGTTCCTCGGTGGCGGTTTGCAAGAGGATGTCCACCACACCCAGGTGGTTCTGCGGGATTTGCCCCAGGGACGGGTCGGCGGCGGAGATCAACTTGATTACCTCGGCCACCGTCACATAGGACACCTCGGCGCCGCCATAGGCCTTGGGAACGGTGATACCCCACAGGCCGCTGGCGGAAAATTCGTCAAGTTCGGCAACGGGCAGGCGACGCTCACGGTCACGCTCGCTGGCGTCGACGGCAAAGCGTTGGGCCAGGCGCTTGGCGACCTCGATGGCCTCCGCGTCCGAGCGGATGATATGGGCAGGTTGTTGAGGGTGGGCAGACATGGGCCGACTCCAGGCTCCGATGGGATACTGGAGTGTTTGCAGGAGTCGTGCCTGAATTTAATCGTCAGTAAAATCAGGCGGTTGCTGGGTAAACAGGCGGACAACCGCCGTTTCAAACCAGCAAAGTGTGCATCCACTGTTGGCTGGCAAACAGTTAGATCACCACATTGCGCACAAAGCGCACAGCGACGTCGCCGTCACTGCGATAGGCATGGGGCTGGTGGCTGGCCGTTGAGGGATGGCATATCGGAGTTAAAGCGGGACTTTCAATAAACCAGATATTCGAAAGAAATACGGGGCTAGGCGGTCAAGCCGAGAAAAAATTATCCCAATAGTGTGGCGCCGTAAGCACTTGCACCGGCTACGATCTTGTTCCGACTCATTCGATACCCAACTTTAATACTCAGGGCGATGGCCCTGAGTATTGGCACCACTGGAGCCTATAGCAATCCAAGATCATCTCGACACGCTATATGTATTCTCATCAGAGTAACCCAGTACTTCATCATTGAGCATAACAAAATAACTGGCAACGACGGACTCCGTAAGGAATACGATATCAAACTTTAAAACAGCCTCATAACAGGGCTCCAACTTCTCAACCTCAAACCAGGAAGATGCAGTACCGTTTCCTTTCACACTCCAGTAAACCTTATGCCCTACCGATATCCCTGGATACTGCGGAATAACAATCCGACCTTTGCCACCGGTCACCTCGCTGTACTTCACAGTCTTGCCATCAGAGGGTCTTATTTCTGGAGCGGGTAACAGCTGCTCCCTGAGTAGGTGTTTTGATTTCATCAGTATTTCCTCCATGAGGTGATAAAACCACCCAACATTCACTGGTTTAGCATGAATCGACTTTATTGAGTGGCAACACCGACTCTAGTCCCCTCTCCAAAGAATGTAAGCTGTGAAACCTGACAGTTGACAGGCATAAATAACACTGATCATCAGATCACTATATTTCTCACGAACCGCACTACCCCACCCTCTGAGTTGCGATAAGAATGAGGCTGGTGGCTGGGAAACATGAAGAATTCGCCGGCATTGATGGCGTTTTCCTGCTCGCCCACCACCAACGTCAAGCTGCCTTCGAACACGAACACCTGCACGCTCCAACCTTCCGGGTCCGGCTCGGGGCTGTAGCGGTCCCCCGGCTCCAGACGCATTTCCCACAGCTCGACTTCGCGCCGGGCGTGAGCCCTGGCGAGCAACACCGCCTTGCTGCCGGGAATCTCACCCGCCCAGGCCAGTTCATTGATGCGGCTGTGATCGCGCACATCCGGCGCCTGGATCAGGTCGCTGAACGCCACATCCAATGCTTCGGCCACGCGATCGAGGGTGGACAGGCTGACGTTCTTCTCCCCCGCCTCGATGGCAACGAGCATGCGCCGGCTGACCCCGGACTTTTCCGAGAGCGCGGTCTGGCTCAGGTCGGCGGCATGGCGCAGGCGACGAACGTTCTGGCTGACGTGCTGCAGGACCGAGGCCCGTTGTGGATTTTCTTTGTGCACTATATTGCTCATTGGGTGGATGTGCGCAGTATACTGCCCAGCGTGCGGCGCATTGTGCGGTCCGTGCCTTTCCCATGCAAGACCAGAGCCGCCATGACTGCCCCGACCTCCCCTTCGCGTTTCAACCGCTTCAGCAAAGCCGAATGCATCCTGGTGTTTATCACCATGATTTGGGGCGGCACGTTTTTGCTGGTTCAGCATGCCATGACCGTGAGCGGGCCGATGTTTTTCGTGGGCCTGCGCTTTGCGGCGGCGGCGATTGTGGTCGGGTTCTTTTCCTTGCGTACCTTGCGCGACCTGACGCTGTTCGAACTGAAGGCGGGCGTGTTTATCGGCGTGGCGATCATGTTCGGCTACGGCTTGCAGACCATTGGCCTGCAGACGATCTTGAGCAGCCAGTCGGCGTTCATCACTGCACTGTATGTGCCGTTTGTGCCGCTGCTGCAATGGCTGGTGCTGGGCCGTCGCCCGGGGTTGATGCCGAGCATTGGCATCATGCTGGCGTTTGCCGGGTTGATGTTGTTGACCGGACCGGCGGGGGCTTCGCTGAATTTCAGCCCAGGTGAAATCGCCACCCTGATCGGTGCCGTGGCGATAGCGGCAGAGATCATCCTGATCAGTGCGTTCGCCGGGCAAGTGGACGTACGCCGGGTGACGGTGGTGCAACTGGCGACGGCGTCGCTGCTGTCGTTCCTGATGGTGGTGCCCATGGGCGAAGCGTTGCCAGGGTTCTCGTGGCTGCTGCTGTTCAGCGCGGTGGGCCTGGGCCTGACCAGTGCGGTGATCCAGGTCGCGATGAACTGGGCGCAGCAGAGTGTTTCGCCAACGCGAGCCACGTTGATCTATGCCGGTGAGCCGGTGTGGGCAGGCGTAGTCGGGCGTATCGCCGGCGAGCGGTTCCCGCCGATTGCGATGCTGGGGGCGGCATTGATCGTGGTGGCGGTGATTGTGAGTGAGATGAAGACAAAAGGGCAAAAAGCCATCGAGCTGCAGGATGCGAGGGAACAGGAGCAACAGGGCTAGGGTCCGAAACACTGCCAAATGGGATTATTCGACCTATCTTGTAGGATCCTGCCACATCTTGCCGTTTGGTGATCGTCAAAGCGGCACGTATGATGCATCCCAAACTCCCGCAGATTAGAAGCCTATGTCCCTGATAGTTCTACTGCTTCTGCCGTTCATTGGCAGCTGTCTGGCGGCCTTGCTGCCGCACAATGCACGTAACACCGAATCCCTGCTGGCCGGCCTTGTGGCCCTGGTCGGAACCGTTCAAGTCGCCCTGCTCTACCCCCAGATCGCCCACGGTGGCGTGATCCGCGAAGAATTCATGTGGTTACCCAGCCTTGGGCTCAACTTCGTGCTGCGCATGGATGGGTTTGCCTGGCTGTTCTCGATGCTGGTGCTCGGCATCGGCGCGCTGGTGTCTCTGTATGCGCGCTACTACATGTCACCGGACGATCCGGTGCCGCGTTTCTTCGCGTTTTTCCTGGCCTTTATGGGCGCGATGCTCGGGCTGGTGATTTCCGGCAACCTGATCCAGATCGTGTTCTTCTGGGAACTGACCAGCCTGTTCTCGTTCCTGTTGATCGGCTACTGGCACCACCGCGCCGATGCGCGTCGTGGTGCGTACATGGCGTTGATGGTCACCGGCGCGGGCGGCTTGTGCCTGCTGGCCGGGGTGATGCTGCTGGGGCATATCGTCGGCAGCTATGACCTGGATCGGGTGCTGGCCGCCGGCGACCAGATTCGCGCGCATTCGCTGTACCCGGTGATGCTCGCCCTGGTGCTGATCGGCGCGCTGAGCAAAAGCGCGCAGTTCCCGTTCCACTTCTGGCTGCCCCATGCCATGGCCGCACCGACCCCGGTGTCAGCCTATCTGCACTCGGCGACGATGGTGAAAGCCGGCGTGTTCCTGCTGGCCCGCCTGTGGCCGTCGCTGTCCGGCAGCGAAGAATGGTTCTGGATCGTCGGCGGTGCCGGCGCGCTCACCCTCCTCCTCGGCGCTTACTGCGCCATGTTCCAGAATGATCTCAAAGGCCTTTTAGCCTATTCCACCATCAGCCACCTCGGGCTGATCACCCTGCTGCTGGGCCTCAACAGCCCGCTGGCCGCTGTCGCCGCCGTGTTCCACATCCTCAATCACGCCACTTTCAAGGCCTCGCTGTTCATGGCGGCGGGCATCATCGACCACGAAAGCGGCACGCGGGACATCCGCAAACTCAGCGGGCTGGTGCGGTTGATCCCGTTTACCGCGACCCTGGCGATGGTGGCCAGCGCATCCATGGCGGGCGTGCCATTGCTCAATGGTTTCCTGTCCAAAGAGATGTTCTTCGCCGAAACCGTGTTTATCTCGTCAACCCAATGGGTGGAAATCGCCCTGCCCATGATCGCGACCATCGCCGGTACGTTCAGCGTGGCCTACGCCCTGCGCTTTACCGTGGATGTGTTCTTCGGCCCGCCCGCCACCGACTTACCCCACACGCCTCACGAACCCCCGCGCTGGATGCGCGCCCCGGTTGAGCTGCTGGTATTCACCTGCCTGCTGGTGGGGATCTTCCCGGCCCAGGTGGTCGGTTCGATCCTCGCCGCCGCAGCGCTGCCGGTGGTCGGAGGCGTGCTGCCGGAATATAGCCTGGCGATCTGGCATGGCTGGAATGCGCCGATGATCATGAGCCTGGTGGCCATGTCCGGTGGCGTGGTGCTCTACCTGCTGTTGCGCAAACAACTCAAGCGCGGCCGCTTCAAGTACCCGCCGGTCATCAGCTACTTCAACGGCAAGCGCGGCTTCGAGCGCAGCCTGGTGGTGATGATGCGCGGCGTGCGCAGGATCGAGAAACGCATCAGCACCAAGCGCCTCCAGACCCAATTGTTCCTGTTGGTGATCGTCGCAGTGATCGGCGCCATGATCCCGATGATCAACAGCGGCCTTACCTGGGGCGACCGGCCGAAGATCCCGGGCTCCATCGTGTTCGTCACCCTGTGGCTGCTGGCGATTGCCTGTGCCCTGGGCGCCGCCTGGCAAGCCAAGTACCACCGGCTCGCGGCCCTGACCATGGTCAGCGTGTGCGGCCTGATGACCTGCATCACCTTCGTGTGGTTCTCGGCGCCGGACCTGGCGCTGACGCAGTTGGTGGTAGAAGTCGTCACCACCGTGCTGATCCTGCTGGGCCTGCGCTGGCTGCCTCGGCGGATCGAAGAGGTATCGCCACTGCCCGGTTCGCTGCGCAAGGCCCGCATCCGTCGTCTGCGCGACTTCCTGCTGTCCACCGTGGTGGGCGGCGGGATGGCGTTGCTGTCCTACGCGATGCTGACGCGCCAGACGCCCAACGATATTTCCTCGTTCTACTTGAGCCGCGCCCTGCCCGAAGGGGGTGGCAGCAATGTGGTGAACGTGATGCTGGTGGACTTCCGTGGCTTCGATACCCTCGGCGAAATCACCGTGCTCGGCGCCGTGGCGCTGACCGTCTACGCCCTGCTGCGGCGCTTCCGCCCGTCCAAGGAAAGTATGCAACTGCCCGCGCAACAGCGGCAGTTGGCACCCGACGTGGCCACCGACCTGGTCAACCCGCGCCAGGCCAGCGACACCGCACTGGGCTTCATGATGGTGCCGGCGGTGCTGGTGCGCCTGCTGCTGCCGATTGCGCTGGTGGTGTCGTTCTACCTGTTCATGCGCGGCCACAACCAACCGGGCGGCGGGTTTGTCGCGGGCCTGGTGATGTCGGTGGCGTTTATCCTGCAATACATGGTCGCCGGCACCCAGTGGGTCGAGGCGCAGATGAGCCTGCGGCCGATGCGCTGGATGGGCTTCGGCCTGTTCTCGGCGACGCTGACCGGGATCGGCGCGTTGTTTGTCGGCTACCCGTTCCTCACCACCCACACTTGGCATTTCAGCCTGCCGCTGCTGGGCGATATTCATATCGCCAGCGCGTTGTTCTTCGACGTCGGCGTGTACGCCATGGTCGTCGGCTCGACGCTGCTGATGCTCACCGCCCTCGGCCACCAGTCGGTGCGTGCGCATAAACCGAGCAACCAGGCCAAAGTAGTCGCCGCCACCGAAGGAGCCGCCTGATGGAAGAAGTCATCGCAATTGCCATTGGGGTCCTGGCGGCCTCCGGCGTCTGGTTGATCCTGCGGCCACGGACGTTCCAGGTGGTGATGGGCCTGTGCCTGTTGTCATACGGGGTCAACCTGTTCATTTTCAGCATGGGCAGCCTGTTTATCGGCAAGGAGCCGATCATCAAGGACGGCGTGCCGCAAGACCTGCTCAACTACACCGACCCCCTGCCCCAGGCCCTGGTGCTCACGGCCATCGTGATCAGCTTCGCCATGACTGCGTTGTTCCTAGTGATACTGCTGGCGTCACGGGGCCTGACCGGCACTGACCATGTGGACGGCCGGGAGCCCAAGGAATGAATTGGGTCAACCAACTGATCGTCGCCCCCATCTTGCTGCCGTTGCTCACCGCCGCGCTGATGCTGATGCTCGGTGAAAAACGCCGCCCGCTCAAAGCCAAGATCAATCTGTTCTCCAGCCTGATCGGTCTGGGCATTGCCGTTTTGCTGCTGTACTGGACGCAACAAGGTGGCCCCGGCTCGATTGGCGTCTACCTGCCGGGCAACTGGCAGGTGCCGTTCGGTATCGTGCTGGTGGTGGACCAACTCTCGGCATTGATGCTGGTGCTCACCGGGATCATCGGCGTGAGTGCGCTGCTGTTCGCCATGGCCCGTTGGGACCGTGCCGGTACCAGCTTCCATGCGCTGTTCCAGATCCAGATGATGGGCCTGTACGGCGCGTTCCTCACGGCGGACCTGTTCAACCTGTTCGTGTTCTTCGAGGTGCTGCTGGCGGCGTCCTACGGCTTGATGCTGCACGGCTCGGGCCGGGCGCGGGTGTCGTCGGGCCTGCATTACATCGCGATCAACCTGCTGGCGTCGTCGTTGTTCCTGATTGGCGCGGCGATGATCTACGGCGTCACCGGTACGCTGAATTTCGCTGATCTGGCGCTGAAAATCCCACTCGTGCCCGAGGCCGATCGCGGCCTGCTGCATGCCGGTGCGGCGATCCTCGCCACCGCATTCCTGGCCAAGGCCGGCATGTGGCCGCTGAACTTCTGGCTGGCCCCCGCCTACTCCTCGGCCAGTGCGCCGGTGGCGGCGATGTTCGCGATCATGACCAAGGTCGGCGTGTACACCGTGCTGCGCCTGTGGACCCTGCTGTTCTCCGGCCAGGCCGGCGCGTCGGCATTGTTCGGCGGCGACTGGCTGGTGTACGGCGGCATGGCCACGATCATCTGCGCGGCGCTGGCAATGCTGGCGGCGCAGCGACTGGAGCGCATGGCCAGCTTGAGCATCCTGGTCTCGGCCGGGATCCTGCTGTCGGCCGTTGGTTTCGCCCAGCCAAGCCTGACCGCCGGAGCGCTGTTCTATCTGGTCAGCTCCACGCTGGCGTTGAGCGCGCTGTTCCTGCTGGCCGAATTGATCGAACGTTCGCGCTCGGCCAACGACCTGCCGCTGGATGAAGAGATCGACGCACTGCCCAAGGCCATGGAATCCCTGCATCCGCGCCCTGGCGTCAACCTGGATGACGAGCAGAAAGCCGTGGTCGGCCAGGTAATCCCGTGGACCATGGCCTTCCTTGGCTTGAGCTTTGTCGCCTGCGCCCTGCTGATTATCGGCATGCCGCCGCTGTCCGGGTTTATCGGCAAGCTCAGCCTGCTGAGTGCGCTGGTTAATCCTCTGGGCCTGGGCGTCAGTGTGGATGAACCTGTTCGTCCTGCGGCCTGGGGTTTGGTGGCGCTGTTGATCCTCTCTGGTCTGGCCTCGCTGATCGCTTTCGCCCGCCTGGGCATCCAGCGTTTCTGGACCCCGGAAGAGCGCCCATCGCCCTTGCTGCGCCGCTATGAATGCGTGCCGATCTTCTTCCTGCTGGGCCTGAGCATCCTGCTGACCTTCAAGGCCGAGCCGCTGATGCGCTACACCCAGGCTACTGCCCAGAGCCTGAACAATCCGGAGAACTACGTCATGGCGGTGATGGCGACCCGCCCGGTTCCAAGCCCCGAAGCCAAGACCGCCGCCCTGGAGGTGCAACCATGAAGCGCCTGTTGCCTGCCCCGTGGTTGTCGCTGGCATTGTGGTTGCTGTGGCTGGTGCTGAACCTGTCCGTCAGCCCCGGCAACCTGCTGCTGGGCGCGCTGCTGGGCTTTCTCGCACCGCTGCTGATGGCGCCGCTGCGCCCGCTGCCGATCCGCGTCCGCCGCCCCGGCGTGATCATCCGCCTGTTCTTCGTGGTCGGCCGCGATGTGATCGTCTCCAACCTGCAAGTGGCCTGGGGCGTGCTGATGTGCGGTTCACGCCCACCGCGTTCGCACTTCGTCAAAATCCCCCTGAACCTGCGCGACCCCAACGGCCTCGCCGCCCTGTCGATGATCACCACCGTGGTCCCCGGCACCATCTGGTCGGAACTGGCGCTGGACCGCAGCATCCTGCTGCTGCACGTGTTCGACCTGGAGGATGAAGCGGCGTTTATCGAACACTTCAAAAGCGCCTACGAGCGGCCATTGATGGAGATCTTCGAATGAGCCCCCTGCTCTCCAATGCGATCCTGTTCAGCCTGTTCCTGTTCTCACTGGCCATGGTGCTGACGTTAATCCGCCTGTTCAAAGGCCCTTCAGCTCAAGACCGGGTACTGGCGCTGGACTATCTGTACATCCTGGCGATGCTGATGATGCTGGTGCTCGGTATTCGTTATGCCAGTGACACCTACTTTGAAGCGGCGCTGCTGATTGCGCTGTTCGGCTTCGTGGGCTCGTTTGCCCTGGCGAAATTCCTGCTGCGTGGGGAGGTAATTGAATGATGCCGTTATGGATGGAAATCGTCGTCGCGGTCCTGCTGGTGTTGAGCAGCGTGTTCGCACTGATCGGCGCGATTGGCTTGCTGCGCATGAAAGACTTCTTCCAGCGCATGCACCCGCCTGCACTGGCCTCGACGCTGGGCGCGTGGTGCGTGGCGTTGGCGTCGATCATCTACTTTTCGGTGCTCAAGTCCGGGCCGGTGTTGCACGGGTGGTTGATACCGATTTTGTTGGCGATCACCGTGCCGGTGACCACGTTGCTGCTGGCGCGTACGGCGCTGTTTCGCAAGCGTATGGCCGGTGATGATGTACCGGCTGAGGTCAGCAGCCGCCGCTGATTTATGAAGCTGACACAGTAAAAAATGTGGGGGGGCTTGCTCCCGATGGCGGTGGGCCAGCTACAGATGAGCTGACTGGTCCACTGCTATCGGGAGCAAGCCCCCTCCCACACTGGACCGGGTGATCCGCTCACTAAAACGGTATGCAAAAAAACGCCCCGAACCAGTCGGGGCGCTTTTCATCCGGCGTTTGCCAATCAGGCCTGATCAGCCAACCGCCAGGTAGTCCCGCCCTTGCCGTCTTCCAACACCACGCCCATCGCGGTCAGTTGGTCACGGATACGGTCGGACTCCGCCCAGTCCTTGTTGGCACGCGCCGCCAGACGCGCCTGGATCAGCGCATCGACCTCAGCCGCATCCACACGCCCTTCAGCGCCGGCTTGCAGGAAGTCGTCGGCTTCCATCTGCAACACACCCAGCACGCTCGCCAGTTCTTTCAGGCGCGCCGCCAGACCCGCTGCCGCGTCGAGATCAGTCTCACGCAACCGGTTGATCTCGCGCACCATCTCGAACAGCACGGCGCAGGCTTCGGGGGTGCCGAAGTCGTCGTTCATGACTTCGGTAAACCGTGCCACGAACGCTTCGCCGCCCGCCGGTGCAACGGCGGGCAAGCCTTTCAACGCGTGGTAGAACCGCTCCAGGGCGCCCTTGGCGTCCTTGAGGTTGTCTTCCGAGTAGTTGATGGCGCTGCGGTAGTGGCTGGACACCAGCAGGTAACGCACCACTTCCGGGTGGTACTTTTCCAGTACGTCGCGGATGGTGAAGAAGTTGTTCAAGGACTTGGACATCTTCTCGCCATTGATGCGGATCATGCCGCAGTGCATCCAGGCGTTGGCGTAGGTCTTGCCGGTGGCGGCTTCGCTCTGGGCGATTTCGTTTTCGTGGTGCGGGAACTCGAGGTCGCTGCCGCCGCCATGAATGTCGAAGGTCTCACCCAGGCAGCAGGTGGACATCACCGAGCACTCGATGTGCCAGCCCGGACGCCCGGCGCCCCACGGCGATTCCCAGCTCGGCTCGCCGGGCTTGGTGCCTTTCCACAGCACGAAGTCGAGCGGATCCTGCTTGGCTTCGTCGACTTCGATACGCGCGCCAATGCGCAGGTCTTCGATTTTCTTGCGCGACAGCTTGCCATAGCCCATGAACTTGGCGACGCGGTAGTACACGTCGCCGTTGCCTGGGGCGTAGGCGTAACCCTTGTCGATCAGGGTCTGGATCATCGCGTGCATGCCAGGGATGTGGTCCGTGGCACGCGGTTCCATGTCCGGCTTGAGGATGTTGAGGCGCGCCTCGTCCTCGTGCATGGCGGCGATCATGCGCTCGGTCAGCGCGTCGAACGACTCGCCGTTTTCATTGGCGCGGTTGATGATCTTGTCGTCGATGTCGGTGATGTTGCGCACATAGGTCAAGTCATAGCCGCTGAAACGCAACCAGCGGGTCACCAGGTCGAAGGCAACCATGCTGCGGCCGTGGCCGATGTGGCAGTAGTCGTACACGGTCATGCCGCACACGTACATGCGCACCTTGTTGCCATCCAGCGGCTTGAAGACTTCTTTGGTCTTGCTGAGTGTGTTGTAGATCGTTAGCACGACAGTTCCTTAAAACAGAATCACTGGCCCCACGAATCACGCAAGGTCACGGTACGGTTGAATACCGGCTGACCAGGTTTCGAGTCCTTGATATCCGCGCAGAAGTAGCCTTCGCGCTCGAACTGGAAACGGTCTTCCGGCTGTGCGTCGCCCAAAGAGGGTTCGGCACGACAACCGGTGAGAACTTGCAGGGAGTCTGGGTTGATGTTGTCGAGGAAACTGGCGCTGTCTTCGGCCTTCTCAGGGTTCGGCGAACGGAACAGGCGATCGTACAGGCGCACTTCGCACTCGATGCTGGCAGCGGCCGGCACCCAGTGGATCACGCCCTTGACCTTGCGGCCTTCAGGGTTTTTGCCCAGGGTTTCCGGGTCGTAGGAGCAACGCAGTTCGACGATGTTGCCATCGGCGTCCTTGATCGCTTCGTCGGCACGGATCACGTAGCTGCCGCGCAGGCGCACTTCGCCGTTCGGCTCCAGGCGCTTGTAGCCTTTGGGCGGCTCTTCCATGAAGTCATCGCGGTCGATGTAGATTTCACGCGAAAACGGCAGCTTGCGCACGCCCAGTGCTTCGTTCTGCGGATGACGCGGCAGTTCGAGGTGGTCGACCTTGTCTTCCGGGTAGTTGGTAATCACGACTTTCAACGGACGCAGCACGCACATGGCGCGCGGCGCGTTCGCGTCGAGGTCCTGGCGGATGCTGAACTCGAGCATGCCGTAGTCGACCACACCGTCGGAGCGGTTGGTGCCGACCATCTCGCAGAAGTTGCGGATCGACGCCGGGGTGTAGCCGCGGCGGCGGAAGCCCGACAGGGTCGACATGCGTGGGTCGTCCCAGCCATTGACGTGCTTTTCATCCACCAGTTGCTTGAGCTTGCGCTTGCTGGTGATGGTGTAGTTGAGGTTCAGGCGGCTGAATTCGTACTGACGCGGGTGCGCCGGTACCGGCAGGCTGTCCAGGAACCACTCGTACAGCGGGCGATGGCTCTCGAACTCCAGGGTGCAGATGGAGTGGGTGATGCCTTCGATGGCGTCCGACTGGCCGTGGGTGAAGTCGTAGTTCGGGTAGATGCACCACTTGTCGCCGGTCTGGTGGTGGTGGGCGTGGCGGATGCGGTACATGATCGGGTCGCGCAGGTTCATGTTCGGCGAGGCCATGTCGATCTTGGCGCGCAGCACGCGGGCACCGTCCGGGAACTCACCGGCGCGCATGCGGGCGAACCAGTCGAGGTTCTCTTCTACCGAACGGTCGCGGAACGGGCTGTTCTTGCCCGGTTCGGTCAGCGTGCCACGGTACTCCTTGGCCTGCTCCGGAGTGAGGTCGTCGACGTAGGCCTTGCCGGCCTTGATCAGCTCGACGGCCCAGTCGAACAGCTGGTCGAAGTACTTGGAGGCATAGCGCACTTCACCGGACCACTCGAAGCCCAGCCACTTGATGTCGCTTTCGATGGCGTCGATGTATTCCTGGTCTTCCTTGGCCGGGTTGGTGTCGTCGAAACGCAGGTGCGTGACGCCACCGAACTCCTGGGCCAGGCCGAAGTTCACACAGATCGACTTGGCGTGACCGATGTGCAGGTAGCCGTTGGGCTCTGGCGGGAAGCGGGTGACGATCTGCGTGTGCTTGCCCGAATCCAGGTCCGCCTGGATGATCGGGCGCAGGAAATTGACCGGGACGGCAGGTCCGGCCTTGGAATTCGAGGTAGGGTCGACAGTGGGCTTGCTCATAGGATCCTTGAACAGACAGGTTCGTGGCCGGTTGGGGCCAGATAAAACAAAGGCGATATCATAGCTGATGCTGTCAAGACACTGACAGGTCACGACCAAAAACTGCTGCTTTAATTAACCGGGCGGTAAAAAACCACCTCGAAATTCCTGCCGGGCACGCTAAACTGCGCGCCTTGGCCGCCGTTTAGCCAGACAGGTAAGGCGCCCCAGGCGTCCAAACCCACGAATTCCCTGAAAAGAGTAGTGAACATGACCCAAGTCAAACTGACCACCAACCACGGTGACATCGTCATCGAGCTGAACGCCGAGAAAGCGCCGATCACCGTCGCCAACTTCATCGAGTACGTTAAGGCCGGCCACTACGAAAACACGGTTTTCCACCGTGTCATCGGTAACTTCATGGTCCAGGGCGGCGGTTTCGAGCCGGGCATGAAAGAAAAGAAAGACAAGCGCCCAAGCATCCAGAACGAAGCGGACAACGGCCTTTCCAACGACAAGTACACCGTCGCCATGGCCCGTACCATGGAGCCGCATTCGGCCTCCGCGCAGTTCTTCATCAACGTGGCCGACAACGCCTTCCTGAACCACAGCGGCAAGAACGTACAGGGCTGGGGCTACGCCGTGTTCGGTAAAGTCACCGAAGGCCAGGACGTTGTCGACAAGATCAAAGGCGTGTCGACCACCTCCAAGGCCGGTCACCAGGACGTTCCGGTCGAAGACGTGATCGTCGAGAAAGCCGAGATCGTTGAGTGATATTACTGATTTCAGATTTGCATCTGGAAGAGGAACGCCCGGACATTACCCGGGCGTTTCTGGATCTGCTCCACACCCGCGCCCGTGGCGCCCAGGCGTTGTACATTCTGGGGGACTTCTTTGAAGCCTGGATTGGCGACGATGGGATGACGCCCTTCCAGCGTTCGATCTGCGAGGCTCTGCGCGAGCTGAGCGACAGCGGTACCCCGATTTTTATCATGCATGGCAACCGCGACTTCCTGCTCGGCAAAGCGTTCTGCAAAGCGGCAGGCGCCACGTTGCTCAAGGATCCGAGTGTCGTGCAGCTCGCAGGCGAACCCGTGCTGTTGATGCACGGCGACAGCCTCTGCACCCGCGACCTTGGCTATATGAAGCTGCGGCGCATCCTGCGTAACCCGATTGTGCTGTTTATCCTGCGTCACTTGCCGTTGCGCACCCGCCATCGGCTGGCGCGCAAGCTGCGCAGTGAAAGCCGTGCGCAAACGCGCATGAAGGCCAACGACATTGTCGATGTCACGCCCGAGGAAGTGCCGCGGGTGATGCAGCAGTTCGGCGTGCGCACCCTGGTCCACGGCCATACGCACCGCCCGGCGATCCACAAGTTGCAGATTGGTGACCAGGCGGCCAAGCGCATTGTGCTGGGGGATTGGGACAAGCAGGGCTGGGCGTTGCAGGCAGATGAGCAAGGGTTTCAGTTAGCGGCGTTTGACTTCGTCAATCCGCAGCTGGCGTTGCCTGGCAACTGATCCTCGAATCCCACTGATCCAATGTGAACAGAGATCAAAATGTGGGAGGGGGCAAGCCCCCTCCCACAATTGATTGCATTTCAGTCTTTGCCAATCAGTGGCCGGACGCTTCCGGCCCTGCCTTGGCACCAAACGGCGGCTTCGCCAGCCACACCAGCAGCATCAACCCCATGAACATCCACCCCAGCAACGTGAAGTAATCCACGGTGGACATCATGTACGCCTGGCTGGTGAGGATCTGGTCCAGTTGGGCGTAGGCCTTGTGCCCTGCCCCACCGAGCGCCTGCAGTGCGTCGCGGGTGGCGGAGTCATAGGTGGTCATGTTCTCGCTCATGTACGCATGGTGCTGGTCTGCCCGGCGAATCCAGATCCAGGTGGTCAACGAGGCCGCAAAACTGCCGCCCAGGGTCCGCAGAAAGGTCGCAAGACCAGCGCCGTCGGCAATCTGATGCGGTGGCAGGTCGGACATCAGGATGCTCAAGGTCGGCATGAAGAACAGCGCCACGCCGATGCCCATGAACAACTGCACCAGGGCGATGTGGGTGAAGTCCACCTCATTGGTGAAGCCCGCGCGCATAAAGCAGCTCAGGCCAATCGCCAGGAACGCCAGGCCTGCCAGCAGGCGCAGGTCGAACTTGTGCGCGTACTTGCCCACAAACGGTGACATCAGCACCGGCAGGATGCCGATCGGCGCCACCGCCAGGCCGGCCCAGGTGGCGGTATAGCCCATCTGGGTTTGCAGCCATTGCGGCAGGATCAGGTTGATGCCGAAGAAGCCCGCGTACCCCAAGATCAACACAATCGTGCCGATGCGAAAGTTACGGTAGGCAAACAGCCGCAGGTTGACCACCGGGTGCTTGTCGGTCATTTCCCAGATGATGAACACCGCCAGGGCAATCACCGAAATCGCCGCGCCCACAATGATGAAGTTGGATTCGAACCAGTCCAGGTCGTTGCCCTTGTCGAGGATGATCTGCAGGGCGCCGACACCGACGATCAGGCTGAGCAGCCCGACGTAATCCATCGGTTGGTAGCTGGTTTCCACCGGGCGTTTCTTGAGCTGCGAACGCACCACCATCACCGCAAAGATACCGATGGGGACGTTGATAAAGAAGATCCACGGCCAGCTGTAGCTGTCAGTGATCCAGCCACCGAGGATCGGCCCCGCAATCGGCGCCACCACCGTGACCATCGCCAACAGCGCCAGGGCCATGCCACGCCTGGCCGGCGGGTAGACCGCGATCAGCAAGGTCTGGGTCATCGGGTACAACGGCCCGGCCACCAGACCTTGCAGCACCCGGAAGCCGATCAACTCGGGCATCGAGGTGGAAATACCGCAGAGGAACGAGGCCAGCACAAACAGAATGGTGGCCCACAAAAACAGCTTCACTTCGCCAAAACGCCGGCTCAACCAACCGGTGAGCGGCAAGGCGATGGCGTTGCTCACCGCAAACGAGGTGATGACCCAGGTGCCCTGCTCCGAACTCACGCCGAGGTTGCCGGAAATGGTCGGCAACGCCACGTTGGCGATGGTGGTGTCGAGCACCTGCATAAAGGTCGCCAGCGACAGGCCAATAGTGGCCATCAACAGGCTGGGCGGCGTGAAGGAGGCGTTATTGCTCATCAGCGTTGCACAGCCTTGGGCGCGGCGTTGCTGTTGTCATGGATCAACTGGGTGATCATGGCGTCAGCCTCGGCCAATTGGCGGTCATACACGTTGGTGGTGAACGAAGCCTTCTGCGGCGCCTGTTGCGCCAGCACCGGGCCGCTCTGGTCATGCAGGTCCACATTCACCACCGTGCTCAAGCCGACCCGCAGCGGGTGCTTGGCCAGTTCTTCGGCATTGATGTGGATGCGTACCGGCACCCGTTGCACGATCTTGATCCAGTTACCGGTGGCGTTCTGCGCCGGCAGCAGGGCAAACGCGCTGCCGGTACCGGCGCCGAGGCTATCTACGGTGCCGCTGTACTTAACATCGCTGCCATAGATGTCCGACTCAATGTCCACCGGCTGGCCAATGCGCATATCGCGCAGCTGGGTTTCCTTGAAGTTGGCGTCGATCCACAGCTGGTTCAGCGGGATCACCGCCATCAGCGCAGTACCCGGCTGCACACGCTGGCCCAGTTGCACGGTGCGCTTGGCCACATAGCCGGTGACCGGTGCGATCAAGGTGCTGCGGGCATTGGCCAGGTACGCCTGGCGCAGTTGCGCAGCGGCCGCTTGCACGTCCGGGTGGGACGAGATCACGGTGTCATCCACCAGCGCGTTGCTGGTCTTGAGTTGTTGCTCAAGGTTGGTCAGGGCGTTCTTGGCGGCGGTCAGGCTGTCACGGGCGTGGGACAGTTCTTCCTGGGAAATCGCGCCGCCCTGGGCCAGGGTCTTACGGCGGTTGAAATTGTCCTGGGCGGTTTGCACGTCGGCTTTCTGTGCGTTGACCTGGGCTTTCATGCCATCGACGTTGCTGTACAAGCCACGCACCTGGCGCACGGTGCGGGCCAGGTTGGCCTGGGCACTTTGCAGGCCGACGGCGGCGTCGTTGGGGTCGAAGTTGATCAGCACCTGGCCTTCGTGGACCAGGTCGCCATCGTCGGCGCCGATGCTGACCACGGTGCCGGTGACCAGCGGGGTGATTTCCACCACGTTGCCGTTCACATAGGCATCATCGGTGCTTTCGTTGAAGCGCCCGTAGAGTTCATACCAGCCCCATACGCCCACAACACAGAGGATGACGATCAGCGCCAGGCCAATCAGCATGACTTTGCGTTTGCGCGGGTTGTTGTCTTTGGGTTGTTCTGTAGCGTTGGTGTTTTCGGCAGTGGCCATGACAAATACCTCAAATTATTCCGTGCGAGTGGCTGGGGTGGTCGACGCCACGTTGTCGGCGTTGTATCCGCCACCCAGGGCCTGCATCAATTGAATCGACAGATCGATCTGCGCGGCATTCAGGGTCGCCAGCTGACGCTGGGCCTGCAGCAATTGCTGCTCGATGCTGAGCACATCCAGGTAGTTACCGATCCCTGAGCTGTAGCGCTGCATGCCGGTGTCGTAAGACTGCTGGGCAATGTCCGCAGCATGTTGCTGGGCCTGGATCTGCCGACCGGTTTCGCGCAGTTGCGAAAGGGTGTTGCCGATATCGCCCAAGGCCTGCACCAAGGTCTTGTTGTACTGGGCTACCGCCAGGTCGTAGTCGGCATCGCGGGCATCGAGGTCGGCGCGCAGGCGGCCGCCGTCGAAGATCGGCAGCGAGATCGTCGGCGCAATATTGAAGAAGCGGCTGGCCGAGCCGAACATCGCATCCCCCAGCAACGACTCGGCCCCGGCGCTCGCGCTGAGGTTGAGGTTGGGGTAGAAGCGCGTCTTGCTGGCGGCGATGTCCTTGCTCGCCGCCTCGACTCGCCAACGCGCGGCGATCAGGTCCGGGCGACGGCCCAGCAGTTCGGCGGGCAGCACCGAAGGGACGGCGACGGCGGCGGGTTTCAACACGCTGGGGCGCGCCAGCTCATTGCCGCGGTCCGGGCCTTTGCCAAGCAACACCGCCAGGGCGATCTTGGCGCTCTGCAGTTGTTTTTCCGCGTCGATCAGTTGCGACTGGGAGCTGGCTTCCAGGCTCTCGGTCTGCTGGTACTGGTACTGGCTGTCGATGCCCGCGCTGAGGCGACGCTTGCTCAAGTCGAGCATTTGCCGGGTGCGCTTGAGGTCATCGCTGGCCAGGTCTCGCACGATATGCGCCTGGCCCAGGTCGCTGTAGGCCTTGGCCACATCGGCGGCGAGGGTCAGGCGCGCGGCCTGCTGGTCGACTTCGGCGGCGCGGGCCTGGCCCAACGCGGCTTCCCAGGCGGCGCGCTGGCCACCCCAGAGGTCGAAGTTGTAATTGAAGCTGGCACCGATATTACGCACGGTCGAATAGGCATCGCCCTCGCCGCGCGGGTCCTGGTCCTTGGCCAGGCGTGAACGGCTCACGCCGGCGCTGGCATCCAGGGTCGGCATGCGCGCGGCATTCGCGGCATAGGCGGCGGCTTCGGCCTGATGGGCACGGGCGCTGGCGACTTGCATGTCGGGACTGTTTTGCAGGGCTTCCTGGATCAGGCCGTCGAGCTGCGGGTCGCCGAGGCTTTTCCACCAGTCGGCGCTGGGCCAGGCAGCATTCGACAGGGTCACGCCGCTCAGGGATTTGCCGGTTTGCAAGGTGTTGGCGTCGAGGCGCTTGCCCTGGGTGTCGAGGCCGCTGAAGTTGGCGCAACCGGCCATGCTCATGGCCACAAGCACCAGGCATAGGGCACGTGTGTTCATTCTTTACCTACCCGCTGCAGGGTGATGGGATCACCGGCAGCTATCAGAATTTTCTTGAGGATCCGTTCCAGGGTTTGCAGCTCGCCGGGCTCAAGTACGCCCGCCAGCTGGTTCAACGCTTGGGCGCCTATGTGCGGCAGCATGTCTGCCAGGCGCTGGCCGTCGGCAGTCAGCACCAACTGCACCTGGCGACGGTCCAGCTCGGAACGCTGGCGGCTGAGCAAATTTTTCTGCTCCAGCCGGTCGAGCATGCGGGTCATCGAACCGCTGTCCAGGGACAGGTTGCGGCACAGCTCTGCCGGGGTGTCGACGCCGAACTGGGCCATGATGATCAACACCTTGAACTGCGCGGCAGTGATGCCGTGGGGTTCCATGTGGGTGTCGATGATGCGGTCCTTTAGGATCGCCGCGCGGCCCAGCAACAGGCCAAGGTGGCAGTTGTGGAAGTTTTCGGGGGTGAAATGAGGCATCGGAAGTCACCTTATTACTGCCTAGGCAGTGAATGTATGACGAGATGTTACTGCCTAGGCAGCGAAAGTCAAATGGAATAATTAGCTTGCTTGCTAATGTGGGAGGGGGCTTGCCCCCTCCCACATTTTGTACTGCGAAAGGATCTAGAAATCGCGCTTGTAGAAGATGTCGAGGGAACTGGCCACACCACTCGCCACTTCCAGGTACACCCTCTTGCTCAGCAGGTAGCGCAAGGCGATGGTGCTGGCCGGTTCGAACACCCCCACGCCGTAACGCAGGCTGAGTTTCTCGGTGATCTTGCCGCTGGCCACCACCGCCGTGGTGGTGCCGCTGCCCTGGGTGTCGAGGTCGAAGTCCTGGATGCCCAGCTTGTTGGCAAGATCCGAGGTGACCCCGGCGCTGCCCATCAGGCCCAGGCCAAGTGCGGCCTGGGCGAGCATGTTGTTGTCTTCGCCCGTGGTGCTCAGCGGGCGACCCAGCACCAGATAGGACAGCGCCTGCTCCTGGCTCATGGCCGGTTCCGAGAAGATCTGTGTGGTGGGCTGCTCGGCGCTGCCGCTCAGGCGGATGCCGGCCACCACATCATCGGTCTTACGAATCGCCTCAATATCCAGATAGGGCTGGTCGAGCGGCCCGGCGAACAGCAGGCGTGCACGGCGCACATCGAGCCGTTGCCCGTAGGCACGATAGCGACCGTCGTTGAGCCACAACTCGCCACGGGTATCCATGTTGTCGCCGATGTGCACATGGCCCTGCACCTTGGCGGTCAGGCCAAAGCCCGAGAAGTTGAGCTGGTCTTCGCCCACTGCCACGTCGATATCCATGGCCATGGCCATCGGCGGCTTGCCCTCTTCGGTCTGGCTGCCGACGATCACGGTGTCATCCGAGACCTTGACGGTGGAAGGCGGCAACTCACGCATGGTAATGTCGCCGCGTGGGATCCGCACCTTGCCGGCAATCGCCAGTTTGTCGTTCTTCAGGCTGATTTTCAGGTCCGGCGCCACTTCCAGCGTGGCGTAGGGTTCCACCGTGACCGGCAGTTGCGACCCTTGCAGGCTGAGGTCCACCGCCAGGGCCTGATCCCAGTCGATCTGGCCCTTGAGGCTGCCCTGCCCGGCCTTGCCACTGCGCCATGCGCCGTTCAACTGCACGCGTTCACCGGCAATCAGCGCCTGCACGTTCAGGCCTTCAAGGCTGATGGGCAGCTCCGGCCCGGAGACTTCGCCGCCCACCAGGTTAAGGTTGCCGTTGACCTGTGGCGCCAGCAATCCTCCGGAGAGCCGGCCGCTGCCGTTGAGCTTGCCGTTGAGTTTCTCGACCATTGGCACAAACGGCCGTGCCACGGCGAGATCGAGGCCGGTCAGGCTGAAATTGCCGCTGATCGGCTTGTTTTTCGGCAACGGGTTGATCTGCGCCTGCAACAGCAACTCGCCGAGCTTGCCGCCACGGAAGTTCAGCTGGGTGTCGATACGCTTGGGGTTGAGGGTGGTTTCCAGCTTGAGGGTGTCGTAGGGGAAATCCAGCCACTGGTCCTTGTCCTTCACGCGCAGGGTGCCGCCACTGGCATCCACCGAGACCACGCCTTTGGGGCCGCTGTCGGGCAAGTCCAGTTGGATGTCGGCGTTGAGCTTGCCCTGCCAGGCGAAGTCCTTGGGCAAAAACGCCGCCAGGCTGTCGATGGGGAATTGCTTGAGGTGGTAGCGCAACTTGGGTTCGGGCATCAGGCGCTGGTCTTCACCGCACAGGCTGGCGGCGCCGGAGACCCAGCAGTGGGCCGCGAAGGTCAGCTTGCCGTCGGCCATGCGCTCGATTTTTGCCGGCGCTTGCAGCCTCCAGTCCTGGCCACCCGCCTGCACATCGCCACTGGCCAGGCGGCCGCGCCAGTTGCCTTTGTCGAGGTTGCCATCCAGGGCCAGGGCCAGTTTGACCAAGGGGCCGGCCAGGTCGAGTTGGACCTTCTGGCTCCTGATGTCGCCCTGGGCGCTGGCGGTGAGCGTGCCGACCTGGGTGTCGCCGCTTTGAATGCCGCTGCCCTTGAGGTCGATTTTCGCGCGCTGGGCACTGTCCAGGTTCGCGTCCAGGCTCAGGCTTTGCAGGCGATTATCGGCGAACGCCAGTTGCTGGCCCTTAAGGTCGAGTTTGCCTTGGGGCGCCTTGAGGCTGCCGGCCACGTCGAGTCGGCCATTCACCTGCCCACGCAGCTGCGGCCACAGCTGGGCCAGGCGCGCCAGCTTGATGTCGATCTGCCCGGCCAGGCGTTGCTGCAGGCTGCCGCTGCCGTTGATGCGGTTGTCGCCCAGGCGCATATCCAGGTTGGCCAGGGTCCATTGCTCGCCCGCGCCTTCGGCCTTGGCCGCCAGCACTGCGGTTTGCCCGCGCAGGCGGCCCTTGAGGTCGAGATCGGCGTTGAGTGTGAGCTGTTCGTTTTTGAATTCACCTTGGCTGCGCAAGGGGCCAGCCAGCGTGCCAGGCAATTCCGCCACCCAGAAAGCCGGGTTCAGCGCCGACAGGTCCAACGCTGTATCCCAGGCAATGCCATCGGCAAATTGCAGGTTCAGATGCCCTTCGGCCTTGCCTTGGCCGGCGGTCAGTTTCAGCTCCGGCAGGAAGATTTGCGTGAGGTCGCCACTGAACGGCGTGACCACATTGAATTTGCCGGCCGGGCCGTCGAGGTCGGCCTTGAGGTTGCCGAGGTAGTTGCCGTCTTTGTAGGAAACCTCACCGTTAAAGGTGCGCACTACCACCTGTGGCTCGTCGATCAGCGGATAGAGGCGATGCCAGGGAAAATCCAGCCAATCGATCTTGGCCTCGGCGCTGAAGCCTTGTTGCCAATCCAACTGCGCCGTGAGCTTGAGGCTTTTTTTGTCGCCGGCATTCAGGTCCAGGCCAGCGATCTGCGCGCCCTTGGCGTCGACCCTGCCTTGCAGCAGCAGGTCCACCGGGCCTTTGTCCGCCGGCAGCACAGCTTTGCCCAGCAGTTGGTAGCCACTGCCCAGGTCACCCTTGGCGGTGAGGTCCAGTTGATTGAGTTGCAGGGTGTCGGGCAGATCGGCGCTGAGTTTGAAGCCATCGGCTGTGATATGCACCTCGGCCGGGAGGTTGTCCGCCAGGGGTTGCAGCTCGCCCTTGAGTTTGGCCGGCAGGTAGCCGCTGCTGTCGGCGTCGAGCCTGAGGGTCTTGAGCAGGTCGCCCTCGACCTTGAGCGCGACCGTCCACGGCGCGCCGCCGGGGGCGTAGGGCAGGCTCAGGTTGCCGCTGGCGGTCAGCGGCCATTCGCCACTGGGTTGCAACAGGCCGTTCAGGTCCAGCACCAGGCCGTCCCGTTGCAGGTGCGCCGCGTCAATCTGCATGCCGGCGGCGGTCCAGTGCGCGGCCAGTTGCAGGCCCTTGAGTTCTTCGCTGCCGTTAAACAGCAGGCTGCCGACACGAACGTCGCCCAACTGAATGGAAACGGGCAGCTTCAGGTCCGGCAATTGAATCGGCCCGCTGCTCTCTTCGGTGCTCGGCGCAACGTCCAGGCGGACTTGCTCCACGTCCAGGCGATTGATGCACAGGGTCATGCGCAGCAGGCACGCCGGTGACCAGTCAAACGTCGGGGCATCGAGTTCGACGCGACTGCCGTCTTGCGCCCACACCAGATGATCGGCGCTCCACTGGCCGCCCAGACGGCCCTGGAAATTCTCCACGCTCAACCCCGGTACACGCCCCAGCGCCCAGCGACTGCCCGCCTGGGTACCGAGGACCGCCCACAGGGCCAGCAACAGCACGGCAAGGATGGCCAACACGGCCAGCCCCGCTATTTTCACACCACGCATCACAGCTCAGGCCCCATGGAAAAGTGCAATCGAACGCCGCCCGGGTCTTCCAGGGCATGGGCCAGGTCCAAGCGGATCGGACCGACCGGCGAGACCCAGCGAATGCCGACGCCGACGCCGGTTTTCAGGCTGGGCAAGTCCAGGGAGTTGAACGAGTTACCCTGGTCGATAAACGTCGCTATCCGCCATTTTTCGGCGATGGAATATTGATACTCGGCGCTCAGGGCCACCATGTAGCGGCCGCCGATACGGTCGCCCCGGTCGTTCTCGGGTGACAGGGTCTGGTACTCGTAACCGCGCACGCTCTGGTCGCCACCGGCGAAGAAGCGCAATGACGGCGGCACCGACTTGTAGCCGTTTGTCGCACTGCCGCCGACCTGCGCCCGTGCCAGGAAACGGTGGTTGTCCCACAGGGTGGTCAGGCCCTTGACCATGGCCGTGCCGTAAAGCAGGTTGGTGTCGGACCCCAACCCCTCCTTGGCCACCTTGCTGTCGAATTGCAGGCGGTAGCCGTTGTGGGGGTCGATGCGGTTATCGCTGCGCAGGTAGGAATAACTGATCCCCGGCATCACCAGGTTACTCAGGCCCGAGTCATTGCCCAGGCGATATTCTTCGCGCTGGTATTTGAGCGAGATCACCCGCGTCCAGCCACTGGGCAACTTGCTGTGCCATTCGGGCCCGAGGGTGAGCAATTTACTCAAGGTGTCGGTGTTGGCGATTTCTTCATTCTGGTAACCGCCGGCAAAACGCAGCTTATCGGTGAGCGGCGGGTCGAGCGGGATGTCGTACCACAGCCCAACGTTCTGCCGTGGCGCCGACAACTCGGCTTCCCAGCCATAGCTGTGGCCCTGGGGATTGACCCAGTGGCGCGTCCAGTTGGCCTTGCCGCGCGGGCCGACGTCGGTGGAGAAACCCAGGCCCAGGCCCATGGTGCGGGGCTTGCGGGTCTCCAGGTTGACGGCCACCGGAATCACATCATTGGCCGAAGCTGCGGGGGCCGCGTCGACGCGCACGCCTTCGAAAAAGCCGCTGGCTTGCAGGTTCTGGTTAAGTTCGGCGATCAGTTCGGAATCGTAGGGGGCGCCACTTTTAAACGGCACCATGCGTTGCAGCAGCTCTTCGTCAAAGGGCGTATCGCCGGCAAAGCTGACCTTGCCCAAGGTGTAGCGCGGGCCGCTGTCATAGATGAGTTCGATATCGGCGACGCCGGCCTGGGGGTCTACCGAGAGTTTCTGACTGGTAAAGCGCCCGCTGAAAAAGCCGTAGCGCGAGGACTGGTTCTGGATAAGACGCTTGGCGTCTTCGTAGTGGCCGTGATTGAGCACGGCGCCGGACTTGAGGTCATCGCTGGCGGGCACGCGAAAGGCCTTGAGGTTCGCGGCAGGGCCGTCGACCCGAATGTTCACGTTGCGCAAATGCACCGGTTCGCCGGGGTCGATGGTGAGGATCAGGCGCGGGTTCTCGCCGCCCTTCACATCGCTTTCGATCCGGGGCTGATAGAAACCGAGTGCCTGGGCGGCTTTGCGCGCCTGCTCTTCGGCACCACGGCTGAACCGCAGCAAGGCCTCTTCATCACGCTCGCCCACGCCACCGATATAGCCTTCGATGTTGGCTTTCAACGCGTCGTTTGAAGGCTTGATCCGCACGTCCAATTCGCTTTGCGCGAATGCGCCGCAGCTTGTGAACAGCAGAACCAAGCCGCTGGTAAATCTTCCTGGAAACTTCATAGGCGCGGATGCTACACGAGCTGGGGAGAAACTTAGAACTCAGACGATTCTGAAAAATTCTGCGCTAAGCCGTTGCAGCATGTAACACCTGCGGATTGGGGTGGAAAAATACGTGTTCCAGAATCGGTCCTACCGCCACTTCGCCGATCTCTTCATAGCCCTGGCGCTTGTAGAACTCCAGATAGCGCGAATTCCCCGTATCCAGTACCACACCGGATGAGTGCGGGTCTTCCGCGCACCAGTTGTGCACCGCTCCCAGCAGCTGTTCACCGTAGTGCTTGCCCTGGAATTGCGGGTGAATGCCCATCAGCGGCAACACATGCACCGACTCGTTGGGCAAGCAGGCCATTACCGCATAGTGGTAGTCCAAGTAGCGCCGGGTGCCGCGCACGCCGGTGCTCAACCACATACGCAATTGCCAGGCCCAGCTTTCGGTAATCCCCAGGCGCCGCTGTGGGGGCGCGATCAGCGCGATGCCGATCAGGCGGTCGTTGATGAACAGCCCAATCGCCGGAAGTTTCTGGAAGAAATGCTGCTTGACCAGTTCGCGCACCGTGGCGCGTACCCGTTGTTCATAGCCTGCGCGTTCAGCTTCAAAGATGTAGGCAAACGTCGGCTCATGCCGATAGGCCTGGTACAGCAGGGAGCGGGCTTCGCGGGAATAGCCGCTGTTGAGCAGGCGAACTTCGCCAATGGCAGTGTCAGTCATACAGTCAATCTCCCTGGGCGCCACTCAATAGATGGCGTTCTTATGGGTACGAACCTACGCAGCACCAGTCGTTCCCAGACATTAGCAGTGCATCTGTCCTACCGCCACGCTGGCCCCCGTCCGACTTGTCCGCTAGCATCGCCCTTTTGCCAGACTGGACCGCCGACCATGAAAATCGTCTCCTTCAATATCAACGGGCTGCGCGCCCGCCCTCATCAGCTGGCGGCACTGATTGAAAAACACCAACCCGACGTCATCGGCCTGCAGGAAACCAAGGTCCACGACGACCAGTTCCCCCTGGCCGAAGTGCAGGCCCTGGGCTATCACGTGTACTACCACGGGCAAAAAGGCCACTACGGCGTGGCACTGCTCTCGCGCAAAGAAGCATTGAGCGTGCACAAGGGCTTTGCCAGCGATGAAGAAGACGCCCAGCGCCGCTTTATCTGGGGCACCTTCGCCGATGAAAACGGCCAACCGATCACCATCATGAACGGCTATTTCCCACAAGGTGAAAGCCGCGACCATCCGACCAAGTTTCCGGCCAAGCGCCGCTTCTACGCAGACTTGCAACACCTGCTGGAAAGCCAGTTCAGCAACGACCAGGCCCTGGTGGTGATGGGCGACGTAAATATTTCCCCGGAAGACTGCGACATCGGCATCGGCGCCGACAACGCCAAGCGCTGGCTGAAAACCGGCAAGTGCAGCTTCCTGCCCGAAGAGCGCGAATGGATGGCGCGCCTGAAGAATTGGGGCCTGGTGGACAGTTTCCGGCACCTCAACCCCGAGGTGGCCGACCGTTTCAGCTGGTTCGACTACCGCAGCCGTGGGTTCGAGGATGAGCCCAAGCGTGGGCTGCGCATTGACGTGATCATGGCGTCAACCGGCCTGGTGCCGCGGGTCAAGGATGCGGGCGTGGATTATGACCTGCGGGGTTTGGAGAAACCGTCGGACCATGCACCGATCTGGCTTGAACTCAGCTGATCGCCCTGACTGTGCTCGGGCCAAATGTGGGAGGGGGCTTGCCCCCGATCGCGGTGTATCAGTAACAGATAAGCTGACTTTCAGTCACATTACTGAAATCCAACTGACTTAATCTCGCAGCACTCCCTTTGGCTTGAGAAGGTGCCGGCATGATGCTGCGCGTTCTGTTCCTGTTGTGTTGCGCATTTTCCCTCTCCGTTGTGGCTGCCCCCCTCCCCGTTCCCGACCAAGGCCCGGCTTTGCGCATTCAGGGTTCCAACACCATTGGCGCGGCGTTGGGGCCGGCGCTGGTCAAGGGCTTGATGGAGCATCAGGGCCTGCAGGCGGTGCACAGCGAAGCGGCCGAGGGCGCCAATGAACAGCGCGTGGTCGGCAAGACGCGCCAGGGCAAGACAGTCACCGTCGAGGTGGCGGCCCATGGCTCCAGCACAGGGTTTGCCGCGCTGAAAAAAGCCAGCGCCGACCTGGCTGCGTCTTCCCGTCCGATCAAGGACAGCGAACTGGTGGACCTCGACCCCCTGGGCGATCTTAAAAGCCCCGAGGCCGAACAGGTGATCGCCATCGACGGCCTGGCCATTATCCTCAACCCGCACAACCCACTGAATACGTTGAACACCGAGCAACTGGCGCAGATCTTCAACGGCGAGATCGACACCTGGGAAGCGCTGGGCGGTATCGGTGGTGCCATTCATTTGTACGCGCGGGATGACCAATCCGGCACCTATGACACCTTCAAGGAACTGGTGTTGCGCCTGCGCGGCAAGCCCCTGGCCGCGTCCGCCAAGCGCTTCGAGTCCAGCGAAGCGTTGTCCGATGCGGTGAGCCGGGATCCCCAGGGCATCGGCTTTATCGGCTTGCCTTACGTGCGCCAGGCCAAGGCGGTGGCGATTGTCGATGGCGACTCGCAACCGATGCTGCCATTGAACAGCCTGATTGCCACCGAGGATTACCCGCTGTCACGCCGGCTGTTCTTCTACCTGCCGCCGTCCTCCAGCAACCCGTGGGCCAAGGCCCTGGTGGACTTTGCCCAGAGCAGCAAAGGCCAGGCGATTGTGGCGGCCAACGGGTTTATCGCCCAGCAGGTGCAGGCGATGACGGTGCAACCCCGTCCCTCGATGCCTGACGACTACCAAGCGATTGCCCGTGACGCCCAGCGTTTGACCGTGAATTTTCGCTTCGAGGAAGGCAGCGCCAGCCTGGACAACAAGGCGCGCCAGGATGTGCAGCGCGTCGTGGCCTATATAAAGAGCCACGCCAAACTCGACAAGCAGGTAACGCTGGTGGGATTCGGCGACGCCAAGAATGACCCGCAACGGGCGGCGCTGCTGTCGAAGCTACGGGCGATGGCGGTGCGCCGGGAGCTGGTCAAGAACGGCGTGGTATTGCGCGATATTCGCGGCTTCGGCGCACAGATGCCGGTGGCGGCGAACACGGCGGATGAGGGGCGGATCAAGAATCGGCGGGTGGAGGTTTGGGTGTACTGAGGGCTTAGCCTTGCGGTGTTCGGAATGGCCTCATCGGGGGCAAGCCCCCTCCCACACTTTGAATGTATTCCCAAATCAAAATGTGGGAGGGAGCTTGCCCCCGATGCAGGCGACGCGGTGTTACTGCCCGCTGCGCATCAACTCTTTAGGCACATACTTGCCGATCTCGAACTTGCCGATTGCCGCGCGGTGCACTTCGTCCGGGCCGTCGGCCAGGCGCAGGGTACGTTGCATGGCGTACATGTAGGCCAGCGGGAAGTCGTTGGAGACGCCGGCGCCGCCGTGGATCTGGATCGCGCGGTCGATCACCTTCAACGCCACGTTCGGCGCCACCACCTTGATCTGGGCGATTTCACTTTTCGCCACCTTATTGCCCACGGTGTCCATCATGTACGCCGCTTTCAGCGTCAGCAGGCGCGCCATGTCGATTTCCATGCGTGAGTCGGCGATTTTGTCGATATTGCCGCCCAGGCGCGCCAAAGGCTTGCCGAACGCGGTGCGGCTGACGGAGCGTTTGCACATCAGTTCCAGCGCGCGCTCGGCCATGCCGATGGAGCGCATGCAGTGGTGGATACGGCCTGGGCCAAGCCGGCCTTGGGCAATCTCGAAGCCTCGGCCTTCACCCAGCAGTACGTTTTCGTACGGCACACGGACATTGTCGAACAGCACTTCGGCGTGACCGTGGGGCGCGTCGTCGTAGCCGAACACCGGCAGCGGGCGTACGATTTTCACCCCAGGGGCGTCCACCGGCACCAGGATCATCGAGTGCTGCTGGTGGCGCGGTGCATCCGGGTTGCTCAGGCCCATGAAGATCAGGATCTTGCAGCGCGGGTCGCAGGCGCCGGAGGTCCACCACTTCTTACCGTTGATCACCCACTCGTCGCCCTGGCGCTCGGCGCGGGCGGCCATGTTGGTGGCGTCCGAGGAGGCGACATCGGGCTCGGTCATGGCGAAGGCCGAACGGATCTCACCGCGCAGCAGCGGCTCGAGCCAGCGTTGTTTCTGCTCTTCGTTGGCGTAGCGCACCAGCACTTCCATGTTGCCGGTGTCGGGGGCGGAGCAGTTGAACGGCTCCGGGCCCAGCAGTGAGCGGCCCATGATCTCGGCCAGGGGTGCGTATTCAAGGTTGGTCAGGCCGGCGCCCAGTTCGGATTCGGGCAGGAACAGGTTCCACAGGCCTTCAGCTTTCGCCTTGGCTTTCAGCTCTTCCATGATGGCGGTGGGCTGCCAGCGGTCGCCTTCGCTGACTTGGCGTTCGAACACCGGCTCGGCCGGGTAGACGTAAGCGTCCATGAACGCGGTGACGCGTTCACGCAGTTCCTGAACCTTGGGCGAATAGGCGAAATCCATGAGCAGCTCCCTTCTTTGAGAGGTTGTTTAGGTCATGCAATCGATGCTAGAACAGCGCTGATAATTTACCTAGCCTATTCTCGGCGTGTATTAACATTCATCACCGATATATGATCGACGTATGAGCACGTAACAAATCGCCACCTAATAATAAGAGCGCAACCCAATGAATCTGAGCAAGGTCGACCTCAACCTCTTTATCGTCTTCGACGCGATCTACACCGAAGCCAACCTGACCCGCGCCGGGCAGATCGTCGGCATCACCCAGCCGGCGGTGTCCAACGCTCTGGCCCGCCTGCGCGAGACGTTCAACGACCCGCTGTTCGTGCGCACCGCCCAAGGCATGGTGCCCACGCCGATGGCGCAGAACATCATCGGCCCGGTGCGCAATGCGTTGTCGTTGCTGCGGGTGTCGGTGCAGGAAAGCCGCATCTTCAACCCACAGCAGGCGGCCAAGACCTACCGCATCAGCATGACCGACCTCACCGAAGCGGTGATTCTGCCGCTGCTGTTCCAACGCCTGCGTCGCCTGGCGCCCACCGTGGTGATCGAGAGTTTTCTGTCCAAACGCCGCGAGACCACCAAGGAACTGGCGGCCGGGCGCCTGGATTTTGCCGTGGATGCGCCGCTCAACACCGACCCGCAGGTGCGCCACGTCAAGCTGATGGAAGACCGCTACGTGTGCGCCATGCGCAAGGGCCATCCCATGGCGGGCAAGGACAAATTCACCCTGGATGACTACCTGTCGCTGACCCATATCCATATCTCCAGCCGCCGCAACGGTCTGGGCCACGTCGACCTGGCCCTGGGCAAGATGGGCATCCAGCGCAAGATCGCCCTGCGCTCCCAGCATTACCTGATGGCCTCGCAAGTGTTGCAGCAGACCGACATGGTCATGACCGTGCCCGAACGTTTCGCCCGCCGCCATGAACTGCACTGGTTCCACCTGCCGGTCAATGACGTGCCACCGGTGGAAACCCACCTGTACTGGCACGAAAGCACCGACCAGGATCCGGCCAACCGCTGGATGCGCGAGCAGATGATCGAGTTGTGCCAGCAAGTCACCGCCCACGAAAAGAAGCTGGATAAACAACAGGCCTGAGGTTCAAGAACGCTACCTGTGGGAGGGGGCTTGCCCCCGATGGGCTGCGCAGCGGCCCTTGACGTTCACGTCAACCTGCCATTAGCTTAGCGCCAAGACCCTCTTGAGCGCCCCCATGAGCACGACCTACAGCATCTCCGACCTCGCCCGCGAGCTCGACATCACCACCCGCGCCATTCGCTTCTATGAAGAACAAGGCTTGCTGGCCCCGGAACGCCGGGGCCAGGAGCGCATCTATTCGGCACGGGACAAGGTCAGCCTGAAGCTGATCCTGCGGGGCAAACGCATCGGTTTTTCCCTCGCGGAATGCCGCGAGCTGATCGAACTCTACGACCCCACCGGCGGCAACCAGATCCAACTCAACAGCATGCTGGCCAAGATCGCCGAGCGCCGTGAGCAGTTGGAACAGCAACTGCTGGACATCGAACAAATGAAGCTGGAACTGGACACCGCCGAAGAGCGTTGCACCCAGGCACTGGCCCACACCATGGGCCAGGTTGGCCATTGATCAGAAGGTAGCTGCCATGTCCCTCCCCTCCCATGTACGCCTGGTGGAAGTCGGCCCGCGCGACGGTTTGCAGAACGAAGCCCAACCCATCAGCGTGGCCGACAAGGTCCAATTGGTGGACGCCCTCAGCGCGGCGGGCTTGAGCTATATCGAAGTCGGCAGTTTTGTCTCGCCCAAGTGGGTGCCGCAAATGGCCGGTTCTGCCGAAGTATTCGCGCAGATTCAGCGCAAGCCCGGCGTGACCTACGGCGCGCTGGCGCCAAACCTGCGTGGTTTCGAGGACGCGTTGGCGGCGGGCGTAAAGGAGGTGGCGGTGTTTGCCGCGGCCTCCGAGGCGTTTTCCCAGCGCAATATCAACTGCTCCATCAGCGAAAGCCTGGAACGTTTTGCGCCGATCATGGCCGCAGCCAGGCAGCACGGCATCAGCGTGCGCGGCTATGTGTCCTGTGTGTTGGGTTGCCCTTACGAAGGTGAGATCGCGCCCGAGCAAGTGGCGGCGGTCGCGCGGGAGTTGTATGCCATGGGCTGCTACGAGGTCTCCCTGGGGGACACCATCGGCACCGGCACGGCGGGCACCACGCGGCGGCTGTTCGAGGTGGTCGGCGCGCAGGTGCCACGGGACAAACTGGCGGGCCACTTCCATGACACCTATGGCCAGGCCATCGCCAATATCTATGCCAGCCTGCTGGAAGGCATTACGGTATTCGACAGCTCTATTGCGGGCCTCGGCGGCTGCCCTTACGCCAAGGGCGCCAGCGGTAACGTCGCCACCGAAGATGTGCTGTACCTGCTCAATGGCCTGGGGATCGACACCGGTATCGACCTGGACGCATTGATTCGCGCAGGCCTGCAAATCAGTCACGTACTGGGCCGCCCTACGGGTTCGCGCGTGGCCAAGGCACGTAACGCCGTTTGAGTAGCGCGGCCGTGACAATGTGTTACCGCACGGCTACACGTCGAGTAACACGGGAACATATTTAGTCGCATTTGCCGCAGCAAAAATCTTACTAAAAAATTAACTTATTGATTTTAAAGAGTTTTTAAAAGTTGGCACGCCTTCTGCTATCTCTATGGCATAACAAGAATAAAAAGCACCAAACCTAATAAAAATAAGACGAAACGACTCTGACATAACAAAAACAACACGGCAGAGACGCAGCTAACAGATTTTTTTGGAGAAGATGTGCTTCGCAGGGTCCG
The DNA here is from genome assembly GCF_012030485.1 of Pseudomonas sp. B14(2022). Taxonomy (NCBI): domain Bacteria; kingdom Pseudomonadati; phylum Pseudomonadota; class Gammaproteobacteria; order Pseudomonadales; family Pseudomonadaceae; genus Pseudomonas; species Pseudomonas sp. B14(2022). Next base: position 133,293 of record NZ_JAAUVM010000007.1, read on the forward strand.
GCATGCCGAAACCCGCAACCGGTTAGTGAAAAATAAAACTACCTCAGGTAGCTACCCACTGGTTGGATCGTTAACGAAGAAGCAGATCAGCGCTCAAAAAAATACGTTTGCTCTTGACCCCGGATGGGGGTCGCCAAAAACAGCGGTAAAGGGTAACGGTTGCCAAAAACAACAATAGACCGCCCCTCAATAATAAAAAAAGAGCACGCAACGACAAATTAAAGGGGACCTCCGGGTCCCCTTTGTGCTGTCTGCACCCTGGTATTTAAAGCGGTGTTCCTTGGGTGGCGGCGAAGTTGTTGAGCACCCTGCGGGTCAAGATTCGCAGTGATCGTTGTTCCAGCGCCTGCCGCTCCACTCCCAACTGCTTGAGTTCGCTCTCAAAAAACGCACTCTGCATCGCGCCGTTCACGAGTATTTCATCCCGGCGCCTGCCCAAGAGGCCGGCCAGCCGGTCAGTCACCTGGTCATGCATCGCCTGCCACTGGTCTTTTGTGGCCTGGTCTGCGGCGCTAACCTGCTCGCCTTGCAGATCCGAAAGCTCAAATAACGCGGTGCTTTTCTCGTCGATCAGATCAAGCTCCGGTGTCATCAATGCCTTGAGCTCCTGGGGGTATCGACTGCGAAGATGTGTTTCCCAGAACAGTCGCCCGGTCAAAAAAGTCTCTTCGGCAGCGGTATTGCGCTCGTCCCTCAGCACCTGCGCATAGGCTCCGTCGATCGCTGCCTGACTCACATTGGCCTGCTGGGGAAACAGCATCTCGCGGGACTTGACCGGCAACTCAAGCCGGTCTGCAAGCAGGGTACGGTATGCCAGGATGACTTCGACCTGTTCAGTAAACCCAGGCCCCCTGGCCTCGACATCCCGCTGAGCAATGGCGTCCACCAGGGTTAAACGAAACAGCTTCCTGCCCGTAGCGATCAGCGAGCCTTCAACGTGCTCCGTTCCCACCATTTCCAGTGCCCTGGCCCCCATCAGCTCGCTTTCAAGGTTCATGAATTCAACCGAACTGCCGTCGCCACAGGTGACTCGATCATCGGCGGTGGTAAACAGCGATTCGCGAATAGCCTGGCTTTCACTTGCGGCCTCAAGCATGTCCCACACTCGCTGCGCCAGTGAGGGGCGGGTCACTGCACTGGCGTACTCGGCACTGCGGGTGGTATCGGCCAATACGGTAAAAAAAGCCGCCGACTCAGGAATGCTCCGCAGTTCGTCCCAGATCCCACCACGCCGTGTCAGCTCTGCGGCCGATGGCTCGCCCAGCCAGAGATCACGCGCCTCATCCACGGTGACGTGCTCGCCCCATTGCATCAAGGGCTCGCCCATTTGAAGGCGCGCAAGGGTGGCCGCCGACAAGGGATTTTCGTGCACGTTGATGCGCTCCCGGTGCTGATAAGCGTATTCAGGCAACGTGGTGATCTGGTTTGCATGCAGGTCGATACGGGCGAGAGCAGGCAAACGTTCGACGCCGACGGGAAATCGGGTGGTGCCGGTGTTCGGCAGATACAACTGGTTCAACTCGCGTAAGCGGCTTACATCGGCCGACCATCCCAAACGTCGATTGTGTCCCAGATTCAAAATCTTCAACTGCTGCATGCTCTCCAGGCGCGTTCGGCTCTGCTCGGTCAGTTGGATGTCATTGCTCTTCAAGTTGAGTTTGGTCAGCCCTGCCCCGCCGTTTCGAAGCGCCGGCAGTTGGGTGAAATTGTTTTCGCTCAGGTTCAACCAGCGCAAGCCGCCAAATGCCTGCAGAAAAGGCAAAGAACGGTCTGAAAGCCCCATTCGACGTAACTTCAGATGGCCCACATGATCCATATTGGCGGTAATCGCAGGCAGCTCACCGACCGCTTCTTCGGATAGATCCAGCACATGGCCGATGGGTGTGCCATCCCCCGCGAATGCCTGCGCGCCACCTCGCTGCCAGACTTCGTTGATCGTCGCCGACACTCTGCGCCTGGCACTCGCATAGCCCGACTCCTCCTCCTGCCAGTTCACCAGTGCTTTATTCAGATCGAAAAACTCCGTTTCCAGGTGCGCCAGCCTCGCCAATAGCACAGCATCCGCCGCACCTTGAAGCCCTAGCAGGGTCTCGACTTCAGCCAGGGACTTCGAGGGGTAAAGCACCATCGCTTTCATTGTGCAAACAAACGGACGCTGTGCCGCGCGCCCCACCGGACTCAGCGGATAACCGATGCGCCCATCCGCCAGGCGCATCGGTGATTTGAATCCAGGCCTGATCGTTTGCAGGCCCAGCGCACGCCGGCTTGCCTGCTCGCTCAGTGGCAGGCGCCCCAGTTGCCCTTTCAAGGCCTGGGTGGAGGACAGTAACGCTGTCCGGTGGGTGAACTGCCCGCCGCTGGCGAACCACAGCGCGCTGAAAAATGCGTCTTTGTCACTGCGACAATAGAGTCTTTGCTGCGGCACGCTGTATAACATCCACTCCTTCATGTCGCTGCGGATCAGACGAAGCTGCCTGGGGGCGGTCGCATCGCCGACCCGGTCCAGCACAGCCCCCTCATACGTATCGGCCCGCAGCTCAATACACACCCCTTCCAGTTGCCCCGGAATGGCGGCCAGCTTGTGCAGCGCCAGGTGTACACCGTCCATTGTCAACGGGTTGTCGAACAGCAGGTCGGCATGCGCCCGCATGACACGCGCCTTTTGCGCGTAACGGCGTGCCTCTTCGGCCAACCGCAACGGCAAGCGTGATGTGGGTTCAATGCAACGTGCCAACTCTTCGGGCCTGGCGTGGGCGACTATTTCTTCGGCGGCCAATTTAGGCAGGCTGGGAAAGCTGCGCTGGAGCCACTGGACATGGACATCACTGGAGATATCACCGGCCGACATTTCCAGATTGAACAGCTCATTCCGGGTGTTTTTAGCCGCTGTCAGCAATCGATCCCGGTACCTTGCGGCCCTGGCTGCAGGTGTACGCTGCGCACGCATCAGTTGCGCCATACGTTCTTCGGCGAATGTCGGTTTACCGTCAACCGAACGCTCACCGCGCGTAATGATGCCCAGCATCACCTGTTCCGCGTGTATCTCCTGCTCGACCTCGTCTTCATCCAGCAACTGGCGTATTTCACCTTCAGTCAGTTGATTAAGCATGGCGGGGAACAGGACCCCACTGCCGAGCTGTTCAGGCTGCAACTTGACCACGTCACGTGGTCTTCTCACTTTGCCTGAAAGCCACGTCAGATTGCCCTCGGAATCAAAGGCTATCAGCACCCGCGATTCAGGCCACATACCATTGTCGATCAACAACTTGACTTGCATGAACCAGTTGACGCGACTGAACACATTGGGGTCGGGGCTGCTCAGCCGATCGATAAAAGCCTGATGCTTGGCGTCGCACTCAAATCGCCGGAGCATGTCTCTGAAGAGTGGCGGCGGCGCCCGATGCTCGATAAACACCTGACGCAACTCGTCATCCGACACTCCGCTGAATAGCCTCGCCTGCTCAAGCTGGCTATCGCTCAGGTGATCGACCGTATGGCCAATACGCCGGAGCAGTGTCTTGCGGTCCCACGTCAGGGGTTGTTCGAACTCATGGACCCAGGCGCCCATACCGTTATGGTGAATGCGTGGCGCATAACGTGAATCGCCGTCGGGGTGCAAGAGCCTGGATTCACCCTCGGCGCCGGTGACGACCTTGTAGTGACCACCGTCAGTTGCCGGCAGATAGAGGCCTCCCTCATGGGCATACAGCCCCTGCGCGTTCGGCCGCAGCCCTTCGGGCAAGGCGATCCGGTGCAGGTATTGGCCCGGATTGACACTGTGCAAACGCGTGCGCCCACCGAACTCCACATGCACCAGACGCTTGATAAATGCCGTGTCTTTGGCTGCCATCAGCACTTTGGGCACCGCCAGCCCCGCCAGATCCAGACCCACCGCCGAAAAGTGCGCCCAGGCCGTGCGAGTGTCGCCTTCGGACCACGCTTCAATACCTTCGCCTATCTCATAGACCATCTGCACGGCCGCAACGACCAGCATGGCCTCCCCCAGGAAGGGCACCACGAAAGAAGCCAGATTGAGAATATCCAGTGCCGTGCTTCCCCACGACCAGAGCCAGGCGTTATACGCCTGATCATTCTTCGATTGAGTGGAGACCACGGCGGTACTGGCGTTGTTCATGATCAGCCGGATACGCTGCGTCGCGCAGTCCATCCAGACATCAGACCATGAAACACCGTACGTCCCCTGGTCGGTGATTCGAGCTTTATTTGCCGGAACAAAATCCTGATCCTCGGCATGCGCCGCGCCTGGATCAAGCAAGACCTTGAGCCGGGTAAAAAAACTGTCCTGATGGGCGAGCGGCACGAACTGGCTGAAGAATTTGCGGTATTCATCACGGCACAGGCGGGTGGTCAAATGGTCGGTAAAGGCGGCTATGTGGTCATAGCTCTTGAGGGGATGGAGGGGGTCGCCAGGGATATACACCATGCAGGGCATCGGCAGGAGCTGGGCATTCCTTATGTTTACCCGCCACTCCACCGGACCGATGATCAGGATGTTCTCGATGTAGAGGTTACACAGCCGCAACGGCGAAAACTTCACTGTGTGTCCTGACCACTTGCCGCTCGACTGACTCACCAAAACGTCGTTGATCAACTGGTGTTGCGCAGGCTGGATATCGCCCTTCATCAAGGCGATGTCTGCCGCCAGTTCCAACTGGTTTTGATGGCTGATGATCAGGCTGCTAAACAACTTGCCCGCCGGCTGGTTCTGGGTTCCTGGCGCAAGGTGGTGGTTGATGGCGGCTCGCAGATATTCGTAGTAGGAACGCCCCAGATCCAGCTCCCTGCACAGTTGGGCAAACGCGTGGGCCTGGATGTCGAGTTTGAGCGACTGGACGTTGGCTGAGGGATGCACCTGCGCGCTTGAATGCCGGTAAAAGTCGTACCGGGTGATCAAGTGACAGTCCTTACACACCGGCTCGCTCGCCTGTTCCGGAGCAAAGTTGTTCAGCGCCGCCTCCAACAGGCTGACACCTTTATAAGAATAAAACTGCGGGCCCAATTCGCTGACGCGCGTGGTCGAAACCTCAGTGAGCTGCGCGTCGCAGGTGGTCTGTTCCAGCTTGCGGGCATAGAACACCTTTCTGGTATCCAGCCGTTGCCCGAACTTTTTTTCGATCGCGTCCGCCAACAATGGCTCGGCATACTCTGCCGGCGGTTTCAGTTCACCGAGCATCTGATCCAATTGGTTCAACGACGCCCTGCTGCGCTTGTGGACCTTACCCAGCCGGTCCCTGTCAGCCTGCGAGGCCTTTTTGTACCAATCAGGAATACGCAAATCCAATGACGCCAGTTCAGCTTTGCGGCTGCCCTGCGCCTCGGTATACCAGTCGGGGATATTGTCCCTGATGACGCTCAGGTGCGGACTTTGCGCGTCCGAAACCCTGTCTGCAGGAGGGGCCGTGATGTTGTCTGTCATGCGTATAGCCTTCGAGTGGCGAAATAATGCGCCACTCTAGGCAACACCTCCGCGCGGGGCGCGGTAGGAATGCACCCCGTTTCAGCGGTTGATGCTCAGCTCCTCAAGGCTGATCTCACGCATGCGGAATTTCTGGATCTTGCCCGTCACCGTCATCGGAAACTCCTCTACGAACTTGAAATACCGGGGCGTCTTGAAGTGTGCAATGCGGCCCTTGCACCAGGCCTGCAGTTCCAGGTCGTCGGCCACATGGCCCGGATGCAACTTGACCCAGGCCACGATCTCCTCGCCGTAGCGCTCATCCGGAATGCCGATGACCTGCACATCGGCCACCGCCGGGTGGGTGAAGAAAAACTCTTCCACCTCGCGCGGGTACACGTTCTCGCCACCGCGAATGATCATGTCCTTGTTGCGCCCGGCGATGCACACATAGCCGTGGGCATCCATGGTTGCCAGGTCGCCGGTGTGCATCCAGCCGGCGTCGTCGATAGCCTCGCGGGTGCCCTCGGGGTTGTTCCAGTAGCCGAGCATCACGCTGTAGCCACGGGTGCACAGTTCGCCGACCTGGCCACGGGGCAGCGTGTTACCGGCTTCATCAATGATCTTGCTTTCCAGTTGCGGCTGGGTGCGGCCGACGGTGGTCACGCGGCGCTCCAAGTCATCATCCGCCCCGGTTTGCAGGGACACAGGGCTGGTCTCGGTCATACCGTAGGCAATCTGCACCTCACCCATGTGCAATTCGCCGATGACCCGGCGCATCACCTCGATGGGGCACGTGGCGCCGGCCATGATGCCGGTGCGCAGGGTGGACAGCTCGAACTCGCCCCGGCGCGGGTGATCGAGCAGGGCGATGAACATGGTGGGCACGCCGTACAGGCCGGTGGCGCGCTCTTCGGCCACGGCGGTGAGGGTCAGCAGCGGGTCGAAGCCATCATTCGGGTAGATCATGGTGGTGCCGTGGGTGATGCAGCCCAGGTTGCCCATCACCATGCCGAAGCAGTGGTACAGCGGCACCGGGATCACCAGGCGGTCCTGCGCGGTGAGGCCCAGGCTTTCGCCGACCATATAGCCGTTATTGAGGATGTTGTGATGACTGAGGGTGGCGCCCTTGGGGAAACCGGTGGTGCCGGAGGTGTACTGGATATTGACGGCTTGATCGAAGTACAGGCTGGCCTGGCGGCTGTGCAACTGCTCGGGCGGCAGGCCTGCACCGAGGGCCGCCAGTTCCGACCAGGGCAGGAATCCCGGGGGCGGGCTGGGGTCGAGGCTGATCATGCCGCGCAGCTCAGGCCGCAGTTCCTGCAACATCGCGTGGTAGTCAGAGGTCTTGAACGAGCCGGCGCACACCAGCCACTCGCAGCCGGACTGCTTGAGCACGTAGTCCAGTTCACTGCTGCGGTACGCCGGGTTGATATTGACCAGGATCACGCCAATCTTGGCGCTGGCGATTTGGCTGATGCACCACTCGGCGCAATTGGGCGCCCAGATGCCCAGGCGATCGCCGGTTTGCATGCCCAAGGCCAGGAACGCACGGGCGTGCATATCGACGGTCTCGGCCAGTTGCCGCCAGGTGTAGCGGCGCTGCTGATGGCGCACCACAAGGGCTTCACTATCGGGGTATTGCGCCACGGTGTGATCGAAAGCTTGGCCAATCGTCATGGCCAGCAAGCTCTTGTCCTGGGAGCCACGGCTGTAGCTCGGATGCGGTTGATCCATAACGACCCCTGTTGTCTTTTTTGTAGGTTGACGTATACGTAAACTACGATTGACAGCGCCGTAACGCAAGCTTACGTTAACGTAAAGGTGAGCGCCCTTCCCTGGCGCGCCATCCACACAACAACAAAGCTCACATTAAGGTGCCTGTCCATGAGTTACCCGTCCCTGAACTTCGCCCTCGGTGAAACCATCGACATGCTGCGCGACCAGGTGCAGTCCTTCGTGGCCAAGGAAATCGCGCCCCGTGCAGCACAGATCGACATCGACAACCTGTTCCCCGCCGACCTGTGGCGCAAGTTCGGGGATATGGGCCTGCTGGGCATCACCGTGCCGGAAGAATACGGCGGCGCCGGCCTGGGCTACCTGGCCCACGTGGTAAGCATGGAAGAAATCAGCCGTGGCTCGGCCTCGGTGGCGCTGTCCTACGGCGCTCATTCCAACCTGTGTGTGAACCAGATCAACCGCAACGGCAGTCACGAGCAGAAACTCAAGTACCTGCCCAAACTGATCAGCGGCGAACACGTCGGCGCCCTGGCCATGAGCGAGCCGAACGCCGGTTCCGATGTGGTCTCGATGAAACTGCGCGCCGACAAGCACGGCGACCACTATGTGCTCAACGGCAGCAAGACCTGGATCACCAACGGCCCCGACGCCAGCACCTATGTGATCTACGCCAAGACCGACCTGGAAAAGGGCCCGCACGGCATCACCGCGTTTATCGTCGAGCGCGACTGGAAAGGCTTCAGCCGCAGCAACAAGTTCGACAAGCTCGGCATGCGCGGCTCCAACACCTGCGAGCTGTTCTTCGATGACGTCGAAGTACCCGAGGAAAACATCCTCGGCGTGCTCAACGGCGGTGTAAAAGTGCTGATGAGCGGCCTCGATTACGAGCGCGTGGTGCTGTCCGGCGGTCCCACCGGGATCATGCAGGCGTGCATGGACCTGATCGTGCCCTACATCCACGATCGCAAGCAGTTCGGCCAAAGCATCGGCGAATTCCAACTGATCCAGGGCAAGGTCGCCGACATGTACACCCAACTCAACGCCAGCCGCGCCTACCTCTATGCGGTGGCCCAGGCCTGCGAGCGCGGCGAAACCACGCGCAAGGATGCGGCCGGGGTAATCCTCTACAGCGCCGAACGCGCCACGCAAATGGCCCTGGACGCGATCCAGATCCTCGGTGGCAATGGCTATATCAATGAATTCCCCGCCGGGCGCCTGCTGCGGGACGCCAAGCTGTATGAAATCGGCGCTGGCACCAGTGAAATTCGGCGGATGCTGATCGGTCGCGAACTCTTCAACGAAACCCGCTGAAGGAGCGCCCCATGGCCACCTTGCATACCCAGCTCAACCCACGCTCCGCGGAGTTCGCCAGCAACAGCGCAGCGATGCGCCAACAGGTCGACGCCCTGCACACCTTGCTTGCCCACGTGCAGCAAGGCGGCGGTGCCAAGGCCCAGGAGCGCCATACCTCGCGTGGCAAACTGCTGCCGCGCGAGCGCATCAATCGCCTGCTGGACCCGGGCTCGCCGTTCCTTGAACTCAGCCAACTGGCCGCTCATCAGGTGTATGGCGAAGACGTGCCGGCGGCCGGCGTGATTGCCGGGATCGGCCGCGTGGAAGGCGTCGAATGCATGATCGTCGCCAACGACGCCACCGTGAAAGGCGGTTCCTACTACCCGCTCACGGTGAAAAAACACCTGCGCGCCCAGACCATCGCCGAGCAAAACCGCCTGCCGTGCATTTACCTGGTGGACTCCGGCGGCGCCAACCTACCGCGCCAGGATGAAGTGTTTCCCGACCGCGAACACTTCGGGCGGATCTTCTTCAACCAGGCCAACATGAGTGCCCAGGGCATCCCGCAGATCGCCGTAGTAATGGGCTCGTGCACCGCCGGAGGCGCCTACGTGCCGGCCATGGCCGACGAAGCGATCATGGTGCGCAACCAAGCCACCATCTTCCTGGCCGGCCCGCCGCTGGTGAAAGCCGCTACCGGTGAAGTGGTGAGCGCCGAAGACCTCGGCGGTGCCGATGTGCACTGCAAGATCTCCGGCGTGGCCGACCACTATGCCGACAGTGACGAACACGCCCTGGCCCTGGCCCGTCGCAGCGTGGCCAACCTCAATTGGCGCAAGCAGGGCCAATTGCTGCAACGCACGCCCGTGGCGCCGCTGTACAGCAGCGAAGAGCTCTACGGCGTAATCCCGGCCGATGCCAAGCAGCCGTTCGATGTGCGCGAAGTGATCGCACGGCTGGTGGATGGCTCGGTGTTCGATGAGTTCAAGGCGCTGTTCGGCACTACCCTGGTGTGCGGCTTTGCGCACTTGCACGGCTACCCGATTGCGATCCTGGCGAACAACGGGATTCTGTTCGCCGAGGCCGCGCAAAAAGGCGCGCACTTTATCGAACTGGCCTGCCAACGCGGGATACCCCTGCTGTTCCTGCAGAACATCACCGGGTTTATGGTCGGGCAAAAATACGAAGCCGGGGGCATTGCCAAGCACGGCGCCAAGCTGGTGACGGCGGTGGCATGTGCCAAGGTGCCGAAGTTCACGGTGATCATCGGCGGCAGCTTTGGCGCCGGCAATTACGGGATGTGCGGGCGCGCCTACGACCCGCGCTTTTTGTGGATGTGGCCCAACGCGCGGATTGGCGTGATGGGCGCCGAACAGGCTGCGGGCGTGCTGGTGCAGGTCAAGCGTGAGCAGGCTGAACGTGCAGGCGTCGGGTTCAGCGCCGAAGAGGAAGCCGCGATCAAGCAGCCGATCCTCGACCAGTATGAAACCCAGGGTCACCCTTATTACTCCAGCGCACGCCTGTGGGACGACGGCGTCATCGACCCGTTGCAGACCCGCGACGTGCTGGCCCTGGCCTTGTCCGCCGCGTTGAATGCCCCCATCGAGCCGAGCCGCTTCGGTGTGTTCCGCATGTAAATGGAGTTGTCCCCCATGAGCGATTTCAACACCCTCGAACTGATCACCGACAGCCGTGGCTTTGCCACGCTGTGGCTCAGTCGTGAAGCCAAGAACAACGCGTTCAACGCCGAGATGATCCGCGAACTGATCATCGCCCTCGACCATGTGCAAGCTGATGCGTCCCTGCGTTTCCTGGTGCTGCGTGGGCGCGGCAGGCACTTCAGCGCCGGCGCCGACCTGGCCTGGATGCAGCAGTCGGCCGAACTGGATTACCACACCAACCTGGACGACGCCCGCGAACTGGCCGAGCTGATGTACAACCTGGCCAAGCTGAAAATCCCCACCCTGGCAGTGGTGCAAGGCGCGGCCTACGGTGGCGCGCTGGGCCTGATCAGTTGTTGCGACATGGCCATCGGCGCCGATGATGCGCAGTTCTGCCTGTCGGAAGTGCGCATCGGCCTGGCCCCGGCCGTGATCAGCCCGTTCGTGGTGCAGGCCATCGGCGAACGTGCGGCGCGGCGCTATGCCCTGACCGCCGAGCGGTTTGGCGGCCAGCGTGCACGGGAAATCGGCCTGCTGGCGGAAAGCTACCCGAGTGGCGAACTGGACCAGCAGGTGGAACAGTGGATCTCCAACCTGCTGCAAAACAGCCCGTCGGCGATGCGCGCCAGCAAGGACCTGTTGCGCGAAGTCGGAAACGGCGCGCTCACCCCTGCCCTGCGCCGCTATTGCGAAAATGCCATTGCGCGCATCCGTGTCAGCGCCGAAGGCCAGGAGGGTTTGCGCGCGTTCCTGCAAAAACGCCCGCCCAGCTGGCAGCCCCAGGAGCCGCGTTCATGAGCACGCTGACCACCGTACTGGTGGCCAACCGCGGCGAGATTGCCTGCCGGGTAATGCGCACCGCCAAGGCCATGGGCCTGACCACCGTGGCGGTGCACAGCGCCGTCGACCGTGATGCGCGACACAGCCGCGAGGCGGATATTCGTGTCGACCTGGGGGGCAGCAAGGCTAACGAGAGCTACCTGAAAATCGACAAACTGATCGCCGCCGCCCAGGCCAGCGGCGCCCAGGCCATACACCCAGGCTACGGCTTCCTGTCGGAAAACGCCGGGTTCGCCCGTGCGATCGAAGCGGCGGGCCTGATCTTTCTCGGGCCGCCCGCCTCGGCTATCGACGCCATGGGCAGTAAATCCGCGGCCAAGGCCCTGATGGAAACCGCCGGCGTGCCCCTGGTGCCGGGGTATCACGGCACAGAGCAAGACCTGGACACCTTCCGCGATGCCTGCGAGCGCATCGGCTATCCGGTGCTGCTCAAGGCCTCGGCCGGTGGCGGCGGCAAGGGCATGAAGGTGGTGGAGGATGTCAGCCAACTCGCCGAAGCCCTGGCCTCGGCCCAGCGTGAGGCGCTGTCGTCCTTCGGCAATGGGCAGATGCTGGTGGAGAAATACCTGCTCAAGCCACGCCACGTAGAGATCCAGGTGTTTGCCGATCAGCATGGGCATTGCCTGTACCTCAATGAGCGGGATTGCTCGATCCAACGCCGCCATCAAAAGGTCGTCGAGGAGGCGCCGGCACCGGGGCTGAGCGTTGCACAGCGCAAGGCGATGGGCGAAGCGGCGGTGCGTGCGGCCCAGGCCATCGGTTATGTCGGCGCGGGCACCGTTGAGTTTTTGCTGGACGCCCGTGGCGAGTTTTTCTTTATGGAGATGAACACGCGGCTGCAGGTGGAACACCCGGTCACCGAAGCGATTACCGGCCTCGACCTGGTGGCCTGGCAGATTCGTGTCGCCCAGGGCGAAGCGCTGCCGATCACCCAGGAGCAGGTGCCGCTGATCGGCCATGCAATTGAAGTTCGCTTGTATGCCGAGGACCCCGCCAACGACTTCCTGCCCGCCACCGGGCACCTGGCGCTGTACCGCGAATCCGCCCCCGGCCCGGGGCGTCGCGTGGACAGTGGTGTCGAGCAAGGAGACAACGTTTCGCCGTTCTACGACCCGATGCTTGGCAAGCTGATTGCCTGGGGCGAAGACCGTGAACAGGCGCGCCTGCGGTTGCTGGGCATGCTCAATGAGTTTGCCGTGGGTGGGCTGAAGACCAACCTGGGCTTCCTGCGGCGCATCATTGGCCATCCGGCATTTGCGGCGGCTGAATTGGATACCGGGTTCATTCCGCGCTATCAGGATGAGCTGCTGCCGGTGGCCGGGACGTTGAGCGACGCGTTCTGGCAGGCGGCGGGTTCAGCCTTCATGCAGAGCTTGCCTGCGGGTGATGGGCCGTGGGCGGACACCCGTGGATTCCGTGCAGGGCTGCCCGCCGAGGTCTCGCTGCACTTGAGCTGCAATGGCCAGGACCGCCTGGTGACGCTGACCGCAGACGCCGCAAGATTGCAGGGCGAACAGTTAGTGATCGAACACCAGGGCGTCCGTCGTTCACATCTGGCAGTGCGCAACGGGCACGAAGTTTTCCTGCGTTGGGACGGCGAGATGCAGGGCGTGAGCCTGTTCGATCCGATTGCGGCGGTCGAGGCCAACCAGTCGCACCAGGGCGGCCTCACGGCACCGATGAACGGCAGCATCGTACGGGTGCTGGTGGACGTCGGCCAAACGGTCGAGGCCGGCACGCAACTGGTGGTGCTCGAAGCGATGAAGATGGAGCACAGCATCCGCGCGCCCCAGGCCGGGGTAGTCAAGGCACTGTTCTGCCAGGAAGGCGAAATGGTTGCCGAAGGGTGCGCGTTGGTGGAACTCGAAACCGCGGACTAGAACTTCGCCGTGGCCTGCACCACGACGCCCAGGATGCGGCAATCAGCGGTGAACAGCAGTTTCGGGTAGGTGGGGTTGAGCGGCACCAGGTAGAGCTGGCCGCTCTCCTCCATCAACTGGCGGAAGGTCGCGTGAGGGCTGTCGGCCCGTTGGGCGACTACCAGTTTGCCGGGTTCGGCGGCGATGGCCGGATCCACCAGGATCATCATCCCCGCGGCGATGCTCGGGCCGCTGAGCGCAGTCATGGCGTCACCTGTCACCGGCAGCCAGAAGGCGTCACCCTGGGCGTGGTAATCCGTCAGCTCGAAGCGTGCGGCGCCATAGGCCGGGCGCTCTTCGCGAATTTCGCACAGGCCTTTCCACTCGCTGACCGGGTAGCGAAAGTACGACGTGTACTGTCTTGCCGGGCCACGGACCTCGTCGGCCTTCTCACGCAGCTCCTGCACCACTTCCAGGTCGCCCAGCCCCAGCGCTGCCAGCACCCGGTTCATGTCCACCAGGCTCGGCACGCGGCGCTTGTTGAGCCAATGGCCGACGCCACCCTGGGACATGCCCAAGCGTTCAGCCAACTCCCCCTGGGTGACCTTGCGGTCTTTCATGCTGGCCTTGACCAACGCTATCCATTTATCCATGGGCGCCGACAATACGTCAGGTATTTTCCAGGGCAATAAACAGTTTGTAGTAATCCATAAAACGACATAAATACGATACGTACTATCATCGAGCATAAGGTTTTCGACACCCACCCAGAGTACCGCCCCTTATGACGACGAGCCCGTATCTCCTGCCTGAACCCCCTGAAAACGATGACGTGCAAAACCTGCGCAGCAGCGGTGCTGCCCAGCGCGCGCTGGACTTTTACTTGAAAGAAAATATGTCAGCACCCGTTCCGGATATGAGCTTGTTCGCCATCAAGCCTGGCATCAGCCAGGAGGAAGCCTTGGTACACGCCTCGGACCTGTTGCGCAGTGCCGCTGCCACGGCCTACGAATCAGCGAGCAGCCATCAGGGCAATCAGCGCGACCTGGCATTTTCAGTGGTGTATTTGATTGATATGGCGAAGGCGATGGTGGAGCGGTCGTTGCAGGCAACGGAGGTTCGGGCGAACGGATAACAGGCGCAGAAGAAAAATATTTCTATCCGATGGATAAAAACATTTGACTTGCAAATGATAATGATTATTATTGGGCTCAGCTGATCGCGAGATCAGTCGATAGACCAAGAGACCTTAGGTCGGACTCTTGGAATATCTCCTCATCAGGCTAATCACGGTTTTTGACCCGGCTCTTTGGCCGGGTCTTTTTTTTGCCAGTTTCCCTGGCATGGCTTCAGGCTAATGAAGACTGTGTGTTGCTTGATGGCGCGCATGGTAGCAAAAGACCATCGCCAAAAGAAAGCCAGTACAACGCTCTGGCGCACATCTCTGGGAAATAGCGCTTGAGAATCAATCTCATAGACTCTAAGCTGCGGCGGCGTCACGGATGACGCCCCCCTCCCCCGCAACAATTTTGCATCCAGGCTTTACCAGACTCCTGTGTAATATAGCCGCCACAACACTCATATTCAGGCAACCAGACTATGACCGTGGCCTTGACCTCCATCAAGATCAGTACCGACTTCGACAGTGGCAATATCCAGGTGCTCGACGCCAGCGATGCCTACAATTTGCTGCTTTCCATCCAGCCCGATACCCGCAGCCACCATTACCAATGGTTCCACTTCAAGGCCGAAGGCATGCACGTGGGCCACACCCATAATTTTCGCCTGAGCAACGCCGGTGGCTCTTCGTATAAGCACGCCTGGAGCGGCTACAACGCTGTCGCGTCTTATGATCACGTCAACTGGTTCCGAGTCCCTACGCGCTTTGACGGCGAGATCCTGCACATCAGCCTCGAAACCAGTGAGAAGCATGCCTGGTTGGCCTACTTTGAGCCCTACAGCCGCGAACGCCACGACTGGCTGATCGACCAGGCCCTGAAGTACGCCGGCACCCAACTGCTGGCCACCGGCAAAAGTGTCGAGGGCCGCGATATTCAACTGTTACGGCGTGGCAAAGGCGGCGAAGGCCGGCGCAATATCTGGATCATCGCCCAGCAGCACCCCGGCGAACACATGGCCGAATGGTTTATGGAAGGCATCATCGAACGCCTGCAACAGGATGGCGATGCCGAGATGAAAAAACTCCTGGCCGTTGCCGACCTGTACCTGGTGCCGAACATGAACCCCGACGGCGCCTTCCACGGTCACCTGCGTACCAACGCCATGGGCCAGGATCTCAATCGCGCCTGGCAAAGCGCCAGCCAGGAGATCAGCCCGGAAGTGCTGTTCGTGCAACAGCAAATGCACCAGTACGGCGTCGACCTGTTCCTCGACATCCACGGCGACGAAGAAATCCCCTACGTGTTCACCGCTGCCTGCGAAGGCAACCCCAGCTACACCCCGCGCATCGAAGCGCTGGAAAAACGCTTCCGCAGCCATTTGAGTTCGCTGACCCGTGACTTTCAAACCACCCACGGCTACACCCGTGACTTGCCGGGTGAAGCCAATATGACCCTGGCCTGCAACGCCGTCGGCGAGCAATACGACTGCCTGTCCCTGACCCTGGAAATGCCGTTCAAGGACAACGACAACGCGCCCAACCCGCAAACCGGTTGGTCAGGCGAACGCTCCAAACAACTGGCCAAGAACGTATTGAGCAGCGTGGCCGATATCGTCACGGTCCTGCGCTAACGCCCTTTGCCCCCGGCATCAGTCCTTGGTGCCGGTCATGCTCTGCAACACCCCATCGCGCCGAATCAACCCATGGAACAGCGCCGCCGCCAGGTGCAACAGCACCGTCAGGAACAGCATGTAGGCCAGATACCCATGGGCCTTGCGCAATAGCGCAAACAGCGGCGCATCCGCCGCCACCAACGCCGGCAACTGTACCGAACTGCTGAGCATCACCGGGTCGCCCGCCGCCGAAATCATCGCCCAGCCCAGCAGCGGCAATACCAGCATCAACCCATACAAGACCAGATGCGACGCCTTGGCCGCCAGCACTTGCCACAGCGGCAAGTCAGACGGCAACGGCGGCTGGCGGGTGGAGAAGCGCACCGCCAGGCGCACGATCACCAGCACCAGGATCGCGATCCCCAGCGGCTTATGCAGGTGGATCAACCACTCATGCCGCTCCGACACTGACGCCGCCAAGCCTGCGCCGATAAACAACATGGCGATGACCATCAGCGCCATCAACCAGTGCAGCAGGCGCGCCAGGGGCGCAAAAAACCGAGGTTGGGCATTCATGGCTTGGACTCCGCTGGGGCACTGTGCAAGGGGCTGACTTCACCGGCACGGCGCAGGAAAGAACTGGCATATGCCGCCGAACGTGCAGCCAGCAGCGGGTCATTGGAGGCTTCGATGCCGCTGGGCAAGATCAACGGATCGAAATTGATGTCGCGACAATCACCGTCGGCCTGGGGTTGGCTGCTTTGCAACACCAGGGTGCCGGCATTCAGCACCTTGTGCTCACCGGTCCAGGGTTTGCTCGCGTCCTCCAGCGGGTCGCCGGGGTTGGCCAGGGTCATGTTCAACTGCCAACGCAAAGGCCCTGAGGCCAGGCGTTGCACCAGGTCTTTCTCAAGAAAATCGCCCCCGGCCGGTGCGGTCTCCCCCGCCGCATCCTGACGCTCGGGCACTACGCCCCAGCGCACGGCCTGGCGCTTGCCCTCGGCACTCACCAAGTAAAACGCGTTGATACCGTTATAGGTTTCGGTCGCATAACTGGCCGATGGCTTGGCCGTTTTGACCCATGCAAGGAATGGCGCCGCCTCAGGGTGTGCGGCAAAAAATGCCGGCATATTCGCCGGGTTCGGCTTGCCGGTAGCCGGGTCCGGCGCGCCGGCCTTGAGCATCTGGTAGAACGCCTCGGGCGTGCCCACCGGGAACACCGGCATGCTGTTCATGCCGGTACGCCATTGCTGGCCGTTGGCCAGGCTGAACTGCACGGCAAAGCTGCGGATCGGCACACTGCTGTCCGGCGCATAGGGGTTGCCGCTGGGCAAGGCGAAGCGGCCGATCAACGGGGTCCTGGCCTCACTGAACACTTGGGCGCTGGAGTAGGCACGGGCCTCGGCACTGCTTTCGAAGTACCCGGCCACGCACACGCCCTTGGCGTGGTTACGCCGGAATCCAGGGTGCACGCCGTTGTTGGTTTCCAGGGCATTGACCAGGGTTTTCGGGCGCAGGCGTTGTGGGTCGAGGCTGCCATTGACGTAGGCAAATGCCCCGGCCATAACCGCAACCACGGCCCCAATACCCGCAAGTCGTGCGATCAGGCTCGCCGTGCTTAACGGGGGACGTGGCGGTGATGAGTGATCTACCATGAACAAACTCCAGGGCCTGAAGGCCTTTGGGGGTAAACATAAGGTCGGAGCATTAAGACGAACGCCGATCCGCTCTATTCCCAGGCCCTGGATTTATTTTCCACGGTCGGGAATAACCGTTCACGCCGGACGTCTCTCTAGTCCCAGCGTAGTGACCAGCCAGACACACATGCATGAACTCGACGAACCGTTACGTGAACTCATCCCCAGGCTGCGGCGTTTCGCTGTGTCCCTGACCCGTAACGCCAGCAGTGCCGACGACCTGGTGCAGGCGACCCTGGAGCGGGCGATCACCCGTTGGGCCGACAAACGCATTGAGGGCGATTTGCGCGCCTGGCTGTTCTCGATCCTCTACCGGCAGTTCCTCGATGCCCACCGCCGCACCCGGCGCTATGCACGCATGCTGGAATTTTTTACCGGCCGCGATGATGCGCAGCCGTCGGTGGAGCGCACCGTCATCGCCCAAGCGACCCTGCAAGCCTTCGACCAGCTCAACACCGAACAACGCGCGCTGCTGTTGTGGGTGTCGGTGGAGGGCTTGAGCTACAAGGAAGTCGCGCAAATACTCGAGGTGCCGATTGGCACCGTGATGTCGCGCCTGTCCCGGGCGCGCCAAGCGTTGCGTCAACTCAGCGATGGCTACATCGCCAGCCCTTCCCTGCGGATACTCAAATGATCAGCCTGCCCCCCAGCGAACGCGACCTGCATGCCTACGTCGATCACCAACTCCTGGACAGTGATCGCCGTGTGCTCGAAACCTACCTGGCCGCCCATCCCGAGCTGGCGGCCCAAGTGCAGGCCTGGCAGCAGGACGCGCAATTGCTGCGTGCGTCATTGAGCGGCGCCCTGCAACAACCGGCCAACCCGGCGCTGGACCCGACGCTGATTCGCCAGCGCCTCAAGCATCAATCGCGCCGCCACGTTGCCACGGCCGCAGTGCTGCTGATTGCCGTCAGCCTCGGCGGCCTCGGCGGCTGGCATGCCCGTGAAGCCACGCAACCGCCGCTGCTGCCGATGGCCGACGCGATGCAAGCGTTCCGCCTGTTTGCCCAGGAGGGCATCATGCCCGCCGACTACAACGGCCAGGACCGCGGCACGATGCAGGCGTGGCTCGACCGCTACTTCAATCAAGCCCATCGCCTGCCGGACTTGAGCCAAGCGGGCTACACGCCCGTCAGCGGGCGACTGCTCACCACCGATCAAGGCGCCGCCGCCATGGTGCTGTACCAGGACGCACAAGGTCGGCGCATCAGCTTCTACATCCGCCCACCGGGCCCGGACAACGGTTTCCTGCCCCGTGGCGAGCGCACGGCGGATGGGTTGCAAGCCCAATACTGGTCCGGCGGCGGCTACAACTATGCGGTGGTCAGCCCGACTGACCAGCCGACGCCGCCGCTGCAGCCGTTCTAGATTGGTCAAATCGCCACCGGCGCCCTAAAGTAAGCGACCACCGCACTACAGAGTGACTCGCATTGGCCGTGCTCCCCCTTATCCGTCGTTTGTTCGGTAAAAAAACCGACACACTGGACGACACGCCCATCCAGACGTTCTTTCAGGACAAAGCCCGGCAACTGGGTTACACCCTCAGTGCTGGCCAAACCCAGGCCATCACCGCCATGGCGCGCCAGACCCAGCACCTGCTCGCCGGCCAGCCTACCCGCAGCCTGTACCTGCACGGCCCGGTGGGGCGCGGCAAAAGCTGGCTGCTGGACGGTTTCTTCCAGGCGCTGCCCATCGCCGAAAAGCAACGCGTGCATTTCCATGAGTTTTTCGCCCAACTGCACCGCGGTATGTTCACGCACCAGGCGACGGACGATGCATTGGCCATGACCCTGGACGAACTGCTCGACGGCTGCCGCGTGCTGTGTTTCGACGAGTTCCACGTGCACGACATCGGCGATGCCATGCTGATTACCCGGCTGTTCAAGGCCCTGTTCCAGCGTGGCGTGTGGGTGCTGGTGACCTCCAACTATCCACCCGAAGGGCTGTTGCCCAACCCGCTGTACCACGAGCGTTTCAAGCCGGTGATCGACTTGATTGCCGCGCGTATGGACGTGCTGGAAGTCAGTTCGCCCGAGGACTTTCGCAGCCTGCCCCAGGCCCAGGCCGTGCAGCGCTTTACCACCGGCTGTTACCTGTGGCCGGGCACGCAGGCCCAGCGTGCGGCGCTCGACCTGCCTGTCAGCGGCGGCCCGACGCAGACGCTGACGGTGGGCAACCGGAGATTGATCTGCCGCCAGCATCAAGCCCGCACCATCGTATTCACCTTCAACGACCTGTGCGAACAGCTGACGGCGGTGATGGACTACCTGTTGCTGTGCGAGGCGTTCGATCACTGGGTCATCGACGGCCTGCCCCACCTGGCAGAGTGTCCGATCGCCGTGCAGCAGCGTTTTATCAACCTGGTGGACGTGCTTTACGACAAGGACAAGCACCTGATCCTGATCGGCGAACAACCGCTGGCACAGGCAATGAGCGGCCAGGCCATCGACCTGGCGCGCACTGCCAGCCGCCTGAGCCAATTGCAACAGGCCAACCCGCAACGGATGCGCGACCCGGTATCATGAGCGCCATTTACGCCCCCCCCTTGCCGAGTGACCGCGCCGTTGATGAATACCCTCGCCCAACTCAAGGCCGGCCAATTGGCCGGCATTACGCGCCTGGACCTGTCCTGCGGGCTCACCGAATTCCCTGAGGAAATCTTCGGGCTGGCCGACTCCCTGGAAATCCTCAACCTCAGCGGCAACGCCCTGAGCCGCCTGCCCGACGACCTGCACCGCCTGCCGCACCTGCGCGTGCTGTTCTGTTCGGACAACGCCTTTACCGAACTGCCGGAATGCCTGGGCCAGTGCGCCAAACTGAGCATGATCGGCTTCAAGGCCAACCAGATCAGCCACGTGCCCGCCGCCGCGCTGCCACCGTTGCTGCGCTGGCTGATCCTCACCGACAACCGCATCAGCCAGTTACCCCGCGAGTTGGGCGAGCGGCCGCTGCTGCAGAAACTGATGCTCGCCGGGAACCAACTGACGCAGTTGCCGGAGAGCCTGGCCAACTGCAGCAACCTGGAGCTGATCCGCATCGCCTCCAACCGCCTCACGCGCCTGCCCGAATGGCTGTTGACGCTGCCGAGCCTGACGTGGCTGGCCTATGCGGGCAACCCGGTAGAAATGGCTGTGGATGGGGGGGCGGACGACGCGACAGCGGATATTCCCTGGACGGAACTGGAACTGGCCGACGTGCTGGGCGAAGGTGCCTCGGGGGTGATTCGCAAGGCCCTGTGGGTCCCCACGGCCAAGCCCGTCGCCGTCAAGCTGTACAAAGGCACGATCACCAGCGACGGCTCGCCGCTGCACGAAATGCAGGCCTGCATCGCCGCCGGGTTGCACCCTAACCTGATCAAGGTGCAAGGCCGCGTGGTGGGTGCCCCTGAGGGTCAGGCCGCGTTGGTCATGGACCTGATCGACCCGAGCTACCGCAACCTCGCCGCCCTGCCGAGCCTGGCCTCGTGCACCCGCGACGTCTACGACCCCACCACCCGCTTCAGCGTCGTCACAGCCTTGCGCATGGCCCGGGGCATCGCCTCCGTGGCCGCGCATTTGCACCGGCACGGCATTACCCATGGCGACCTGTATGGCCACAATATCCTGTGGAATGAAGCGGGAGAGTGTTTGCTCGGGGACTTTGGCGCGGCGTCGTTTCATGCCAAGGCAGACACCTTGGAAACGCGAGCATTGCAACGCATTGAAGTGCGCGCGTTCGGGGTGTTGCTGGGGGAATTGCTGGAGCGGGTTGAGGCGGGGTTGATTGACGAGGCGCTGTTGGATTTGCAGAAAAGCTGTTGCCAGCCCGACGTGTTGGCACGGCCGAGCTTCGAAGAAATCAACGCCTTGCTGCAATCCATCCAGCACCACTAAGCAAATGTGGGAGGGGCGGTGCGACGATTCGACTTGCCCTCTCCCACATGTGGATCGCGTTTCTTCAGCGGATAAATCAGCCCGCCAGGCCGACGAACATGTCCTGCACGTCATCGTGGTTGTCCAAGCCTTCGAGGAAGGCTTCGACTTCAGCCATCTGCTCATCGGTCAGGCCGCTTACCGGGTTTTTCGAGATGTAGCCCAGCTTGGCCGACAGCACGGTGAAACCCTGTTCCGGCAACGCTTTTTGCACGGCGTCCAGGTCGGTGGTTTCGGTGATGAACAGGGTGGTGCCTTCTTCTTCACCGTCTTCAAAGTCCTGCGCACCGGCTTCAATCGCTGCCATTTCCGGATCGGCATCCGGGGTGTCCGGCGAGGCTTCGATCAGGCCGACATGGTTGAAATCCCAGGCCACGGAGCCGGAAGCACCCAACTGCCCCTTGCGGAACGCCACGCGGATTTCCGCCACGGTGCGGTTGATGTTGTCGGTCACGCACTCGACGATCAACGGTACCTGGTGCGGGGCGAACCCTTCGTAGGTCACGCGGTGGTATTGCACGGTTTCACCGAGCAGACCGGCGCCCTTCTTGATGGCACGGTCCAGGGTTTCCTTGGGCATCGAGGCCTTTTTGGCCTGTTCCACCACCAGACGCAGGTGGGCGTTGGTCGCGGTGTCGGCACCGTTGCGGGCGGCGATGGTGATTTCTTTCACCAGCTTGCCGAAGATCTTGCCCTTGGCATTGGCTGCCGCTTCTTTATGTTTGACTTTCCACTGTGCGCCCATGACTCACTCTCTTCTATACATCGCGCCGAAACGTCTGCTGGCCGGCGCTTTGGGGGCAGAGTTTATAGCGCGAGAACGCATCGTTCCACCAAAAAACCCTCAGGGCGCCAACTCGAAGAACGCCTGAATCAGGCGCAACGAACGGCGCCGCTCCATGCAACCGAGCGTATGCCGGTTGACCAGCCCATCGCCCTCAATCGCCACGGCCTGCACGCGCGGGTCGGGGCTGACTTCCACGGACGAAACCACGCCCACCCCCAACTCAGCGGCGACGGCTTCGGTCACCGCCTCGCGGCTGTCCAGTTCCAGCAGCACCTTGGGCTGCACATTCGCGGCCATGCAGGCGTCATCGAAGGTACGCCGGGTGATGGAACTGGGCTCGCGCAGCACCATGATCACGTCGTTGAGTTGCTCGAGGCGAATACCCTCGGGTTGCTGCGCCCACGGGTGGCTGGCCGGCACCAATGCGCAAATGCGCGATTCGTTCAACGGTTGCAGGTGCAGGCCATTGCGCGGCTCCACTTCGGTGAGCACCGCCACGTCCGCATGCTCGGACAATAGCGCAGCCAGGGTTTCCTGGGCATTGCCCAGGCGCAGGTTGACGGTAATCCCGGGGTAGCGCGCGCGCAGGCTGGCAATCATCGGCATCACCAGGTGCGGGCCGTCCGCCGCGACTTCCAGGCGCCCGGTCAGCAGTTGGCGGTTGGCCTCCAGCATCGTCTGGGCTTCGTCCACCAGGCCAAAGATGGCCCGTGTGATCGCCGCCAGCCGCGCGCCCTCCTCGGTCAACTCCACCCGTCGCGCGGTGCGCCGCAGCAACGGAATCTGGTAGTGCTCCTCCAGGGCCTTGATATGCCCGGTCACCGCCGGCTGGCTGATGAACAGCCGTGCTGCGGCACGGGTAAAGCTGCCCTCGCGGGCCACGGCGTCGAATGCGCGCAGTTGGAACAGGTTCATAGCTATCGGCCTCACTGATAGCTCGCATAACAACAAACAATTTGATTGATGACAAGCCAAACTGCAATTTAGGCGCCGTAGCTTCAACCCCTGATGCCTTGCGAGGACTTGAGATGCCCCCTGCCGCGCCGATTCTGCTGACCCCTGGCCCCTTGACCACATCGAACCGCACCCGTCAGGCCATGATGGTGGACTGGGGTTCATGGGATGACCGCTTCAACCAACTCACCGCCAGCGTTTGCGAGCAATTGCTGGCGATCCTCCACGGCGAAGGCAGCCACCAGTGCGTGCCGTTGCAAGGCAGCGGCACCTTCGCGGTCGAGGCCGCCATCGGCACCCTGGTACCGCGCGACGGCAAGGTGCTGGTGCTGATCAACGGCGCGTACGGCAAGCGCCTGGCCAAGATCTGCGCAGTGCTCGGCCGTGATTTCAGCACCTTTGAAACCGCGGAGGACGAGCCCACTACCGCCGCCGATGTGGACCGCCTGCTGGCGGCAGACAGCGCCATCACCCACGTTGCGTTGATCCACTGCGAAACCAGCACCGGCATCCTCAACCCGCTGCCGCAGATCGCCCAGGTCGTCAAACACCACGGCAAGCGCCTGATCATCGACGCCATGAGCTCATTCGGCGCGCTGCCGATCGATGCCCGCGAGGTGCCGTTCGACGCGCTGATCGCCGCCTCGGGCAAGTGCCTGGAAGGTGTGCCGGGCATGGGTTTCGTCTTCGCCGACAAACAGGCGCTGGCCGCCGCCCAGGGCAACTGCCATTCCCTGGCGATGGACCTGTTCGACCAGCACAACTACATGACCAAGACCGGCCAATGGCGCTTTACCCCGCCAACCCATGTGGTCGCCGCCCTGCACGAAGCGCTGCTGCAATACCAGGAAGAAGGCGGCCTGCCCGTGCGCCACCGACGCTATGCCGACAACTGCCAGGCATTACTCGACGGCATGGCCGCACTGGGCCTGCGCAGCTTCCTGCCGGCGGCGATCCAGGCACCGATCATCGTGACCTTTCATGCACCAGAAGACCCGCGCTACCAGTTCAAGGATTTCTACGAACGGGTCAAGGCCAAGGGTTTCATTCTGTACCCCGGCAAATTGACCCAGGTGGAGACGTTCCGCGTGGGCTGTATCGGCCATGTCGACGCAGCCGGCATGCGTGCTGCGGTCAAGGCGATCGGCGAGGTGCTGGAAGAAATGGAAGTGTTGGACATCTGATTGCCCCTTACCCACAGGATCATGAACCATGAACTATCAAAACCCCAACACCCTCCAGGCCGTCATCCTCGACTGGGCCGGCACCGTGGTCGACTTCGGCTCCTTTGCCCCCACGCAGATTTTTGTCGAGGCCTTCGCCGAGTTCGATGTGCAGGTTTCCATCGAAGAAGCCCGTGGCCCGATGGGCATGGGCAAGTGGGACCATATCCGCACCCTGTGCGACCAGCCGCAAGTCGCCGAGCGCTACCGCCAGGCGTTCGGTCGCACGCCTACCGATGACGACGTGACGGCCATCTACCAGCGCTTCATGCCGTTGCAGATCGAGAAGATCGCCGAACACTCGGCGCTGATACCCGGCGCCCTCGACACCATCGCCCGGTTGCGCGTGCAAGGCATCAAGATCGGCTCTTGCTCCGGCTACCCCAAGCAAGTCATGGACAAGGTCGTCGCGTTGGCCACCACCAACGGCTACGTCGCCGACCACGTGGTCGCCACCGACGAAGTGCCCAACGGCCGCCCATGGCCAGCCCTGGCACTCGCCAACGTGATCGCGCTGGGCATCGACGATGTGGCCGCGTGCGTCAAGGTCGACGACACCGTGCCGGGCATCCTCGAAGGCCGTCGCGCCGGGATGTGGACCGTGGCGCTGACCTGCTCCGGCAACGCCCTGGGCCTGACCTACGCGCAGTTCCGCGCCCTGGACAGCGCCACGTTGGCCAGCGAACGCACGCGCATCGAATCGATGTTCGCAGGCTCCCGCCCGCATTACCTGATCGACACCATTACCGACCTGCCGGCCGTCATCGCCGACATCAACCAGCGCCTGGCCCGTGGTGAAATGCCGCAAAGCTACTGATAGAGGTCAAGACAACGGCATCGCGTCGGGCAAACCGCACAAAACAGGCTTACAGTAAAAGGACTTCGTCGCCAAAGAACGAAGGTTTGCCCTGATGAGTGAGGAACCCAGCGATGCCGTGGAAAAATTCCGATACGCGCTACAGCACCATGTCGATTGCGCTGCACTGGTTGATGGTGGTGCTGCTGGCGGTGGTGTACGCCTGCATTGAGTTACGCGGCCAGTTCCCCAAAGGCAGCGGCGCACGCACGTTGATCGTCGAGATGCACTTCATGTTCGGCCTCACCGTGTTTGTGCTGGTGTGGCTGCGCCTGTTCGCGCGCAGCCTGGGGGTTGCCCCCAAGATCGTACCCGCCCCGCCGCAATGGCAAAGCCTGCTGGCCACGCTGATGCACTTCGCGCTGTACGCCTTGATGATCGGCATGCCGATTGCCGGTTGGCTGATCGTCAGTGCCGAGGGACATTCGGTGATGTTCTATGGGATCGAGCTGCCGCCGCTGATCGCTGAAAACAAGGCACTGGCCAAAGAGATTGAAGGCTGGCACGTGCTGTTCGGCCAGATCGGTTACTGGCTGATCGGGCTGCATGCGTTGGCGGGGATCTTTCATCACTATGTGATGCGTGATAACACGGCGCTGCGGATGATGCCGGGTAAGCGCGCTAGGCTGTAAACCCTCGGCGGCCCTGCAAGCCACCGGTATGCACAAAGATCAGGCGAGTGCCGGGCGCGAAACGCCCGGCTTCGACCTGCTGCTTCAACGCCAGCAACGCTTTGCCGGTATAGAGCGGTTCCAGCGGTAAACCGCAGGCCTGTTCGGTGGTGTCGATAAACTCAAGCAACAGCGGGTCAACCTTGGCAAAGCCACCCCGACTGGCGTCCAGCAACTCATACCCGCCCTGCACGAGGGCGCTCACGTTCTGCGCCACACCATGATCATCCGGTACCGCCATGGCGCCGTACACCGGATGCGCGCCCGCCTCCGCCAGCGCCAACCCCGCCAACGTCGTACCGGTGCCTGCCGCCAACCACCAGGCGTCGTAATCGGCCCAACCCAGGGTGTTCAATTGCCTGCGTGCCTGCTCGACCAATACCCCGCACCCCAGCGCCCCGGCCATCCCGCCGCCGCCTTCTGGCACGGGGTAAAGATCGGGATATTGCTCGCGCCACGGCAACCAGAAATCCGGCTCATGGCGCGCGCGATAGCCGCCATACCCCAACCAATGCAGGTGCATGCCAAAGGCTTTCAGGTCGAGGATGGTGGGTGTGTCCTGGGGATGGCCGCGCAACAGGCCGACAGTGGGGAAACCAAAGCGTTTGCCCGCCGCTGCCAGCGCGTGCAGATGATTGGAGTAAGCGCCGCCAAGGCTGATGATGCCGCGGGCACGGGCTTGCTGCGCCTGGGCCAGATGCTCGGTGAGCTTGAACCACTTGTTGCCGCTGATCAGCGGGTCGATGCGGTCCAGGCGCAGCACGGCCAGCTCGACGCCATTAAGCCAATCGAGCTGCATGGCTTCAAGGGGGGCGTGGGGAAGCCAGTCAAAGGGACCCATCGGGCGGCATCTGCATGGAAAAAGGGGCGGTAGTCTAACACCGCCCCTTGCGTCGCCTTACAGCTCGGCGGCGAGGCGCGAGCCTTGGTTGATGGCGCGCTTGGCATCCAGCTCGGCCGCCACATCGGCGCCGCCGATCAGGTGCACGTTCTGCCCTGCGGCGACCAGGCCATCCTGCAACTCGCGCAGCGGGTCTTGCCCGGCGCAGATGACGATGTTGTCCACGGCCAGCAGCTGCGGCTCACCCTCGGCGCCGATGCGGATATGCAGGCCGTCATCGTCGATCTTCAGGTATTCGACGCTGTTAAGCATCTGCACGCGCTTGTTCTTCAAGCCGGTACGGTGGATCCAACCGGTGGTCTTGCCCAGGCCGTCGCCGACCTTGGAAGCCTTGCGTTGCAACAGGAACACGTCACGGGCCGGGGCATGGGGTTGCGGCTTGATCCCGGCCACGCCGCCACGGGCTTGCAACTGGGTGTCGATGCCCCACTCTTTCCAGAACGCTTCACGGTCGAGGCTGGTGGATACGCCTTCATGCACGAGGAATTCCGACACGTCAAAACCAATGCCGCCGGCGCCGATCACCGCCACGCGCTTGCCGACAGGCTTGCGCTCGAGGATCACGTCCAGGTAGCTCAGCACCTTGGCGTTTTCAACGCCCGGAATCGCCGGCGTGCGCGGCGCAATGCCGGTGGCCAGGATGATCTCGTCATAACCGCCCGCCACCAGGTGTGCGGTGTCGACGCGGGTGTTGAGGCACAGCTCGACGTGGGTGGTCTGCAACTTGCGATTGAAGTAGCGCAGGGTCTCGAAAAACTCTTCTTTGCCCGGTACGCGCTTGGCGATATTGAATTGGCCGCCGATCTCACTGGCCGAATCGAACAAGGTCACCTGGTGGCCACGCTCAGCCGCCACGGTGGCAGCGGCCAGGCCTGCGGGGCCGGCACCGACCACGGCGATTTTCTTGATCTGCTTGACCGGCAGGTAGTTGAGTTCGGTTTCATAGCAGGCCCGCGGGTTGACCAGGCAGGTGGTCAACTTGCCGCCAAAGGTGTGGTCCAGGCAAGCCTGATTACAGCCGATGCAGGTGTTGATTTCATCGGCGCGGCCGGCGGCGGCCTTGTTGACGAACTCGGGGTCGGCGAGGAACGGCCGCGCCATCGAGACCATGTCGGCATCGCCTTCGGCGAGGATCTGCTCGGCGATTTCCGGTGTGTTGATGCGGTTGGTGGTGATCAGCGGGATCTGTACCGCACCGCGCAATTTGGCCGTGACTTTGCTGAACGCGCCACGCGGCACCTTGGTGGCAATGGTCGGGATACGCGCTTCGTGCCAGCCGATGCCGGTGTTGATGATGGTCGCGCCCGCCTGCTCGATGGCCTTGGCCAACTGTACGATTTCTTCCCAGACGCTGCCGCCTTCCACCAGGTCGAGCATCGACAGGCGGAAGATAATGATGAAGTTCGGGCCCACCGCTTCACGCACGCGGCGCACGATCTCCACCGCCAGGCGCATGCGGTTTTCGTAGCTGCCGCCCCAACGGTCGGTGCGGTGGTTGGTGTGGGCGGCGAGGAACTGGTTAATGAAGTAGCCTTCGGACCCCATGATTTCCACGCCGTCGTACTCGGCGACCTGGGCCAGCAGCGAACAGGTGACAAAATCCTGGATCTGCTTCTCGATGCCTTCCTCGTCCAGCTCCTTGGGCTTGAACGGGTTGATCGGTGCCTGGATCGCACTCGGCGCGACCTGTTTGGGGCTGTAGGCATAACGGCCGGCGTGGAGGATCTGCATGCAGATCTTGCCGCCCGCCTCATGCACGGCCTTGGTGACGATCTTGTGCTTCTGCGCTTCTTCTTCGGTGGTGAGCTTGGCCGCGCCGGAATACACCCCGCCTTCATCATTTGGGCCAATGCCGCCGGTGACCATCAGCCCCACGCCGCCCCGGGCACGCTCGGCAAAGTAGGCCGCCATGCGCTCGAAACCACCGGGCTTTTCTTCCAGGCCCGTGTGCATCGAGCCCATCAGGGTACGGTTACGCAAGGTGGTAAAACCCAGGTCCAACGGGGCCAGCAGGTGCGGGTAGGCAGCAGCGGTCATGGTCAAGCTCCACAACGGATCATCACGGGGCGTGGGGGGCTCGAATGGCACCCCATCGGGTTATGTCCCACAGACTAAGAGGCGGTGGACGACGGCTCAATGACTGAAACTGACAAGTTATTGATCCAAATGCACAGCACCCCTTGGCAAGCCGCCGCATGGGCCCTACCCTAGTCGCGAACCCTGCACCCGGTCTGTTGTCTGTTGCCCCATGCGTAAACTTCTAGCTTTTACCGTCTCCATGGCCCTGGTTGCCGCCGTCGCCGCGTATCTGGTCTGGACCCAGGAGCGCCCCGTGGCGCATTACCTGTCGGACCTGCGCATCACCCTGGCCGTGAATGAAGGCCTGCCTGCTGATCGCGGCAACCTGCTGGGCATCCAGCCAGAGCTGTTTCCGGCTGATTACCAGAGCCTGGAACGCCTGCACCTGAAGCTCTCGGCCTATCTGCAAAAGGCCCGGGACCAGGGGTTGATCAACGAAAAAACCATCGTAGTGCTGCCTGAACATATCGGCACATGGCTGATGTTGACCGGTGAAAAAAATGAGGTGTACCAGGCGCTGCACGTGAAGGATGCGATGAACTGGCTGTCGGTCAGCAACCCACTGCTCTTTGCGCGGGCCTGGATCAGCGCCACCGGCGACAACCGCACCGATGACGCCTACCTGCGTATGAAAGCCCCCGGCATGGCGCGGGACTATCAGGTGCTGTTCGGCGGCCTGGCCAAGGAGTTTGGCGTCACGCTGGTGGCCGGTTCCATCGCCTTGCCCAACCCCAGCGTGAGCCAGGGACAACTGCAGGTCGGCCATGGCGCCTTGTACAACGCCAGCGTGGTGTTTGCGGCAGATGGTTTGCCCATCGGAGAGCCACAGCGCCAGCTCTATCCGATCTACGATGAACGCGGCTTTATCGAACCTGGTGACGAAAACGTCGTCAGCGTGGTCGACACCCCGGCCGGGCGCCTCGGCGTGTTGGTCGGCAGTGACAGCTGGTACCCGGACACCTATCGCAAGCTCAACGAGCAAGGTGCGCAACTGATTGCAGTGCCGGCCTTTGTGCTCGGTCGCGATACCTGGGATCGACCATGGCGCGGCTTCAAGAGCGTGTCCACGCCGCCGGAAATCAGCCTCAAGCCTGAAGAACTCAGCGAAGGTGAAGCCTGGCGCCGCCTTACGCTGATCAGCCAACACCCCGTCAGCCAGGCAACCGCTGGCATGAGCGTATTCCTGCGTGGGCAGTTCTGGGACCTGGGCACGGCCGGGCGCAGTTTTCTCAGCAGCAACGGGCAGATCAGCGCCGACGGCGACGCCCGTGGCGCGCGCCTGCTGAATATCTGGCTGTAACCCCGTGAAGCCGGTGCGCCTGGGTGATCTGTCGGTGGGCTTCGTGCACACCCTGGCCGACGCAATCCACAGCCACGGCCTCGACCCGCAACCGCTGCTGCTGCAATACGGCCTCGACCCCGCGCGCCTCGCCGAAGCGGGTGCACGCTTGTCGATCCCCCGTTATATGCGCCTGGGCCATGCGGCCATCCAACTCACCGGCGACCCCGGCCTGGGCCTGCGCATGGGCCAGCTCAGCCGCCTGAGCCAAGCCGGACTGGCCGGGGTCACCGCCGCCCAGGCGCCCAACGTGCGTGAGGCGGCGCGCACGCTGACCCGCTTCGAAGCGCTGTACGGTTCCAACTATCGTGGGCAATCGAGTTTTCACGAGGACGCCGAAGGTGCCTGGCTGCGGTTCTATTCCATCAGCCCCTATAACGCCTACAACCGCTTTGTGGTGGACTCGATCATCGCCGGCTGGCTGCAGCAACTGTCGAGCCTGGCCCAACAAACAGTGCAGGCGCAGCGGATTGAAATCGAATTTGAAGCGCCGGACTACAGCGAACAGTACGCGCTGCTGGGCGATGGCCCGATCCAGTTCGGCGCCGAGGCCAATCAACTGCGCCTGAGCCAGCAAACCCTCGCGCTGCGTAACCCGCAGCATTGCCCGAGCACCTGGCAGCTGTTGTTAAAGCTCTGTGAACACGAGTTGGAGCAGCTGACCCGCACCCGCAGCCTGCGGGAGCGCATTACCCGCTTGCTCGGGCCGATGCTCAATGGCGGCCGGGAACCCGACCTGGAAGAAGTGGCGGCACGCTTGAAGCTGCCGACCTGGACACTGCGCCGCAAACTGGCCGAAGAAGGCACGCAGTTTCGCGCAATTCTCAACGATACCCGTCGCGACTTGGCCATGACCTACATTCGCGATACGGAACTGGCGTTCGGCGAAATCGCCTACTTGCTCGGTTTTGCCTCGGCCCAGGCGTTTCAACGGGCGTTCAGGCGGTGGAACAACCAGACCCCAGGGGAATTTCGCCGCAGTCAGCGGCATTCCGCCTGAAGTCGGTCTTACAGCTCGGTGGCGTCATCGGCCGGATCCAGAGGATCCAGTTCAAAGGCCTGGTACTCCAGCAGTTCTTCCTGATATTCGTCCATGGTGGGCTCCTTGTTTTGAATTAAAAGCGGCTGCAGATAAATGACCTGCACAGCCAGCCTAAAGTGCCGTGATGACGAAAAAATGTCGACGTCATGACGTTCCTGCACTCCAGGATTAAACGTAGCAGCGTGATGCGGATTTAGCACCGGGGTTTTGAGGCGCGATTGCAATCAGGCATGCACCGAAATGGACGGGAATGCATTCCAATGTGGGAGGGGGCTTGCTCCCTCACACATTGGATCTGCATCAAGTTTCAGACTTGCGTCGACCACGGGTTTGAACACCCGCCTCCATCGCCATCCCGGCAGTGCGCTCCAACGCATCGGCAAACGCCTGGCGTTGCTCCGGCTCGATCTGCGACAGGAACAACTCGTCCACCGTACTTTCGTAAATCTTCCACATTTTCTTGCGCAACGCTCGGCCGGCGTCGGTGATCGACGCAAAGGCCGCGCGGCCATCGCCGTCGGAGCGGGAGCGCACCACCAGGCCGTCCTTTTCCAGTCGGTCTACCAGCCGCGTGAGGTTATAGCGCTCAATGGCCAGCACATCGGCCAATTCGTGCATGCGGCGGGTGCCTTCGGGGCCGCTTTCCAGGCCCCACAGTGCGTCGTACCAGGCGTAAGGCGGCAAGTCGGCGGCCGCCAGGCGGCGCTCGATTTCACGGATGACCGTCCTGTGGGCCCTGACAAAACGGAACCATACATCAGGCTCTTTCGACGACATGCAACACCATCCGGTGGATTTCAAGAAGGTTGCAATAGTAGCTCATCCCGCGCTAAATTCGGTCATGTAGTTGCAATTGCAATAACTTTGACGACGCTCCCACAAGGAGCCCGCCACTAGAAATCCGCCGACCCTGGAGCCTCACATGACCCCGAATAACGCAGTCAGACGCGACGTCGATCCACAGGAAACCCGCGAGTGGCTGGAGTCCATCGAATCGGTGCTGTCCACCGAAGGCCGCCCGCGCGCCCATTACCTGATCGATCAGTTGCTGGATTTCGACGTGGCGCGGCATGGCGACTTCTACGGGCGGGTGACCACGCCTTACGTCAACACCATCCCGGTGGATCGCCAGTTGCCCTACCCCGGCAATCTGGCCATCGAACGCCGCACCAATGCGTTTATCCGCTGGAACGCCATGGCCATGGTCTTGCGTGCAGGCAAGCACTCAGGCGTGGGTGGGCATATTGCGACTTATGCGTCAGCCGCGGTGCTGTACGACGTAGGTTTCGACCACTTCTTCCGTGGCCGCACCGACCACTTCGACGGCGACCTCGTGTACATCCAGGGGCACTCTTCGCCAGGCATCTACGGCCGCGCCTACCTCGAAGGCCGCATCAGCGAAGCGCAACTGGATAACTTCCGCCGCGAAGCCGGTGGTGAAGGCATTTTGTCCTACCCCCACCCACGGCTGATGCCGGACTTCTGGCAATTTCCTACGGTGTCCATGGGGCTGGGGCCGATCACTGCGGCCTATCAGGCACGTTTTATGCGCTACCTGGAGTTTCGTGACCTCAAGCAACACCAGGGCCGCAAGGTCTGGGCATTTCTGGGTGATGGTGAAATGGACCAACCGGAATCCCTGGCCGCTATTTCCCTGGCCGGGCGCGAGAAGCTCGACAACCTGATCTTCGTGGTCAACTGCAACCTGCAACGCCTGGACGGCCCGGTACGCGGCAACGCCAAGGTGATCCAAGAGTTCGAAAGCCTGTACCGTGCCGCCGGCTGGAATGTGATCAAAGTGATCTGGGGCGGTGGCTGGGATGCACTGCTGGAAAAAGATACAAGCGGCCTGCTGCGCCAACGCATGATGGAATGCGTGGACGGTGACTATCAGAACTACAAATCCCAGAACGGCGCCTACGTGCGCGAACATTTCTTCGGCAAATACCCGGAATTGCTGGCACTGGTTGCGGACCTGTCCGACGACGACATCTGGAAACTCTCACGGGGCGGCCATGACCCGGACAAGGTCTACAACGCCTATGCCGCCGCCGTGCGTCACAGTGGCCAACCGACGGTAATCCTGGCAAAAACCGTCAAGGGCTTTGGCATGGGCGAGGCCGGCGAAGGCCAGAACATCAACCACCAATTGAAGAAGATGGGCGCCGACGCCGTCAAAGCCTTCCGCGACCGCTTCGGCCTGGAAGTGCCCGATGAGCAACTCGCTGAAATTCCTTACCTCAAGCCCACAGCCGACAGCGAAGAAGCCCGTTACTTCGCCGCACGTCGCCAGGCCCTGGGCGGCTATGTGCCTGCGCGCCACACCGCGGTCGAATCGCTGCAGATCCCCGAACTGAGCGCCTTCGCCACTCAGCTCAAGGACACTGGCGAGCGCGCGATTTCCACAACCATGGCCTTCGTGCGCATCCTCGGCACCCTGCTGAAAGACCCGCACCTGGGCAAGCTGATCGTGCCCATCGTGCCAGACGAATCCCGCACCTTCGGCATGGAAAGCCTGTTCCGTCAGATCGGCATCCACTCCGCCGTCGGCCAGCTCTACACCCCACAGGACTCCGGGCAACTGAGCTATTACAAGGAGAGCAAAGACGGACAGATCATGCAGGAAGGCCTGAATGAGTCCGGCGCCATTTCCTCGTGGATCGCAGCAAGTACGTCCTACAGCAACCACGGCCTGATGACCGTGCCGTTCTATATCTTCTACTCGATGTTCGGCTTCCAGCGCGTCGGCGACCTGGCCTGGGCGGCGGGCGATGCACGAGCACGCGGCTTCCTGCTCGGCGCCACAGCCGGGCGCACCACGCTGATGGGCGAAGGCCTGCAGCATGACGATGGCCATAGCCATATCCTGTCGTCGGTGATTCCGTGCTGTGTGTCCTATGACCCGACCTTTGCCTACGAACTGGCGGTGATTATTCGCGAGGGCATGCGGCGCATGTATGTCGAGCAAGAGGACATTTACTACTACATCACCCTGCTCAACGAAAACTACCCGCACCCGGCGATGCCCGAAGGCGTGGAGGACGGGATACTCAAAGGCATGTACCGGCTCAGCACCAACCCTCAGGCACAGGTGCA
Organism: Pseudomonas sp. B14(2022); assembly: GCF_012030485.1. NCBI lineage: Bacteria > Pseudomonadati > Pseudomonadota > Gammaproteobacteria > Pseudomonadales > Pseudomonadaceae > Pseudomonas > Pseudomonas sp. B14(2022). The sequence continues at coordinate 167,391 of NZ_JAAUVM010000007.1, forward strand.
ACTGATGGGCAGTGGTTCGATCCTGCGAGAAGTGATCGCGGCCGCAGAGCTGCTCGCCAACGATTTCGCCGTGCAATGCGACGTATGGAGTGTGACGAGCCTGACCGAATTGCGCCGTGACGGGCACGCGGCGGAACGCTGGAACCTGCTGCACCCCGAGAGTGAGCCGCGCGTAAGTTACGTCGAGCAATGCCTGGAGGGGCAAACGGGGCCGGTGGTGGTCGCGACGGACTACATGAAGCTATTCGCTGATCAGATTCGTCCGTTCGTGCCGGGCCGGCGCTTTGTCGCGCTAGGCACTGATGGCTTCGGGCAATCAGACACCCGGGAAGCCTTGCGCGAGTTCTTTGAGGTGGATCGCCACTTCATCGCCCTGGCTGCCCTGAAGGCGCTGGCGGATGACGGCGCGATCGGTCGCGACAAGGTCAGTGAAGCGATCAACCGCTACGGGATCAACGTCGACAAGGTGAATCCCGTAGCGGTCTGAGCTACTGCGCAGGCGTCGGCAGGGGCGGAATCGCTTCTGTCGGCGCCGGCAGGTCCGGCGTGGTCGTGGCGGGCGCGGGCGCGGGCTCGGCCTGCGGCGCAATCGGTGCGGGTTCAGGCGCGGGCACAACCGGCTCCGAAGCAGCCGGTGCGGCAGGCTCTTCCTTCGGCGCCTCGACTTTCTCCGCAGCCGGAGCGGCCTTCGGCTCCGGCACACCGAGGTCGGCCTTTGGCTGCTCGGGAATATGCTCAGCCTGCTTCACTTCCTGGGGCAGGAAGACGTCCACCAACGCAAAGTAGCGATCGTAGAACTTCGGCGCGGACACCGTCTCACTGGCCACCTTCACCATCGAGTCATCGGTGGAGCCGATCGGCATCGACACCGACCCCAGCACGCCTACACCCAGGCTCGCGGAGTTGTTGACCTTCTTCAGCGCATAACGATCCTGCAGGGCGTTGGCAAACATCGTCGAGTGCTTTTTACCTTTGCCATCATCGGCACACACCACGTTGAAGCTGATCTGCAGGTGAGTTTCGCCGGTCTGCTGGAAGCTCTTGTTGCCCACGACCAGTTTCGGATCGCTGCTGGTGATGATGTAGCCCTGGCTCAGCAACGCACGCCGCGCGGCCTCGCACGCCGCTACATCACTAACCGGATAATCCCGGGAAAATGTGCCGGAGTCGTCGAAGTTCTCATGTTCATAAATAGCGGTCTTGGGTGACGAGCAGCCCGCGGCGCCCGCCAGCACCAGCGCCAGCCCGAGGCTACGCAAGTGGAATGATGTCGACATTGATAATCCTGAGGAAAACGGTCTGGGCGGTATTGTGCAACAGAACGAGGCCTTGGCGCGCGCATTCCTGTCGGTAAAACGTCACAGGGTTACGCAACGGGGCCTGCAGGGAAAAGCCCGGCGCACATATGGTCAATAAACACGCGCACCTTGGTCGAGGTATGGCGACCGGGCCACAACATCCAGAAATTGCCCCGGTGTTCCAGGTAATCATCCAACACCCGCTGCAAGCGCCCCTCGCCCACGGCCTGGTTGACCATGTAGTCCGGCAGGCAGGCAATGCCCAATCCCTCGAGCACCACATGGTTCAGAGACTCGATGGTGGTACTGACCAACGGCGTACGCAACAGCGGTTCCGCGGCACCCAAGGCAAGACGCAACGGCCAGGGCTCGAGCTTGCCCGTGGCGCAGAACTTGTGGCGCAGGCAGGCGTGGCCATTGAGGTCCTGTGGTTGCTGCGGGGTGCCGTGCTGGGCGAAGTAGCCCGGTGTGGCGACGAGCACCAGCTGGTAGTGGCCCAGGTGGCGCGCCATCAAGCGCGAATCTTCCGGCTTGCCGGTGCGAATCACCGCGTCGAAACCTTCCTCGATCACGTCCACCATACGGTCAGAGAAATCCACATCCAACTCGATATCCGGGTAGGCGCGCATAAAGTCACTGAGTACTGGCATCAACAAGCCCCGCACCTGCGGCACACTGATGCGCAGCTTACCCCGTGGCGTTGCACTGGCGTTTGTCAGCTCCTGCTCGGCCGCTTCCACCTCAGCGAGAATCCGCCGCGACCGCTCAAGGAACAGCGAGCCTTCACTGGTCAAGGTGATACTGCGCGTGCTGCGGTGAAACAGCCGCACGCCCAGGCGCTCTTCCATCCGCGCAATGCTTTTGCCCACGGCCGACGACGACACCCCCAGCACACGGCCGGCGGCGGTGAAGCTGAGCGTCTGCGCCACCTGCACAAATACCGAAAGGCTGCCCAAGCTGTCCATGATCCCGCCTTTAGCGATTGCGGACACCGGCGTCCGATAAGTTCGGAACCTTAGCCTGTTTTTCCGCCAACCACAGCCCCCTACTCTGCCTGCTTGCCCTTTTACCTGGATAAAACCTCATGAGCAGCAGCCCTTCACTCACCGCATCAGCCCAGCGGGATTCATTACCGCTGGGCGGTCTACTGGCCCTGGCCAGCGCTGGCTTTATCACCATCCTCACCGAAGCCATGCCCGCCGGGTTGCTACCACAGATAGGCGAAGGCCTCGGCGTGTCGCCCGCCCTGGTCGGTCAACTGGTCACGGTCTACGCCCTTGGCTCGTTGCTGGCGGCCATCCCCCTGACGCTGCTGACCCGCGGCTGGCGCAGACGACCGTTGCTGCTGCTTGCCATCGGCGGCTTTGCCTTGGTCAACAGCGTAACCGCGCTGTCCAGCCACTACGGACTGACGCTCGTGGCGCGCTTTTTTGCCGGGGTCTTCGCCGGGCTGCTCTGGGCGTTGCTGGCGGGTTATGCGAGCCGAATGGTGGTGCCACACCTGCAAGGTCGCGCCATTGCCGTGGCGATGCTGGGTGCACCGCTGGCGCTGTCACTGGGTGTGCCTGCGGGCACCTTCCTCGGCACTGCCGTTGGCTGGCGCCTGAGTTTTGCAATCATGACCGGGCTGACCTTGGTGCTACTGGCCTGGGCGCGCTGGCAACTGCCGGACTTTGCCGGCGAACGGACGGATAAACGCCTGGGGCTGCGCCAGCTGCTGAACCTGCCAGGCATTCGTCCAGTGCTGTGGGTAACGTTTACCTACGTACTGGCCCACAACATTCTGTACACCTACATCGCCCCGTTGCTGGTGCCCGCAGGGATCGATGCGGATGTTGACCGAGTGTTGCTGGTGTTTGGCCTCTCGGCGGTGCTGAGCATCTGGCTGACAGGCGTGTTGATTGACCGGTGGCTGCGCGTCTTGCTGCTGATCAGTTGTGCGCTGTTTGGCCTGATCGCCCTGGCGCTGGCGTTCTGGATCAATGTGCCGGCAGTCATCTATACCGCCGTGGCGTTATGGGGCCTGGCGTTCGGCGGTTTGCCGGCACTGCTGCAAACCGCACTGGCCCAATCGGCTGGCGAGTCGGCGGATGCCGCACAATCAATGCTGGTGACCGTGTGGAACCTGGGGATAGCCGGTGGCGGACTGGCAGGAGGCGTGTTGCTTCAGGGCTGGGGCGTCGCGGGCTTTCCATGGGCCGTTATGCTACTGATGCTACTGGCATGGGCCGGCGCATCACAGACAGCGCCCCAACAGCTGGCCCGGCCACCCCGCCAAGTCGAACGTTGAAATGCGCTCGTAGCCACAGGACTCATAAAAACGCACCAGATCCCCTGTCCCGCCGCCATAGCAGTCCACACGCAAACGCGTCACTCCTGCTGCACGGGCCTGGTCATCAGCAAAGGCCATCATGCGCCGGCCAAGGCCGCGAACACGGGGATCACGCGCGGCTATCAACAGGCGTACATACACCTCGGGCTCAGTCGCCGACGGTACATAAGGCATGGGATCGCCCAACACCAGCGCTCCACGGATACGGCCCGCGGGCTCTTCTACCACCCACGCCCCAGGCAATGCGCAGGCTTCAGCCACTTGCGCGACCCGCCGGGGCGACGCCGACCAGGGCTCGGTGCCCCACTGATGGGTATTGCCCATGCCAACGAACCAGGCGACCACCTCGTCGAACACCTGCAGCACGGCAGGAACGTCCGACGCACTGGCGCGGCGGATCAGCAAGCCATCCATTCCTAGAATCAACACGCTTGGAACTCCTGGGTCGACGATACCGAGCACCCAGTCTAGCCCACATAAAAAAGCCCCCGGTCTTTTCAGGCCGGGGGCTTCTTGTTCAAACCAACATCAGTATTTCTTGATATCAGCCTTGGTTTCCAACTGCTTGCGGTACGCCGCGAAGTCCTGCTGGCCAACACGGGAAGCGAGGAAGCGGCGATATTGCGCCTTTTCTTCGTCCGTTGGGGCAGCCGCTTCGTTGACGCCGTTCAAGCGCACGATCACCAGGCTGCCATCAGCCAGGGTCACGGTGGTGAAGGTCGGCTTGTCCTTGGCCGCAGGCTTGGGCATGCGGAACAGGGCTTGCAGCACGGCCGGGTCAATCGCTTCCTGGCTACGGGTAGCCGCTTCAGTGACTTTCCAGGCCTGGCCGTCGACCGGCTGGTTCAGCGGGGTCTTGCCATCACGCAGGCTGGCGATCAGCTCATCAGCGTGAGTCTTGGCAGCCGCGCTGGCGCGCTCCTTGGCCATCTGTGTGCGGATCGCCGCAGCAACGCTTTGCAGCGGCAGTTGCGCAGGTTTGCGGTGCTCTTTGGCACGCAGCACGATGATGGTTTCCGGGTCCAGCTCAATGGCGCTGCTGTTGGCCCCCTCATCCAGCACTTCCGGGCTGAACGCAGCGGTGACCACGGCACGGTTGGCCGCAACACCGTCACCACCTTCACGGCCAAACGGCGCGGAGGTGTGTACGGTCAGCTTCAGGTCAGACGCCGGTTGGGCCAGATCGGAGGCTTCGAATGCCGCATCTTCCAATTGCTTGGTTGCTTCGACAAAACGCTGCTCGACCTGTTGGGTCTTGAGCTCGCGGGTCAGCTTGTCTTTCAGGCTGGCAAACGTCGGCACTTGCGGTGCTTCAACGCCCAACAGCTTGATCAAGTGCCAACCGAAGGTGCTGCGCACCGGCGCCGAAACCTGGTCTTTGTTCAAGGCATACAAGGCGGCTTCGAAGTCCGGGTCGTAGACGCCCGGGCCGGCAAAGCCCAGATCACCGCCACTGTTGGCCGAACCTGGATCCTGGGAGAACTCCTTGGCCAGGGTTTCGAACTTCTCACCCTTGGCCAGGCGCGCCTGGATTTCTTCGATCTTGGCCTTCGCTTGCGCGTCGGTGACCTTGTCGTTGACTTCAATCAGGATGTGCGCGGCACGACGCTGTTCAGCGAGGTTGGCGGTTTCTTTCTGATAGGCAGCCTGCAGTTCATCGTCCTTCACGCTGACCTGGTCGAAGAAGGACGACTTCTTCAGTTCCAGGTAGTCGATGACCACCTGGTCCGGGGTCATGAACTCCTTGGCGTGCTGGTCATAGTAAGCCTTGACCTCGTCGTCGGTGAGTTTCACCGCCGCAGGGTTGGCCTTGATATTGACGGTGGCAAAATCGCGGGTCTGCTTTTCCAGACGGGCGAATGCCAGCACTTCGGCGTCGGTCACGAAACCGCTGCCGGCAATACCAGCGCGAACCTGGCCGATCAGCATTTCCTGGGTCAGCATCTGACGGAACTGCAGACGGCTGTAGCCCAGTTGACGGATCACCTGGTCAAAGCGTTCGGCGTTGAATTTGCCGTCCACCTGGAATTCCGGCGTCTGCAGGATTACCTGGTCCAGTGCAGCTTCAGAGAAGCCAAACTTGGAATCGGCGGCGCCTTGCAGCAGCAGCTTGCGATCGATCAGACCCTTGAGGGCCGCGTCGCGCAGCAGTTTTTCGTCCAGCAGCGAAGCATCGAAATCCTTGCCCAGCTGTTGCATCAGCTGGCGACGTTGCATGTCGACGGCCTGGCTCAGTTCAGTCTGGGTGATTTCTTCACCGTTGACCTTGGCCACGTCCTGCTTGGTGTTGGTCGAAGCCTGGAAAATGGCCTCGATACCGGTGAACGCCATCAATGCGACGATGATCCCGATAATGGTCTTGGCAATCCAGCCTTGTGAATTGTCCCTGATATTTTGCAGCATGCGTCCCCCAGAAACGGTTGAACTTCAAAAATTGGCAACCGTGGAGCGTGGGTAGAGTCCGGATAGAAGAAAGGCGCATCCGAGGATGCGCCTTCTCGTAACTGGCGGAGCGGACGGGGGGTTGAACCTACACCCCCGGCTTGGCGACCCGATGGATACCTGGGTCAGCTTTCGCTCCGCTGCCAGGCCAGACCTGCGTCCGACCCGGGTAGCAAAGGCTTGATCGAAGCTTAGTTAACGGCTTCTTTCAGGGCTTTACCGGCTTTGAAACCTGGTTTCTTGGCAGCAGCGATTTGCAGTGCTTTGCCAGTCTGTGGGTTGCGGCCAGTGCGAGCTGGGCGGTCAGTCACAGAGAAAGTACCGAAGCCTACCAGTACCACGGAGTCGCCGGCCTTCAGAGCGCCAGTGACGGATTCGATTACTGCATCCAGCGCACGGCCAGCAGCAGCTTTCGGGATATCAGCGGATGCAGCGATAGCATCAATCAGTTCCGACTTGTTCACTCTAAGTCCCCTTATATATCTATTGAGTATGATTCTAAGTTTTTTGGTAAACAGCAAAAATCAGTGCTGAATGGCCTACAGACACTTAAGAGCCGCTTTATAACAAGGGCTCTAAAAAGCTGTCAAGGAAGCCTCCAAGCTTATTCACATTAATGCGTGCTAATTCTTTCCTTGGAATCAGACTCTCGTTTTTCGTCCTTTGCAACTATCTCCGGAGCCACATCCGGCAAGGGCTCCGGCGCGTATTGCAGCGCAATTTGCAGGACCTCGTCAATCCATTTAACCGGTTTAATCTGAAGATCCTGCTTGATGTTGTCAGGAATTTCCTTCAAGTCGCGAACATTCTCTTCAGGAATGATCACAGTCTTGATGCCACCCCGGTGTGCAGCCAGCAATTTCTCTTTCAGGCCACCGATGGCCAATACTTGGCCACGCAGGGTGATTTCCCCGGTCATCGCTACATCGGCACGCACCGGTATGCCGGTCAATGCCGATACCAGGGCCGTGCACATGCCTACGCCGGCGCTAGGGCCATCTTTCGGTGTAGCCCCTTCCGGCATGTGGATGTGGGTGTCGTGCTTCTCGTGGAAGTCCAGGGGGATCCCCAGGCTCCTGGCGCGGCTGCGCACCACGGTCTGCGCGGCAGTAATGGATTCGACCATCACGTCACCGAGGGAGCCGGTCTTGATCAACTGGCCTTTGCCAGGGATCACCGCAGCTTCGATGGTCAGTAATTCGCCGCCCACCTGGGTCCACGCCAGACCAGTCACCTGCCCTACCTGATCCTGCTGCTCAGCCAGGCCGTAACGGAATTTACGCACGCCCAGGAAGTGCTCAAGCGCATCGGCAGTGACTTTCACCGAGAAGCGTTTTTCCAGCGCGTGCTCCTTGACCGCCTTGCGGCAAATCTTCGCGATCTGGCGCTCAAGGCCGCGTACACCGGCCTCGCGAGTGTAATAGCGCACGATGTCGCGGATCGACTCGACGTCGAATTCGATCTCGCCCTTCTTCAGGCCGTTGGCCGAAATCTGCTTGGGCGCGAGGTATTTGACGGCGATGTTGATCTTCTCGTCTTCGGTGTAACCCGGCAGACGAATCACCTCCATCCGATCCAGCAATGCCGGCGGAATGTTCATGGAGTTGGAGGTGCACAGGAACATTACGTCGGACAGGTCGTAGTCGACCTCCAGGTAATGGTCGTTGAAATTGTGGTTCTGCTCAGGATCGAGCACTTCCAGCAGGGCCGATGCCGGATCGCCACGCATGTCGCTGCCCATTTTGTCGATTTCATCGAGCAGGAACAGCGGGTTGCGTACGCCCACCTTTGTCATTTTTTGAATCAATCTTCCTGGCATCGAACCGATGTAAGTCCGGCGATGACCACGAATTTCCGCTTCATCGCGCACACCACCGAGGGCCATGCGCACGAATTTACGGTTGGTGGCATTGGCGATGGACTCGGCCAGGGAGGTTTTACCCACGCCAGGCGGGCCAACCAGGCACAACACTGGGCCACGAATCTTCTTCACACGCTTTTGCACGGCGAGGTATTCGAGGATGCGTTCCTTGACTTCTTCGAGGCCATAGTGGTCGGCATCGAGAATGTCTTCAGCACGCGCCAGGTCCAGGCGTACCTTGGTCTGGGCCTTCCACGGCACCTGCACCAGCCAGTCGATGTACGAGCGCACCACGGTGGCCTCGGCGGACATCGGCGACATCTGCTTGAGCTTGTTCAACTCGGCGGTGGCTTTGGTCAGGGCGTCTTTCGGCAGGCCGGCAGCATCGATGCGCTTTTTCAGCTCTTCGATTTCGTTGTGGCCTTCCTCGCTGTCGCCGAGTTCCTTCTGAATGGCCTTCATCTGCTCATTCAGGTAGTACTCGCGCTGGCTGCGCTCCATTTGCTTTTTGACACGACCACGGATGCGCTTCTCAACCTGGAGCAGATCAATTTCGGCATCCAGCAATGCCAGCACGTGTTCGACACGGGCCGACAGGTCAATGATTTCGAGGATGTCTTGCTTCTGCTCGATCTTCAGCGCCATGTGCGCGGCCATGGTATCGACCAGGCGGCTTGGCTCATCAATGCTATTGAGGGAAGACAGGACTTCAGCCGGGACTTTTTTGCCCAACTGCACATACTGCTCAAACTGCGAGAGCAGGCTGCGCACAAACACTTCGGACTCGCGCTCAGGGGCCTCGACTTCGTCGATCAGCACCACTTCAGCGCGCAGGTGGCCATCCACCTCCATGAAACGCTCTACCGCACCACGCTGCTCGCCTTCCACCAACACCTTGACGGTGCCATCGGGCAGCTTGAGCAATTGCAGGACAGTGGCAATGGTACCGACGCGATACAGGGCATCTTCGCCTGGATCATCATCGGCAGGATTTCTCTGGGCCAACAGCAGGATCTGCTTGTCGCCCGTCATCGCGGCCTCGAGGGCTTCGATAGACTTCTCGCGCCCCACGAACAGCGGGATAACCATGTGCGGATAGACGACGACATCACGCAACGGCAGGAGAGGCAATTCGATGGTTGTCTTCATGATTTCGCCTCTATGACAGTTGAAAAATAAGCTTGAAACCAAGATGGGGGCTGCGTGTAAAAAAAACAAGCTCAATGCGGGCAGTTACACGCAGTAAAAATCCTTATGAAAAACAAAGGGGCCCCTAGAGGCCCCTTCGTTTGTACCAAAACTGCGAAACGCTTACGCGTCTGGCGCAGCTTTGGCAGTCGGCTCACTGTTTTCGTAGATATACAGTGGCTTGGACTTACCTTCTATAACGCTTTCGTCGATCACCACTTTACTCACCTCGGACTGCGAGGGGATCTCGTACATGGTGTCGAGCAATACACCTTCGAGGATGGAACGCAGGCCACGTGCACCAGTCTTGCGCTCCAGTGCCCGCTTGGCCACCGATTTGAGCGCATCGGTACGGAACTCGAGGTCTACACCTTCCATCTCGAACAGCTTGGCGTATTGCTTGGTCAGGGCGTTTTTCGGCTCGGTGAGGATCTGAATCAGAGCCGCCTCATCCAACTCGTCCAACGTGGCCAGGACCGGCAGACGGCCAACGAATTCCGGGATCAGACCGAACTTGACCAGATCGTCAGGCTCGACTTCACGCAGGGACTCGCCCACTTTCTTGCCTTCTTCCTTACTGCGCACTTCCGCACTGAAACCGATGCCGCCACGGGTAGACCGTTGCTGAATAACCTTCTCCAGGCCGGAGAATGCACCGCCACAGATAAACAGGATGTTGCGCGTATCAACCTGAAGGAATTCCTGCTGCGGGTGCTTGCGGCCGCCTTGTGGCGGTACGGAAGCTACCGTGCCTTCGATCAGTTTCAACAGGGCCTGCTGCACGCCTTCACCGGAAACATCCCGAGTGATCGACGGGTTGTCGGACTTGCGCGAGATCTTGTCGATTTCGTCGATGTAGACAATACCCATCTGGGCCTTCTCTACGTCGTAGTCGCACTTCTGCAGCAGTTTCTGAATGATGTTCTCGACATCTTCGCCCACGTAGCCAGCCTCGGTGAGGGTGGTGGCGTCGGCGATGGTGAACGGAACGTTCAGCAGGCGAGCGAGGGTTTCCGCAAGCAGGGTCTTACCCGAGCCTGTAGGACCGATCAGCAAGATGTTGCTCTTACCGAGTTCGACTTCGTCGCCTTTCTTGTCACGCTGGTTCAAGCGCTTGTAGTGGTTGTATACCGCTACGGCCAGAACCTTCTTTGCACGCTCTTGACCAATCACATACTGATCAAGGATGCCGCTGATTTCTTTAGGCGAAGGCAATTTATGCGCGCTGCTTTCGGCCTGGGCTTCCTGCACCTCCTCACGGATGATGTCATTGCACAGGTCGACGCACTCGTCGCAGATAAAGACCGAGGGGCCGGCAATCAATTTGCGCACTTCATGCTGGCTTTTGCCACAGAAGGAGCAATAGAGCAGCTTGCCGTTGTCCTCGCCGTTGCGGGTGTCAGTCATTCGTTCGATCCAAATCCGATAGGCTTGCAACACAAGATGAAGGCTTATGCGGGCTTTTTCAAGCCCACAGGTGATCGGAAAACCCGACCAGCCCTATTTTGAGCGGCTTATATTAAGCGGGGCGCTTTTCGATCACTGCGTCGATCAACCCGTATTCACGTGCGGCTTCGGCGCTCATGAAGTTATCGCGGTTGGTGTCGCGCTCGATTTCTTCCAGGGTGTGCCCGCTATGCTTGGCCATCAGCGTGTTGAGACGTTCGCGGATGAAGAGGATTTCCTTGGCGTGGATTTCGATGTCCGACGCCTGGCCCTGGAAACCGCCCAGTGGCTGGTGAATCATCACGCGCGAGTTAGGCAGGCAGTAACGCTTGCCCTCGGCACCTGCGGTCAGCAGGAACGCGCCCATGCTGCAGGCCTGGCCAATGCAGGTAGTCGATACGTTCGGCTTGATGAACTGCATGGTGTCGTAGATCGACATGCCCGCGGTCACCGAACCGCCCGGTGAGTTGATATAGAGATGGATGTCCTTGTCCGGGTTTTCCGCTTCAAGGAACAGCAGTTGCGCACAGATCAGGTTGGCCATGTAGTCCTCTACCGGGCCCACCAGAAAGATCACTCGCTCCTTGAGCAGGCGCGAGTAGATGTCGTAGGCGCGCTCGCCACGGGCGGACTGCTCGACAACCATCGGGACCAGGCCGCCTGCGGCCTGGATATCAGAGTTCTGCTGAATATAGGAATTACGGAACATGCTCTGCAGTTACTCCCAAATAGTCATGTCTTGAAAACGCATAAGCCAGCGCGAGGCTGGCTTATGGTTGAATTTCCAACGAGTTGGACAATCAGTCGGCTTGTGCTGCTTCCGCCGGCTTGACTGCTTCTTCGTAAGAGACCGCTTTATCGGTCACCTTAGCCTTCTGCAGAACAGTATCCACAACTTGTTCTTCCAGCACAACCGAACGTACTTCGTTCAGTTGCTGGTCATTCTTGTAGTACCAAGCCACGACCTGCTCAGGCTCCTGGTAGGCCGAAGCCATTTCCTGAATCATTTCGCGGACGCGGTCTTCGTCAGGCTTGAGGTCGAACTGCTTGACCACTTCAGCCACGATCAGGCCCAGTACCACACGGCGCTTGGCTTGCTCTTCGAACAGCTCGGCCGGCAGTTGGTCTGGCTTGATGTTGCCGCCGAACTGCTGAACAGCCTGTACGCGCAGACGATCCACTTCGTTGGACAGCAGGGCCTTAGGCACTTCGATCGGGTTGGAGGCCAGCAGACCGTCCATGACCTGGTTCTTGACCTTGGACTTGATAGCCTGGCGCAGCTCGCGCTCCATGTTCTTGCGAACTTCGGTGCGGAAGCCTTCGATACCGGTTTCCTTGATGCCGAACTGATTGAAGAATTCTTCGTTCAGCTCTGGCAGCTTAGGCTCGGAAACGCTATTGACGGTCACGGTGAACTCGGCGGCTTTGCCGGCCAGGTCCAGATTCTGATAGTCAGCAGGGAATTCCAGGTTCAGGACCCGCTCTTCGCCAGCCTTGGCGCCAACCAGGCCGTCTTCGAAGCCAGGAATCATGCGATTGGAACCCAGCACCAGCTGAGTACCCTTGGCGGAGCCGCCAGCGAATGCTTCGCCGTCAACCTTGCCAACAAAATCGATGTTCAGCTGGTCTTCGTTCTGGGCAGCACGGTCGGCCACTTCGAAACGGGTGTTCTGCTTGCGCAGGATTTCCAGCATGTTGTCCAGGTCCGAATCAGCCACTTCGGCGCTCAGGCGCTCGATGGCGATACCGTCGAAACCGGCCACTTCGAACTCGGGGAACACTTCGAATACGGCAACGTATTCCAGGTCCTTGCCCGCTTCCAGGGACTTAGGTTCGATCGAAGGCGAACCAGCCGGGTTCAGCTTTTGCTCAACCACTGCTTCGTAGAAAGAAGCCTGGATCACGTCACCGACGGCTTCATTGCGCGCATCAGCACCAAAACGGCGCTTGATTTCGCTCATTGGCACCTTGCCCGGACGGAAACCAGCGATCTTGGCCTTTTGGGCAGTCTGCTGCAGACGCTTGTTGACCGCAGTCTCGATGCGCTCAGCCGGCACGGTGATGCTCATGCGGCGCTCGAGAGCAGTAGTATTTTCAACAGAAACTTGCATGGATATTCCTCGTTGCACAGACGTTAGCCGGCCATTTCCGACCCCAATCAAGGGCATGCATTCTAGTGGGTCAAACTCAAGAAGTCACCCTACTGGAAATACGCCCGTAAACAGCCGGCAATTTATCGGTACGAAGGCACTGTCGCGCCCCGCCCCGGTGACAAATAAAGCCAAACACGCCAGGGCTCTGCGCCGCCCCTCTATATATAGAAGGGATCGTCGCTACCTCCCTGACGCCCCACCCCGCAATAAGGGCAGATAGACAACGCAGCATCATCGAGACACATAAATACGATGAAACGCACCGCCATCGCGACCCAGAACCCGCAGCCACGAAAAACCGAACCGCCAAAACCAAAAAAGGCGCCAGACTGTTAAATCTGGCGCCTTTCGAATATGGGGTGGACGAAGGGGATCGAACCCTCGACAACGGGAGTCACAATCCCGTGCTCTACCAACTGAGCTACGCCCACCATATTGCGTTAACAAAGAAACCAAACTACTTCTTTGTCGAGCCTTACCCTGCGCATAGACCGAGTAAAGCTTTATTTGGTGCGGATGAAGAGACTCGAACTCTTACGCCTCGCGGCGCTGGAACCTAAATCCAGTGTGTCTACCAATTCCACCACATCCGCGCTTGAAGCTCTTAAAGCAAAGGCGCCAGACGATTAATCTGGCGCCTTTCAAAATATGGGGTGGACGAAGGGGATCGAACCCTCGACAACGGGAGTCACAATCCCGTGCTCTACCAACTGAGCTACGCCCACCATATAGCGCTACTTGTGCCAAAGCTGCCTAATGGCGCACCCGGCAGGACTCGAACCTGCGACCATCCGCTTAGAAGGCGGATGCTCTATCCAGCTGAGCTACGGGCGCCTTATTAATCTGTACTCTTGGAGGATTACAAACTAAGTGCTTCCAGCCTTGCAGAACAACGATTCTGCTCGACCTTCTTAACCAGTGCTAGGCTGTGCCCGACAAGTGCGACGAATAGTATAGAGGGCCTGGAAACCCGTCAAATCTTTTTTGAAAAAAATTCATTTTATTTAAGGGGTTAGGCCAATTTGCGGACCAAGCGCCTTTGCCCTCACGCCGTGGCGTGCGAGAATGCGCGCACTTTTCCTCCCCCTCTCGATGGTTAATCACGCGTAATGACTGCACAACTTATCGACGGCAAATCAATCGCCGCCAGCCTGCGCCAGCAGATCGCCAAACGAGTCACCGAGCGCAGCCAGCAAGGCTTGCGCACGCCTGGCCTCGCGGTGATCCTGGTCGGCAGCGATCCTGCCTCTCAGGTTTATGTCTCGCACAAGCGTAAAGACTGTGAAGAGGTCGGCTTTATTTCCAAGGCCTACGACCTGCCTGCCGACACCACCCAGCAGGCCCTGACCGACCTGATCGACAGCCTCAACGACGACCCGGCGATGGATGGCATCCTCCTGCAATTGCCATTGCCCGCGCACCTGGACGCGTCCAAGCTGCTCGAGCGCATCCGCCCTGACAAAGACGTCGACGGTTTCCATCCTTATAACGTCGGCCGCCTGGCCCAGCGTATCCCGCTGCTGCGCCCGTGCACGCCCAAAGGCATCATGACCCTGCTGGAAAGCACCGGTGTCGACCTGTACGGCCTCGATGCCGTCATCGTCGGCGCGTCCAACATCGTGGGCCGCCCCATGGCCATGGAATTGCTGCTGGCCGGTTGCACCGTCACCGTGACCCACCGTTTCACCAAGGATCTGGCCGGCCACGTTGGCCGAGCCGACCTGGTCGTCGTGGCCGCCGGGAAGCCGGGCCTGGTCAAGGGCGAATGGATCAAGGAAGGCGCCATCGTCATTGACGTGGGCATCAACCGCCAGGAAGACGGCAAGCTGGTCGGCGACGTGGTGTACGAGACCGCCCTGCCCCGCGCCGGCTGGATCACCCCGGTGCCGGGTGGCGTTGGCCCGATGACCCGTGCCTGCCTGCTGGAAAACACCCTGTACGCCGCAGAGACCCTGCACGGTTAATAACCAGCCGTACTGAAAAAGCCCTGCCTTATCGCAGGGCTTTTTATTGCCCGGAAGAAAACCTGTTTTTTCTTAGTTTTTAAGCACTTTCGTCTGGTTTTAGAAGAACATTCGACAGTCTCTCGTCCATACTCCTAAAATGTAACGCCATTTGTCACAAAACCCGTTTCCCAACGGTATTTCTTACTTTTTAGCGAGTTCATCCGCGTGAAAATTCGTCTTTCTATTGTCAGCCTATTTTTTGCTTTCACCGGCACCTTTGCACACGCTGCCGAATCCGCCCTGGCGCCGCGGGATCCATCCAAACTCCAGATCGCTTCCGGCAGCGCCATGCTGGTGGACCTGCAAACCAACAAGGTCATCTACGCCAGCAACCCCGACGTGGTGGTGCCTATCGCCTCGGTGAGCAAGCTGATGACGGGCCTGATCGTGCTTGAAGCCAAGCAGAACATGGACGAGTACATCGACATCAACATCACCGACACGCCGGAAATGAAAGGCGTGTTCTCCCGCGTGAAAATCGGCAGCCAGATGCCGCGCAAGGAGATGTTGCTGATCGCCCTGATGTCATCGGAAAACCGTGCCGCCGCGAGCCTGGCGCACCACTATCCGGGCGGCTACGCGGCCTTCATTGCTGCGATGAACGCCAAGGCCAAGGCCCTGGGCATGACCAGCACCCATTATGTCGAGCCCACCGGCCTGTCGATCCACAACGTGTCCACCGCCCGCGACTTGAGCAAGCTGCTGGCCTATGCGCAAAAATTTCCGATGCTGAGCCAGTTGAGCACCACCAAGGAAAAGACCGTGGCGTTCCGCAAGCCCAACTACACACTGGGTTTCTCCAACACCGACCACCTGATCAACCGCGCCAACTGGGATATCAAGCTGACCAAGACCGGCTTTACCAACCAGGCCGGTCATTGCCTGGTGCTGGTCACCCGCATGGGTAACCGTCCAGTATCGCTGGTAATCCTGGATGCTTTCGGCAAATTTACTCACTTTGCCGATGCCAGCCGAATCCGTAGCTGGGTCGAGACCGGCAAGGGTGGCTCGGTGCCGGACGTCGCGTTGCGCTACAAGGCTGACAAGAACCTGAAGAACCGTGCGAATGCGGCCGAAGTCCGCCGTTAAAGAACACCGAGAAACTCATGTGGGAGGCGTTTGCCTGCCCCCCACATTTTTATCTGTGCTCCGCCAACACTTTGAGCGCCTGCGCCGCCGCCCGCTCCTGCCCGGCCTGGGCCGTTGCGTTCGCCGAATCCCGCCAGCGCTGCGCATCCACATTGGCTGGCAATTGGCTCGGGCGCTGGGTGAGGATGGCCCAGTGCCCGGCGCTATTCCACTTCGACTCAAAGTCGCTGAAGCTCATCAGCAGGCGTCGGTCCATGCCTGAGCGCAACAGCACCGTGCTTTTCTGCTGGTTGAAACCCACCACGACCACGTAGTGCGCGTCAGACAACAGGCCGCCGCCAATCCGCGCCATCACCGGGTAACCCGCCGTCACCTGCGCCAATACCGCGGTCAGCTTGGCATCCAGCGGGTACACCATCAGCCCGTACTCACGGGCCAGCACCTGCATGTTGCGCTCCAGGTCCGCTTCACCGCCCGGCAAATGCAACGGCTTATCCAGCAAGCCCGGTGTCATCACAATGCCTTGTTGCGACAGCATGCTGGCTAACGCTGTAGGACCGCTCTGATAAGCCTCGCTGCGAAAGGTCGGCACACCATTGAGTTCGACACGTTCCGGCAGGCCCGGAAGTTTCGACGGGTGCCCGGAACACGCCGCGAGCCCCAGGGCACAGGCCAGCAACAAGGATGTTTTAAGGTTCGACCGTAACCGCAATTTTTTACTCTCTTGATCAACTGCCGGTGAGGGCCCTGATCATAGGACGCTCTGCCACGCGGGTATAGCCCATAGGCTCAGTAAAGCGTCGCGGATAGAGCAAACGAGTTGGACGAACACGACCATTGGTCAATAGCAGGCAACCACCGGGTAGCTAGACTGTCCATTGAGAAGACTGTGTGTGCCCCCTGCGGGGCGAAAGGAGGCCAAAATGAGCCTTGCAACAACGATTTTCCTGTTGATCTGCGGATGGCTGGCGGTAGCCGCCGCCATGTTGTGGGGGGTGTTGCGCATTACCCGTCGGCACCACCACCCCCACGTCAAACCTGCGGCACCTGCCAAGCCCCATAGAGCGGCGGTGCACCACGCCTAGCCGGGCATGCAACTGAAATCCTGAGTCGCTGCAACTTCCTTACCGTGCCCATCCCTCAGGGATGCGCGCACGGTGGTGCCCAGGCTCGACTCCACCAGGGTGTAATGCTCACCTGCCTTGAAATCCTTGTACTCGACCCGGCCCTGGCAGTCCTGCTGGTTGTCGTCGCCCGGCTCTTCCTCGAATAACGTCACGTCCAAGCGGTGATCCCCGGGTGTCACTTCGAAAAAGCGCCCGTCGTCGACACGCTTGCCGTCCACACGTTCAGCCATCAGATCGTTCGGCGCTTCTTCTTTCAAGCCAATCCAGGCTTCGCTGGGGTCCGCCTTGGGAATTGGGCCGGCACAGGCTGACAACAACAAAACAGCACCCAGGGCGGGGATCAACAATAAAGGTTTGAGTGACATGGCAGGGCTCCAAAGAACATCAGTTAAAGGACAAGTCGTCCGATGGGATGCAAGCTTGGGCAGCCACGCCTTGTAGAACAAATGAATCCATATGAAACGATCTTCAGCCCTCACCTAAATGTTCCTTCACCTGGCTGAAAGGCGCGTGTTAGGTGGGTCGGGCAAGACTGCCGGGGTTTGCAATCCTGCTCCCTCGGAGGTTCACGCATGCTCGGGCTGGTAAAGACCGCACTGCAAAAGCCGTACACGTTTATCGTGTTGGCCATATTCATCTGCATCATCGGGCCGATGGCGGCCCTGCGAACCCCCACTGACGTGTTTCCCGATATCGGCATCCCTGTGGTCGCCGTGGTCTGGCAGTACAACGGTCTGTCGCCGGACGCCATGGCCGGTCGGGTGATCTACACCTACGAACGCTCCCTGAGCACTACCGTCAACGACATCGAACATATCGAATCGCAATCCCTGCCCGGCATGGGCATCGTGAAGATTTTCTTCCAGCCCGGCGTCGACATCCGCACCGCCAACGCCCAAGTGACCGCCGTGTCACAAACCGTGCTCAAGCAGATGCCACCGGGTATCACGCCGCCGCTGATCCTCAACTACAGCGCCTCCACGGTGCCGATCCTGCAAATGGCGTTCTCCAGCCCGACGCTGTCGGAAGCCAGGATTCGCGACCTGGTGCAGAACAATATCCGCCTGCCTCTCAGCGCCCTGCCCGGCCTGGCCATGCCCACGCCAATGGGCGGCAAACAGCGGCAGATCACCCTCGACCTCGACCCCCAGGCGTTGGCAGCCAAAGGTTTGTCGGCCCAGGACGTGGGCAATGCCCTGGCGCTGCAGAACCAGATCATCCCGGTGGGCACCGCCAAACTCGGCCCCAACGAATACACGATCCTGCTCAACAACAGTCCCAAGGCCATCGATGAGCTCAACGACCTGCCGATCAAGACCGTCGACGGCGCGCTGATCACCATCGGCCAGGTCGCCCACGTGCGCGACGGCTCGCCGCCGCAGACCAACATCGTGCGCGTCGACGGCCATCGCGCGGTGCTGATGCCGGCGTTGAAAAACGGCAGCATTTCCACCCTGTCGATCATCGACGGTATCCGCCAGATGCTGCCGCGCATCAACGAAACCCTGCCGCCGTCACTGAAGACCTCGCTGCTGGGCGACGCCTCGGTATTCGTCAAGCAATCGGTGGGCAGCGTGGCCCAGGAAGGCATCATCGCCGCGCTGCTGACCAGTGCGATGATCCTGCTGTTCCTCGGCAGCTGGCGCTCCACGCTCATTATCGCGGCGTCAATTCCCCTGGCGGTACTGTCGGCCATTGCGCTGCTGGCGGTCAGCGGGCAAACCCTCAACGTCATGACCCTCGGCGGGCTGGCGTTGGCGGTCGGGATCCTGGTGGACGACGCCACGGTGACCATCGAAAACATCAACTGGCACCTGGAGCAAGGCAAGCCGGTGAAGACCGCGATCCTCGACGGTGCCGCGCAAATTGTCGGCCCGGCGTTCGTCTCGCTGCTGTGCATCTGCATCGTGTTCGTGCCGATGTTCCTGCTGCAAGGCATCGCCGGTTATCTGTTCCGGCCGATGGCGCTGGCGGTGATCTTCGCCATGGCCAGCTCATTCATTCTTTCGCGCACCCTGGTGCCGACGCTGGCGATGTTCCTGCTCAAGCCACATATACCGGAGCCAGGTGCCGGGCATCATCCTGAAGATGCATTCATCAACCACCATGAGGGCGAGCAGCACACGAAACCGCGCAATGCCGCGCTGCAAGCCGTGCTGAATTTCCAGCAAGGTTTCGAGCGCCACTTCTCGAATATCCGCGACACCTACCATGGCTTGCTGACGTTGGCCCTGGGTCATCGCAAGCGCTTTATCGTGGGTTTTCTGGCCTGTGTGCTCGCCTCATTCCTGCTGTTGCCCAGCCTTGGCCAGGACTTCTTCCCGGCAACGGATGCCGGTGCGCTGGCCCTGCATGTGCGCCTGCCGCTGGGCACGCGCATCGAAGAAAGCGCCGCCGCCTTCGACCGCATCGAAGCGCGGATCCGTGAGGTCATCCCTGCCGAGGAACTGGACACCATCGTCGACAACATTGGCATCCCGCTCAGCGGCATCGACATGGCCTACAGCAGCAGCGGCACCATCGGCCCGCAGGATGGCGACATTCAGGTCAGCCTGAAAAAACACCACGCGCCCACCGCCGACTACGTGAAAAAACTGCGTGAAGCGCTGCCGCAAAGCTTCCCCGGCAGCCACTTCGCGTTCCTGCCGGCGGACATCAGCAGCCAGATCCTCAACTTCGGCGCGCCGGCGCCGCTGGACGTGAAAATCTCCGGGCGCAGCGAGGCAGAAAACCGCGCCTATGCCATCGAGCTGGAACGTCGCCTGCAACACGTACCCGGCATCGCCGACCTGCGCATCCAGCAGTCCACCGGCTACCCGTCGCTGCAGGTGAATGTCGACCGCATGCGCGCCAACGGCCTGGGCATTACCGAGCGCGACGTGACCAACAGCATGGTTGCCTCCCTAGCCGGCAGTTCGCAGACCGCGCCGACCTTCTGGCTCAACCCGGCCACTGGCGTGTCCTATTCCATCGTCGCCGCCACCCCGCAATACCGGCTCGACAGCCTGCCGTCACTGGAAGCGCTGCCCGTCACCGGCGCCGATGGCCAGTCGCAGATCCTCGGCGGCGTGGCAACCATCTCCCGCGTGCAAAGCCCGGCAGTGGTGACCCACTACAACATCGAACCGACCCTGGACCTGTACGCCAACGTGCAGGGCCGCGACCTCGGCGGCGTGGCCCGCGACGTGCAAAAAGTGCTGGATGACACCGCGTCCCTACGTCCCAAAGGCGCGGTGATCAGCCTGCATGGGCAGATCGATGCGCTGCATGAAGCCTTCAGCGGCTTGAGCTTTGGCCTGCTCGGTGCGGTGGTGCTGATCTACCTGCTGATCGTGGTCAACTTCCAGTCGTGGGCCGACCCATTCGTAATCATCACCGCGTTGCCGGCGGCGCTCGCAGGCATCGTGTGGATGCTTTTCCTCAGCGGTACCTCATTGTCGGTGCCGGCGCTCACCGGAGCCATCTTGTGCATGGGCGTAGCCACGGCCAACTCGATCCTGGTGGTGAGCTTCTGCCGTGAGCGCCTAGCCGAACATGGTGATGCGTTGAAGGCCGCCATGGAGGCCGGTTACACGCGCTTCCGCCCGGTGTGCATGACCGCCCTGGCGATGATCATCGGCATGTTGCCCCTGGCGATTTCCGAGGAGCAGAACGCCCCGCTCGGGCGCGCCGTTATCGGCGGTTTGATCTTCGCCACTCTCGCCACGTTGTTGTTTGTTCCCGTGGTCTTCAGCCTGGTCCACGGTCGTCACCCTACTCGCGCAGTTGCAGGAGAAACCCCACATGTCGTCTGATCACAAACCCTCGCGCAAGCGTCTGATGCTCATGGGTGTCGGCGGCCTGACCCTGGCCGCCCTGCTGGTCGCCAACGGCCTGCATGCCCGTACGCTGCACGAACAATCGGTCACCGCCTGGACCGAGACCGCCGCCATTCCGCACGTGATGGTGTTCCAGCCCAAGCAGAATGTGGCCGGCGATACCTTGCGCCTGCCGGCGCACCTGGAAGCCTGGAGCAAGGCGCCGATCCACGCCCGGGTCAGCGGTTACCTGAAGGATTGGAAAGTCGATATCGGCAGCCACGTCAGCGCCGGGCAAGTCCTCGCGGAAATCGACAGCCCCGACCTTGATCAACAGCTGGCGCAGACCCATGCACGCCTGGTGCAGGAACAGGCCAACGCACGCCTGGCCGAAACCACCGCCACGCGTTGGCAAAACCTGCTGGCCAGCCATTCGGTATCGCGCCAGGAGGCGGATGAAAAAACCTCCAATGCCGCTGCCGCCAAGGCCAACGCCGAGGCCGCCGCTGCCGACTATGCACGGCTGTCGGCACTGGAAAGCTACAAGACCCTTCGCGCCCCGTTCGCCGGTACCATCACCGCGCGCAACACCGATATCGGCCAGTTGATCAAGGCCGACACCGACAGCGATCCGGAACTGTTCAACATCGCCGACACCCACCAATTGCGCCTCTATGTGCCGGTGCCGCAGAACTACGCGGCGGTCATCCATCCCGGCCTTGAAGCCGAGCTGACCGTGCCCGAGCATCCCGGCAAGCACTTCAAGGCGCGCCTGATCGGTGACTCCACCGCCATCGACCGCCGCTCCGGCACACTGCTCGCCCAGTTCGTCGCCGACAACCCCGACGGAGAACTGCTGCCCGGTGATTATGCCGAAGCCACCCTGCCGATTCCGGCCGATACCCATGGCGTGAGCATCCCGGCCAGCGCGCTGATCTTCCGCGCCCAGGGCACGCAGGTGGCGGTGCTGGATAGGCAGAACCATGTGCACCTGCAAGCCATCCATATCGGCCTCGACCTGGGCGAACGCCTGGTGATAGACCAAGGCTTGAAACCCGCCGACCGCATCGTCGACAACCCGCCCGATGCCCTGCGCGAAGGCGACCCGGTGCAACTGGCCGACGCCGGAGGTGCGCATGCGCCCAAGGCTTAAGGTGCGCATGCGCACAGGGCTTAAACCGCTCGCCGCGTTGATGCTGCTGGCACTGCAAGGCTGCTCGATGGCGCCGACCTACAAGGTGCCGTCGATCGACCTGCCGGCCAACTACCGCGAACAGACCAGCGATGGTCCCTGGCACAGCGCGCAGCCGTCCGACCAACTGGCCCCCGAATGGTGGAAGCTCTACAACGATTCGCGCCTGAATGACCTGCAGCAGCAACTGCTCAAGGCCAACCCGGACCTGGCGGCGGCGCTGGCGCACTTCGATGCTTCCCAGGCGTATGCCAGCCAACTGCACGCAGGCCTGTTCCCGCAGATCACCGCCAGCGCGCAACCGCTGCGCCAGCGGCAATCGGATTCGCGACCGTTGCGGGGGGATACGCAACCGTCGGTGTACAACAGCAACACCGCCGGTTTTTCGTTGAGTTATGACCTGGACCTGTGGGGCAAAATCCGCAACCAGGTCGCGGCCGGTGATGCCCAGGCGCAAGCGTCCGGGGATGACCTGGCGGTGGCGCGCCTGAGTTTGCAACGTCAGTTGGCGACCTTGTACGTGCAGCTCAATGGGCTGGATGCGCAGACCCGGATTCTCACTGGCTCATTGGACGATTTCAGCCAGGCGTTGCAACTGACCCGCAGCCGCTACGAGGGCCAGATAGCCTCGGAGCTGGACCTGACCCGTGCGCAAAATCAACTGGCGCAGGCCAAAGCGCAATTGGACGAGGTGCGCGCGCAACGCAACCTCACCGAGCACGCCATCGGTGAGTTGGTGGGCGTGGCAGCCAGCGACTTTACGCTGCCGCCCGGCCAGCAACTGATCGCCCTGCCGGGGGTTCCGTCGCAGCTGCCAAGCCACTTGCTGCAACGTCGCCCGGATATTGCGGCGGCAGAGCGCCGGGTGTTTGCGGCCAACGCGAATATCGGCGTGGCCAAGGCGGCGTGGTATCCGGACTTCAGCTTGACCGGGTTGATCGGCGGGCAAACGCAGGGCGTGGGGAATTTGCTCTCGGCGGGTAATCGGTATTGGGCGCTGGGGCCGTTGATGAATGTGCCGATCTTTGATGGCGGGCGCCTGAGTGCCAATGAACGCCAGGCCAAGGCCGAGTTTGAAGAGGCGTCCGCGCAGTATCGCAGCCGGGTGCTGAAGGCCGTGCGCGAGGTGGAAGATAACCTCGCGCAACTGCGGGATCTGCAGCAGGAAGCGCAGGATGAGCAAGCGGCGGCGGACGCGGCGCAACACACGCAATCGCTGGCGATGAACAGCTATCAAGCGGGTGCGGTGAGTTACCTGGATGTGGTGACAGCGCAGACGGCGGCGTTGCAAGCGCAGCGGACATTGCAGGCGGTGCAGACGCGGCAGTTGCAGGCCAGTGTAGGACTCGTGACTGCACTCGGCGGCGGCTGGCAACCGGGCGCCTGACATCCCCCCAGGCACAGTTCAGGCTAAATGCAGGAGAGAGCTTGCCCCCGATAGCGGTGGAACAGCCAGTTTATCCGTAGCTGGCCTACCGCAATCGGGGGCAAGCCCCCTCCCACACTGGTCCTGCGTCAGACACATAATGTATAAGCGCCGCTGAGCCAATGTGGGAGGGGGCTTGCCCCCGATTGCGCCATTCCAGACACATGCTGCCAAAAGCCTGCCCATCAACCTCTTGCTCTCCAATCTAGCCTCTCTAAGCACATCTTGAGAGGGCCAGGGAATGGCAGATTTACCCGCTTCACACCGCCTGCACATCGGTCGATTCAGCGAACCCAACCGTATCTACCTCATCACCACCAACACCCACGAACGCATACCGATATTCGACAATTTCCATCTCGCTCGCTTGGTGGTCTGGCAATTTCGGTTGGCGCAGTACCAAGGGCTCGCCAACTCGCTGGCTTGGGTGATTATGCCGGACCATTTCCATTGGCTGCTTGAACTGAAAAAAGGCTCGCTGGCGGACTTGATGTGCCAGGTGAAGTCAAAGAGCACCAGGACCGTCAATGGTGCAAGCGGACGCAAGGGACGGCTCTGGCAAGAAGGCTTCCATGACCGCGCACTGCGCAAGGAAGATGACTTGGTGAAAATGGCCCGGTATGTGGTGGCAAATCCATTGCGGGCGGGCTTGGTCGAGCGGATTGGCGACTACCCACTGTGGGATGCCATCTGGATTTAACGTCAAACACAGTTCAAATGTGGGAGGGGCTTGCTCCCGATTGCGGTAGGTCAGTCAGCTTATCTGTAACTGATACACCGCTATCGGGAGCAAGCCCCCTCCCACATTTTTTACCCGCATTTCAGGCGGCGAGTTTGCCGCTGGCGATGGCTGCCGATGCAGCCACCATGGCCCGCAACAGCACTGCACACCCAGCTGCCAGGTCATCCGGCGCGGCGTTCTCGATTTCGTTATGGCTGATACCCCCCTCACACGGCACAAAGATCATCCCCGCCGGCCCCAACTCGGCGACGAAAATCGCGTCGTGCCCTGCCCCGCTGACGATGTCCATGTTCGACAAGCCCAGCCCATTCGCGGCATCGCGCACGGCGTCAACGCAGCCTTTGTCGAAGTACAGCGGCGGGAAGTCAGCCGTGGGTTCCATTTCAAAACTCAGCCCATGCTTGGCACAGGTCTCGTCAATCACCGTGCGCACCTCGGCAATCATCGAATCCAACCGCGCCGGTTCCAAGTGACGGAAGTCCAGGGTCATGCGCACTTCGCCAGGAATGACGTTGCGTGAACCGGGATACGCCTGCAGGCAACCGACGGTCCCGCAGGCATGCGGCTGATGCCCCAGCGCCGCGGCATTGACCGCCGCCACCACCGCTGCCGCGCCTACCAGGGCGTCCTTGCGCAGGTGCATCGGCGTCGGCCCCGCATGCGCTTCAACGCCGCGCAGTTTCAGGTCGAACCACTTTTGCCCGAGGGCGCCGAGCACCACGCCGATGGTCTTCTTCTCATCCTCCAGAATCGGCCCTTGTTCGATATGCGCCTCGAAATACGCACCGACCTTGTGCCCACTCTCAGGACGGGTTCCCGCGTAGCCAATCGCATTCAGCGCATCACCCACTCTGACCCCGTCCGTATCGACCTTGGCCAAGGTATCCGCCAGGGTGAATTTCTCCGCAAATACCCCCGAGCCCATCATGCACGGTGGGAAGCGCGAGCCTTCCTCGTTGGTCCACACCACCACTTCCAAGGGCGCCTCGGTTTCGATCTTGAGGTCATTGAGCGTACGCAACACTTCCACCCCCGCCAGCACACCGAAGCAACCATCGAACTTGCCGCCCGTAGGCTGAGTGTCGATATGGCTGCCGGTCATCACCGGCGGCAGGTTGGGATTACGACCGGGACGGCGCGCGAAGATATTGCCGATACCGTCGACGGTCACGGTGCAACCGGCGTCTTCGCACCACTGCACAAACAGGTCGCGGGCCTTGCGGTCGAGGTCGGTGAGGGCCAGGCGGCACACGCCGCCCTTGGGGGTGGCACCGAGTTTGGCCAGGTCCATCAGCGACTGCCACAAGCGGTCGCGGTTGATGTGCTGGTGGGTCGATTGCAGAACGTCAAGGGCAGCGTTCATGGGGATCTCCTCAGGCGTGTATTTCTTATGAATTGACAACGACCGGGCTGGCTCCGCGCCTGGCATTCAGGCCGTAATACAACAACCCGCCCAAGGCCGAACCGGTAAACCAGCCGTAGCTGTAGAACCAGCTGAACGCATCACTGCCCAACGACAGCAACGTCAACACCACCGGCACGCCAAAGGCGATAAAGCCGCTCCAGTTCCACGCCGGGTACACGTCGTCGCGGTACAGACCGGCCAGGTCCAGTTGCTGTTTGCGGGTGATGAAGTAGTCCACCACCATGATCCCGGCGATCGGGCCCAGCAGGCTTGAGTAGCCCAGCAGCCAGTTGGAATATACGGTTTCCAGGCTCACATCCGAGACGATCAAGCCAAGTTTTTTCAGCAGTTCATGGCCCATCAGCACCAACCCCACCAAACCGGTGAGGATCACCGCCGTGGTGCGGTTGATCAGCTTGGGCGCGATGTTCTGGAAGTCGTTGGTGGGCGAGACGATGTTCGCGGCGGTGTTGGTGGACAAGGTCGCGACGATGATCAGCGCCATGGCCACGGCCACCCACACCGGGCTCTGGATATGGCCGATCAGGGTCACGGGATCGGACACACTGACGCCCACCAGTTTCACCGAGGCGGCGGTCATGATCACGCCGAGGGCGGCGAACAGGAACATGGTCAGCGGCAGGCCGAAAATCTGCCCGAGGATCTGGTCCTTCTGGCTTTTGGCGTAGCGGCTGAAGTCGGGAATATTCAGCGACAAGGTGGCCCAGAAGCCCACCATCGCGGTCAGGCCGGCCATGAAGTAACCGGTAAGGCTCGCGCCCTCGGGACGCTTGGGCGGGATCGCCATCAGTTCGCTGAGAGACACATTCGGCATCGCCCACACCAGCAGGCCAATACCCACCGCCACCAGCAACGGCGCCGACAGGGTTTCCAGGCGCTTGATCGACTCGGCGCCGCGCAGCACCACCCATAAATTCAGGCACCAGAACATCATGAAGCCGATCACTTCACCAGTGCCGCCGAGGGACTTCCACCCCTCGAAAATCGAGCCCAGGAACAGGTGAATCGCCAGCCCGCCAAACATCGTCTGGATACCAAACCAGCCGCACGCCACCAGCGCGCGGATCAGGCACGGCACGTTGGAGCCGAGGATGCCGAAGGACGAACGCAGCAACACCGGAAACGGAATGCCGTACTTGGTGCCGGGGAACGCGTTGAGGGTCAGCGGGATCAGCACCACGACATTGGCGAGCAAAATCGCCATCAGCGCCTCGCCCACCGACAACCCGAAATACGCGGTGAGCACACCGCCCAGGGTGTACGTGGGCACGCAGATCGACATGCCGACCCACAGCGCGGTGATGTGCCACTTGTTCCAGGTGCGTTCGTGCACCTTGGTCGGTGCCATGTCGTGGTTGTAGCGAGGGCTGTCGAGGACGTCGGGGCCGGCGTCGAGTTCGTACAGGCCGTTGCGCTCAATGACTTGCGATCTGTTCTGTTGCATGGCCGCTCCACGGTTTTTTCGAATTATTGTTGCTCACCCCGCGCTGAACGCTGGGTGGCCGGAGTACCTCGTAAACAACATGACATCACGGGTCCGGCCAGCCGCCACTGCACTCAATAACCGTGCCGACAACCGCTCTCGAACCCGCACCGCTTATATAACTCGCTGATGTTAATCAGCTTTCCGATTGTGCCTGCGGTACTTGCCGCGCTACTCAGGCTAAATAACGCGCTAATTATCCGAACGGTCAGGACTCAATCTGGTGCACCACAATTATTTTTATTTACCGACCCCGTCAAGAGGCATGTCTCAAGCGTCTGATTTGCAATAAGAAATGTTGCTCATATTGAGAACCTGTCAAGTGCGTCAAAATGGTGAGAGACCGCTACATTTTGGTGATTTTGTATTTTTATCCTTATAAATCAATAGATTAAATACTGCATAAGCTTATAAAAAATCTTCTTGCTCAATCGAAAAACTCGGGCTAGTTTCTATTCCTGTCACCGATGACAGGAATTAACCGACCATCGGCGCGTAGCAATACAACACTTAGAACTGGCACAAGCCGGTCAAGCCTGTGAGGAACTCGACATGTCGCTGTTGATCCGTGGCGCCACCGTTATTACCCATGATGAAAGTTACCGCGCCGATGTTTTATGCGCAGGCGGTCTGATTCGCGCTATTGGCACGGACCTGGATATTCCCGCCGGCACTGAACAACTCGACGGCAGCGGACAATATTTGATGCCCGGCGGCATCGACCCCCATACCCATATGCAACTGCCCTTCATGGGCACAGTGGCCAGTGAAGATTTTTTCAGCGGCACGGCGGCGGGTCTGGCCGGGGGCACCACCTCGATCATCGACTTCGTGATTCCCAACCCGCAGCAATCGTTGATGGAAGCGTTCCATCAGTGGCGGGGCTGGGCAGAAAAGTCTGCGTCCGACTACGGCTTTCATGTGGCGATCACCTGGTGGAGCGAACAGGTGCGCGAGGAAATGGCCGAGCTGGTCAGCCACCACGGCATCAACAGCTTCAAGCATTTCATGGCCTACAAGAACGCAATCATGGCGGCCGACGACACCCTGGTGGCCAGCTTCGAACGCTGCCTGGAACTCGGCGCCGTGCCCACCGTGCATGCGGAAAACGGCGAGCTGGTGTACCACCTGCAACGCAAGCTGATGGCCCAGGGCATCACCGGGCCGGAAGCGCACCCGCTGTCGCGCCCTTCCCAGGTGGAAGGCGAAGCGGCCAGCCGCGCAATCCGTATCGCCGAGACCATCGGCACGCCGCTGTACCTGGTGCACGTGTCTACCAAGGAGGCGCTGGATGAAATCACCTACGCCCGGGGCAAGGGCCAGGCGGTCTACGGCGAAGTGCTCGCCGGCCACCTGCTGCTGGACGACAGCGTCTACCAGCACCCCGACTGGCAAACCGCCGCCGGCTATGTGATGAGCCCGCCGTTCCGTCCACGCGGGCATCAGGAAGCGCTGTGGCATGGCCTGCAATCGGGCAACCTGCACACCACCGCCACCGACCACTGCTGCTTCTGCGCCGAGCAAAAAGCCGCCGGGCGTGACGATTTCAGCAAGATCCCCAACGGCACCGCCGGTATCGAAGACCGCATGGCGCTGCTGTGGCACGAAGGGGTCAACACCGGACGCCTGTCGATGCAGGAGTTCGTCGCGCTGACCTCCACCAACACCGCGAAAATCTTCAACCTCTACCCGCGCAAAGGCGCGATCCGCGTGGGTGCGGATGCCGATCTGGTGCTGTGGGACCCCGAAGGTACGCGGACCATTTCCGCCAAGACGCACCATCAGAAGGTCGACTTCAACATCTTCGAAGGCAAGACCGTGCGCGGCGTGCCGAGCCACACCATCAGCCAGGGCAAGCTGGTCTGGGCCGATGGCGACCTGCGCGCCGAGCGCGGCGCCGGGCGCTATGTGGAACGGCCGGCGTATCCGTCGGTGTTTGAGCAGTTGAGCAAGCGGGCGGAGCATTCCAGGCCGGTTGCTGTGAAGCGCTGAGACCGCTATCGGGGTCAAGCCCCCTCCCACACTTGACCGCATTCATTCAGATACAACTCGGTCGAATATGGGAGGGGGCTTGCCCCCGATGAGGCCAGTACAGGCAACAAAAATGCCCACTTAGAGGCAATCCAAAAAAACCGTGAGGCCAACACCGTGATCCAGACCCTGACCCACCTCCCCCATCCCCATGAAGACGGGGCCACCCTCGCCAGCCATTTCACCGACCTGGCGCCGCCTCTCAACGCGCGCCAGGCCCAACTGGAAGCCTCGCGCTGCCTGTATTGCTACGACGCCCCGTGTGTGAACGCGTGCCCCAGCGAAATCGACATCCCGTCGTTCATCCGCAATATCCACACCGACAACGTCCAGGGCGCGGCGCACAAGATTCTCTCGGCCAACATCCTTGGCGGCAGTTGCGCGCGAGTCTGCCCGACAGAGATCCTCTGCCAGCAAGCCTGTGTCCGTAACAACGCCGAAGAATGCGCGCCGGTGCTGATCGGCTTGTTACAGCGCTATGCGGTAGACAACGCACACTTCAGCGAACACCCGTTCCAGCGTGCCGCACCGACCGGCAAACGCATCGCCGTAGTCGGTGCGGGTCCCGCAGGGCTGGCCTGCGCTCATCGCGCAGCCCTGCACGGGCATGACGTGGTGATCTTCGAAGCGCGGGAAAAAGCCGGCGGCCTGAATGAATACGGGATCGCCAAGTACAAGCTGGTGGACGACTTCGCCCAGAAGGAACTGGATTTTCTCCTGCAGATCGGCGGCATCGAAATCCGCCACGGCCAGCGCCTGGGCGACAACCTGACCTTGAGCGAACTGCACCAGCAATTCGACTCGGTGTTCCTCGGCCTGGGCCTGGCTGCGAGCAAGCAACTCGGCTTACCCCATGAGGACGCGCCCGGCCTGCTCGCCGCCACCGACTATATCCGCGAACTGCGCCAGGCCGACGACCTGACCCAGCTGCCCCTGGCCGACCGCTGCATCGTGCTCGGCGCCGGCAATACCGCCATCGACATGGCCGTGCAAATGGCCCGGCTCGGCGCCCGTGATGTGAACCTCGTCTACCGCCGTGGCCTGGCCGACATGGGCGCCACCCACCATGAGCAGGACATCGCCAAGGCCAATCAGGTGCGCCTGTTGACCTGGGCCCAACCCGAAGAAGTCCTGCTCGACGACCAGGGCCACGTACGCGGCATGCGCTTCGCCCGCACCCGCCTGGAAAACGGCCGTCTTCACCCTACCGGAGAGACCTTCGAACTGGCCGCCGATGCCATCTTCAAGGCCATCGGGCAGGGTTTTGACGGCGAGGCCTTGCACGATCCCCTGGCGCAACAGCTGCACCGCGTCGGCGAGCGTATCTTCGTCGATGAACAGCTGCGCACCAGCATCCCTGGGGTCTATGCCGGCGGCGACTGCGTCAGCCTCGGCCAGGACCTCACCGTGCAGGCGGTGCAACACGGCAAGCTGGCCGCCGAAGCCATGCACGCCCAACTCATGCTGAATGTGGAGGCTGCGTAATGGCCGATCTCTCGATTGTGTTCGCCGGTATCAAGGCCCCCAACCCGTTCTGGCTGGCCTCCGCGCCACCCACCGACAAAGCCTACAACGTGGTGCGTGCGTTTGAAGCGGGCTGGGGCGGCGTGGTGTGGAAAACCCTGGGTGAAGACCCGGCGGCGGTCAATGTGTCATCGCGGTACTCGGCGCACTACGGCGCCAACCGTGAAGTGCTGGGCATCAATAATATCGAGCTGATCACCGACCGTTCCCTGGAGATCAACCTGCGGGAAATCACCCAGGTGAAAAAGGATTGGCCCGACCGCGCGCTGATCGTGTCGCTGATGGTGCCCTGCGTTGAGGAATCCTGGAAAAACATCCTGCCCCTGGTGGAAGCCACCGGCTGCGACGGTATCGAGCTGAACTTCGGCTGCCCTCACGGCATGCCCGAACGCGGCATGGGGGCGGCGGTGGGCCAGGTGCCGGAGTACGTGGAACAGGTGACGCGTTGGTGCAAGACCTATTGCTCGCTGCCGGTGATCGTCAAGCTCACGCCGAATATCACCGACATCCGTGTGGCGGCGCGGGCAGCGTATCGCGGCGGTGCGGACGCGGTGTCGCTGATCAACACCATCAACTCCATCACCAGCGTGGACCTGGAACGCATGGTCGCCCTGCCGATGGTCGGCACCCAGAGCACCCACGGCGGTTATTGCGGCTCGGCGGTCAAGCCGATTGCCCTGAACATGGTTGCCGAAATCGCCCGCGACCCGCAGACCCAGGGCCTGCCGATCTGTGGAATCGGCGGCATTGGCAACTGGCGCGACGCCGCTGAATTCGTCGCCCTCGGTTGCGGCGCGGTGCAGGTGTGCACGGCGGCGATGCTGCATGGTTTTCGCATCGTGGAGGAGATGAAGGATGGGCTGTCGCGGTGGATGGACAGCCAGGGCTACACCAGCCTGCAAGAATTTTCCGGGCGGGCGGTGGGCAACACCACGGACTGGAAGTACCTGGACATCAACTACCAGGTGATCGCCAAGATCGACCAAGAGGCGTGCATTGGCTGTGGGCGTTGCCATATTGCCTGTGAGGATACCTCGCACCAGGCCATCGCCAGCCTGAAACAGGCGGACGGCACGCATAAATACGAAGTGATCGATGATGAGTGCGTGGGCTGCAACCTGTGTCAGATCACCTGCCCGGTGGCGGATTGCATCGAGATGGTGCCTATCGACACGGGCAAGCCGTTTTTGAATTGGACGCAGGATCCGAGGAATCCCTATCGAGAGGCGGTGTAGTCCTTCAGGCCACTATCGGGGGCCCCCTCCCACACCACACATCAAATGTGGGAGGGGGCTTGCCCCCGATGAGGCCCTAAGCCCCACCACAATACTCAAGGCTCCAACCCAATCCCACGCAAAATCACACTGGTCACCGTCTGGATCGCCTTCTCGAACTGCATATCCGACAACGGCTGGTGATCATTCAAAATCTTCACCTGGTGGTCAAAGTCGGCATAGTGCTGGGTCGAAGCCCAGATCATGTACAGCAGGCTCGAAGGCTCCACCGGCAGGATGCGTTTGTCTTCCACCCACTGGCGAATTTTCGCTTCCTTCATCTTGGCCCAGTCGTACAGGCTCTCATCCAGGGCCTCACCGAGTGTCGGCGCGCCGTGGATGATCTCGTTGGCCCAGACCTTGGAGCCATAGGGCCGTGTGCGCGAGCGTTGCATCTTGGCGCGGATATAGCTGCTGAGCACCACCCGGGGGTCATCGAAGGTCTCGAAGCTGAGGGCGTCCTGCTTCCACACTTCCAGCAGGTCGAACAGCACCGCGCTGTACAGCTCGCTCTTGGTGGTGAAGTAGTAATGCAGGTTGGAGCGCGGCAGTTGCACTTCTTCGGCAATATCGGCCATGGCGGTGCTGCCGTAGCCCTTTTCGGCGAAGATCTTCTCCGCCGCCAGCAGGATTTTTTCGACG
Source organism: Pseudomonas sp. B14(2022) (assembly GCF_012030485.1). Classification (NCBI taxonomy): domain Bacteria; kingdom Pseudomonadati; phylum Pseudomonadota; class Gammaproteobacteria; order Pseudomonadales; family Pseudomonadaceae; genus Pseudomonas; species Pseudomonas sp. B14(2022). Next base: position 199,870 of record NZ_JAAUVM010000007.1, read on the forward strand.
TTGACCCGGCGAATTCCGCTCTTGTGATTGCCCATAAGGGCTCCCTGACAAAGACATGACCCAAAGACTACCACCGCTCTAGATCGGGGCGACAGGCGCAGTCGAAACTTCGTACACTGCCCGCTCCTAACCATTGATGGGTATTGCACAATGTTGATCAAGAAAACCCTGACCACTGTCGCCCTGCTCGCCTCCCTGCTGGGTGCCTCAACAGCATTTGCCCATGCTCATCTCAAAAGCGCCACGCCTGCGGCAGACAGCAGCGTCACTGCGCCCAAAGATCTGCGCCTGACCTTCAGCGAAGGCGTCGAAGCCACCTTCACCAAAGTGTCCTTGAGCAAGGACGGCACCGAAATCGCCATCAAAGGCCTGGAAACCCCGGACGCCGACAAGAAAACCCTGGTGGTGACGCCTGCCGCACCGCTCGCGGCCGGTAACTACAAAGTGGTGTGGAATGCGGTGTCGGTCGACACCCACAAAAGCAACGGTGAATACAGCTTCAAGGTCGGCCAATAACCCATGGCAACGCTGCTGGTGCTGTGCCGGTTCGTGCATTTCATCGTCGTGCTGTTGATGTTCGGGGCCTGTGTATTCAGACCCTGGCTCCTGGGCGCTGAACCGCAGCCGCTGCTGGACCGGCAATTGTTGCGCATCACCCGCGGGCTGGCATGGACGGCCCTCGCGTCGGGGATGATCTGGCTGGGGTTGATTACCGCCAGCATGGCCGGTTCATGGCCGGCGGCGCTGGAACTGTCGACCGTGCAGTTGGTGCTGGGCAAGACTTTTTTTGGTCAGGTGTGGACCTGGCACCTGATGTTGAATGGCTTGCTGGTCATCGCCCTGACGACCGCCTGGAAGGCCCCGCGTCTGCCGTTGATCACGCTGTTGCTGATGACCCTGGCCCCGGTCGGCCATGGCGCCATGCTCGATGGGCTGAGCGGGCAGTTGTTGATCCTCAACCAGGTGGTGCACCTGATGTCCGTTGGCGCATGGTTGGGGGGGTTATTGCTGCTGGTATTGATCCTCAGGCCGCCACACGGTGTTGAGCTGGCGCCGGTCCTGCGTCGTTTCAGCGGCGTGGGTTATGGCCTGGTCACCGGTTTGCTGGTGACCGGCCTGATCAATGTGCGCGTACTCACCGGGCAGCTGTGGCCCACCCCCTTGTTCAGTGGTTTTGCCCTGATTCTGCTGATCAAGGTGATGCTGGTGCTGGGCATGTTGGCGCTTGCATTGTTGAACCGGTTGCGCCTTGACCACTGCGAACAGCGACTGGGCAGCTTGAAGGCCAGCGTAATGGTGGAATGGCTGCTCGGTGTCTGCGCAGTAGCTGCCGTTTCACTCCTTGGCACTTTGCCGCCGATGGTCCTGGCGGGCTGAATGTGGGAGGGGGCGGTGCCCGTTCTAGATCAACCCACACCCAGTCATCGCATAACTTCTGCTTGACACTCCACGAAAACCCCGCAAATATCCGCCCAATGTTGTACGACGACGTATAACAAATAATAAAAACAACAAATGAAAGGGAGCGTCACTGTGAGTCAATTCGCCCGTAATTCCTCGTCGTGTATCAGCCTTATCGGTCTCGGCAGCCTGGCCTTCGCCCTGCCCCTCGTCGCCCACGCCGACGGTTTCGTCGATGACGCCAAGGCCACGCTCAACCTGCGCAACGCCTACTTCAACCGCAACTTCACCAACCCGAGCAACCCCCAGGGCAAGGCCGAAGAGTGGACGCAGAGTTTTATTCTCGACGCCAAGTCCGGCTTCACCCAGGGCACCGTAGGGTTCGGCATTGATGTGCTGGGGCTGTATTCGCAGAAGCTCGATGGCGGCAAAGGCACCGGCGGCACCCAGTTGCTGCCGATCCACGATGACGGCCGCCCCGCCGATAACTTCGGGCGCTTGGGCGTGGCGCTGAAAACCAGGCTGTCGAAGACCGAATTGAAGGTCGGCGAGTGGATGCCGGTGCTGCCGATCCTGCGCTCCGACGATGGCCGCTCGCTGCCCCAGACCTTTCGTGGCGGCCAGGTGACGTCCAACGAAATCGCCGGCCTGACTCTCTACGGCGGCCAGTTTCGCGGCAACAGCCCGCGCAACGACGCGAGCATGGAAGACATGTTCATGAACGGCAAAGCCGCGTTCACCTCTGATCGCTTCAACTTTGGCGGCGGCGAATACACCTTCAACGACAAGCGCACCCAGGTCGGCGTGTGGTACGCCGAGTTGACTGATATCTACCAGCAGCAGTACGTCAACCTAACCCACAGCCAGCCCGTGGGCGACTGGACCCTGGGTGCCAACCTGGGTTTCTTCAACGGCAAGGAAGACGGCAGCGCCCTGGCCGGCGACCTCGACAACAAAACCGTGTTCGCCCTGCTCTCGGCCAAATACGGCGGCAACACCTTTTACGTTGGCTTGCAGAAACTCACCGGCGACAGCGTGTGGATGCGCGTCAACGGCACCAGCGGCGGCACCCTGGCCAACGACAGCTACAACTCCAGTTATGACAATGCCAAGGAAAAATCCTGGCAGGTACGGCATGACTTCAACTTCGTGGTGCTCGGTGTGCCAGGGCTGACCCTGATGAACCGCTATATCAGCGGCAGTAACGTGCACACCGGGGCGATCACCGATGGCAAGGAATGGGGACGCGAATCAGAGCTGGCCTACACCGTGCAGAGCGGTGCGTTGAAGAACCTCAACGTGAAATGGCGCAACGCAACCATGCGCCGGGATTTCAGCACCAACGAGTTCGACGAAAACCGGATCTTTATCAGCTATCCACTCTCCCTGCTGTAGAACCTGGTCTCCCAGCCCCAGAAAATCCCCTGTGGGAGGGGGCTTGCTCCCGATGGCGGTGGGTCAGTAACAGATGCATTCACTGGCATGCCCTCATCGAGGGCAAGCCCTCTCCCACATTTTGCTCCGCACTCTGTCCGCAAGAACGTTGACAACCTGGGGATCCCTACCAATACTTCGGTATAGTCATACGACAACCTACAACAAAAATTTGGAATCCCCATGACCACGACCACCTCCACGCCCTTCAACCGTCTGCTGCTCACCGGTGCCGCCGGCGGCCTCGGCAAAGTCCTGCGCGAGCGCCTGCGTCCTTACGCCCAGGTGCTGCGCCTGTCGGACATCGCCACTATGGCCCCGGCAGCCGATGCTTCGGAAGAAGTCCAGCCCTGCGACCTCGCCGACAAACAAGCGGTGCACCACCTGGTGGAAGGCGTCGACGCCATCCTGCACTTCGGCGGTGTATCGGTGGAGCGTCCGTTTGAAGAGATCCTCGGCGCCAATATCAGCGGTACCTTCCATATCTACGAAGCCGCGCGCCGTCATGGGGTCAAGCGCGTGATCTTCGCCAGTTCCAACCATGTGATCGGTTTCTATAAGCAGACCGAAACCATCGACGCCCACTCTCCACGCCGCCCCGACAGCTACTACGGCCTGTCCAAGTCCTACGGCGAAGACATGGCGAGCTTCTACTTCGACCGCTACGGCATCGAGACCGTGAGCATCCGTATCGGCTCCTCGTTCCCGGAACCGCAGAACCGCCGGATGATGCACACCTGGCTGAGCTTCGACGACCTGACCCAACTGCTCGAACGCGCGCTGTATACGCCGAACGTCGGCCACACCGTGGTCTACGGCATGTCGGATAACCTCGACACCTGGTGGGACAACCGCTACGCCGCACACCTGGGCTACGCCCCGAAAGACAGCTCCGAAGTCTTCCGTGCCCAGGTCGAAGCCCAGCCACCGGTGGCCGCCGATGACCCGGCCAAGGTCTATCAGGGTGGCGCGTTCTGCGCCGCCGGGCCATTCGATGACTGAGTTCACACCCACCCAAGGGAATGAGTTGCCATGACTGCTGAATTGATCGTCGACGCCCGCAATGCCGTGGGCGAATGCCCGGTGTGGGTGCCCGAGGAAAACGCCCTGTACTGGGTGGACATCCCCCACGGCGGCCTGCAACGCTGGAGCGCCGCCACCGGCCACGTTGCCGCTTGGAAAGCCCCGCAGATGCTCGCCTGCATCGCCCGCACCACCGCGGGCAACTGGGTCGCCGGGATGGAAACCGGTTTCTTCCAACTCACGCCGCACAACGACGGCAGCCTCGACACCACGCCGTTGGCCAGCGTCGAGCACCCACGCCCGGACATGCGCCTGAACGACGGCCGCTGTGATCGCCAAGGACGTTTCTGGGCCGGCAGCATGGTGCTGAACATGGGCGCGAATGCGGCCGAAGGCATCCTCTATCGCTATGCATCGGGTTCAGCACCCCATGCCCAGCTGGACGGTTTTATCACCCTGAACGGCCTGGCCTTCAGCCCCGATGGCCGCACGATGTACGCCTCGGATTCGCACCCGCTGGTGCAGCAGATCTGGGCCTTCGACTACGACATGGACACCGGCACGCCGTCCAACCGTCGCGTGTTCGTCGACATGCACAACTTCCACGGCCGCCCCGACGGCGCCGCCGTGGACGCCGATGGCTGCTACTGGATCTGCGCCAACGACGCCGGCCTGATCCACCGTTTTACCCCCGATGGTCGCCTGGACCGCTCCCTGAGCGTACCGGTGAAAAAACCCACCATGTGCGCCTTCGGCGGCAGCCGCCTGGACACCCTGTTTGTCACCTCGATCCGTGACGACCAGAGTGAACAGTCAGTGTCCGGCGGCGTGTTCGCCCTCAACCCCGGCGTCCAAGGACTGCCTGAACCGACGTTTACTCTCTAGCTGCATCGCTGTGCCTTGAATACAACAATAACAACACAGGAGTGACTCCCATGGACTTCAAACGCACCTTGCTCGCCGTCGCAGTCTTTACCCTCAGCAGCGCCGCCCACGCGCTGGAAATCAAATTCGCCGACATCCACCCCGCCGGCTACCCCACCGTTGTTGCCGAAGAAAACATGGGCAAGGCCCTGACCAAGGAAAGCAACGGCGAACTGACCTTCAAATACTTCCCCGGTGGCGTGCTGGGCTCCGAGAAAGAAGTGGTCGAACAGGCCCAGGTCGGCGCCGTGCAGATGACCCGCGTCAGCCTCGGCATCGTCGGGCCAGTGGTGCCGGACGTGAACGTGTTCAACCTGCCGTTCGTGTTCCGCGACCAGGCGCATATGCGCAAGGTCATCGATGGCGAAATCGGCGACGAAATTCTCGCCAAGATCACCGACTCCGAGTTCGGCCTGGTGGCCCTGGCCTGGATGGACGGCGGCACGCGCAACCTCTACACCAAGAAGCCGGTGCGCAAGATCGAAGACCTCAAGGGCATGAAGATCCGTGTGCAAGGCAACCCGCTGTTCATCGATGCCTTCAACGCGATGGGCGCCAACGGCATTGCCATGGACACCGGCGAGATCTTCAGCGCCTTGCAGACCGGAGTGATCGACGGCGCGGAGAACAACCCGCCGACCCTGCTCGAACACAACCACTTCCAGAACGCCAAGTACTACACCCTCACCGAGCACCTGATCCTGCCTGAGCCCATCGTGATGTCGAAAATCACCTGGAACAAGCTCACCCCGGCGCAACAGGTCATGGTCAAAAACGCCGCCAAGGCCGCCCAGGCCGATGAACGCGCGCTGTGGGATGCCAAGTCCGCCAGCAGTGAGGAAAAACTCAAAAAGGCCGGTGTCGAGTTCATCACCGTCGACAAAAAGCCCTTCTATGACGCCACCGCAGCGGTTCGCGCCAAGTACGGCGCGCCTTACGCCGACATCATCGCGCGCATCGACGCCGTTCAATAACCTCTCCTGCCTCTCGCAAAAGGCCCGGCGCGGTCTGCACCGACGCGCCCGGTTACGGTGAACGCCATGAAGAATCTACTGCTGCGCATCAACGACCGCATCTACATGACCTGCATCTGGGTCGCCGGCCTCTCGGTTCTCGGCGTCGCACTGATCATCCCCTGGGGCATCTTCGCCCGCTACATCCTCGGCACCGGCTCCAGCTGGCCGGAACCCACCGCCATCCTGCTGATGCTGGTGTTCACCTTTATCGGCGCCGCCGCCAGCTACCGCGCCGGTGCACATATGTCGGTGGCCATGGTCACGGACCGCCTGCCGCCCGCCCAGCGCCGCATCGTCGGCATCCTTTCGCAACTGCTGATGGGCACCATCTGCCTGTTCATGGCCATCTGGGGCACCAAGCTGTGCCTGTCGACTTGGAACCAGTTCATGAGCGCCATCCCGACCCTGCGCGTGGGCATCACCTATATGCCGATTCCAATTGGCGGGCTGCTGACCCTGATCTTCGTGGTGGAAAAACTCCTGCTCGGTGACCAGAGCAACCGGCGCGTGGTGCGCTTCGACCTGGTGGAAGAAAGCGAAGGGGCTGCCTGATATGGACGCATTGATTCTGCTGGGCAGCTTTATCGCCCTGATCCTGATCGGCATGCCGGTGGCCTACGCCCTGGGTTTGTCGGCGCTGATTGGCGCGTGGTGGATCGACATCCCGTTCCAGGCCCTGATGATTCAGGTCGCAGGCGGGGTGAACAAGTTTTCGCTGATGGCGATTCCGTTCTTCGTGCTGGCGGGGGCGATCATGGCCGAGGGCGGCATGTCGCGCCGGCTGGTGGCGTTTGCCGGGGTGCTGGTGGGCTTTGTGCGCGGCGGCCTGTCGCTGGTGAACATCATGGCCTCGACGTTTTTCGGCGCCATCTCCGGCTCGTCGGTGGCCGACACCGCCTCGGTCGGCTCGGTGCTGATCCCGGAAATGGAGCGCCGTGGCTACCCACGGGAATTTGCCACCGCAGTTACCGTCAGTGGTTCGGTGCAGGCGCTATTGACCCCCCCCAGCCATAACTCGGTGCTCTACTCCCTGGCGGCGGGCGGCACGGTGTCCATCGCCTCGCTGTTCATGGCCGGCGTGGTGCCTGGGTTGTTGATGAGCGCGTGCCTGATGGTGCTGTGCCTGATCTTCGCGAAAAAACGCAACTACCCCAAGGGCGAAGTCATCCCCTTGAAACAGGCCCTGAAAATCTGCGCCGACGCGCTGTGGGGCCTGATGGCCATGGTGATCATCCTCGGCGGCATCCTGTCGGGCATCTTCACCGCCACCGAGTCCGCCGCGATTGCGGTGCTGTGGGCGTTCTTCGTGACCATGTTCATCTACCGCGACTACAAATGGAGCGAGCTGCCCAAGCTGATGCACCGCACGGTGCGCACCATTTCCATCGTGATGATCCTGATCGCCTTCGCCGCCAGCTTCGGCTACATCATGACCTTGATGCAGATCCCGGCGAAGATCACCACCCTGTTCCTGACCCTGTCGGACAACCGCTACGTGATCCTGATGTGCATCAACGCCATGCTGCTGTTGCTCGGCACGGTGATGGACATGGCGCCGCTGATCCTGATCCTCACGCCGATCCTGCTGCCGGTGGTGCTGGGTATCGGCGTCGACCCTGTGCACTTCGGCATGATCATGCTGGTCAACCTCGGCATTGGCTTGATTACGCCGCCGGTGGGTGCGGTGCTGTTCGTGGGTGCGGCGGTGGGCAAGGTGAGTATCGAGAAGACCGTGAAGGCGCTGCTGCCGTTCTACGCGGTGCTGTTCCTGGTGCTGATTGCGGTGACGTACATTCCGGCGCTGTCGCTATGGCTGCCAAGCGTGGTGTTGTGATGATTGAACTTGAAGACAGCCTGACCCACCTCACCTTGAATCCGGCCGTGGGCGGCAGCATCGTCAACTGGTCCGTGCGCGCCACCGGCCAGCCGTTGCTGCGCCATAACGATGAGCAGGCGATCCATACCGGTTTGCCGGGCAAGCTGGGGTGCTATCCATTGGTGCCCTGGTCCAACCGCATTGCCCACGGCGGTTTCGACAACCCCGACGGTTGGCTCGCGCTCACGCCCAACAGCCTGACCGATCCTTTGCCGATTCACGGTTCGGCCTGGCAACAGGCGTGGCAGGTGGTCAGCCAGTCGGCGGATGAAGCAGTGCTGGAAGTACGCTGTGACACGCCGTTTGCCTATCGCGCCGAGCAGCGGATTCGCTTGATCGACGGGGCGTTGAGTATCGAGCTGCGGGTGACGCACCTGGCCGAAACAGCGGCGTGGCATGGCGTGGGCTTGCATCCGTACTTTCCGCGCCGGCCGGGTACCCGGTTGCAGGCCAGGGCTGCGCAGGTGTGGATGAGTGACGCGTCCAAGCTGCCGACCGGGTTGACGCCGGTGCCGGGCGAGTGGGATTTCCAGGTATTGAATACCCTGCCCGAAGGCCTGGTGGACAACGGGTTTTGCCAGTGGGACGGGTATTGCCGGATCGAACAGCCGGACCTGGGCTATGCGCTGGAATGCCAGGCCAGCGGGGCCGACTACTTTCTGCTGTACTGCCCGCCGGGGCTGGGGTTCTTTTGCATCGAGCCGGTGAGTCATCCGGTGAATGCTCATCACCTGACGGGACGGCCGGGCCTGAAACTGCTGGAACACAATCAGTCGGTCCAACTCAATTTCAACCTGAAATACACCCCCCTGTAGGAGCGAGCTTGCTCAAGGTGGGGAGTTTTTCAGGCGCCCAGCCGTATCGATACTCACGACAACCGACAACCCCGGCCGCAACCGTTCACTCTCAGCCTGATCCGGGTCCACCGTAATCCTTACCGGCACGCGCTGGGCAATCTTCACAAAGTTGCCCGTCGCGTTGTCCGCCTGCAACAGGCTGAATTCCGACCCCGTGGCCGGGGAAATATGCTGCACCGTGCCGTGAAACCTGCGGTGGTTCAGCGCATCCACGGTGAAGGTCACCGGCTGGCCGACCTGCACATTGTCCATCTGGGTTTCCTTCATGTTGGCGATCACCCACAGCTGCTTCGGCACCAGCGCCATCAATTGCGCGCCGGAGTTGACGTAGGCTCCCAGACGCACGCCAATCTGCCCCAACTGACCGTCACGCGGCGCGGTGATACGGGTGTTGGACAGGTCGATACGCGCCAACTCCACTGCGGCCTCGGCACTCGCGACCGCCGCTTCCAGGGAGCCGCGATTGACGATCACCGTTTGCAAATCCTGCCGCGCAATTTCCAGGCTGGCCTGGGCCTGGGCCACCGCCGCGATGGTCTGCGCATTGGCGGCGCGGGTCACGTCCAGCTCGCGCTTGGACACCGAACCGTCGCTGATCAGCTCTTCATTGCGGCGCAGGTCGGCGGTGCTTTTGCGCGCCTGGGCCTGGCTATCCACCAGTGCGGCCTGGCGCAGCTTGATGGTGGCTTCGGCACTGTTGCGTTGCTGCACCACATTGGCCAGCGAAGCCTTCTGCACCGCCAGTTGCGCCAGCGCCTGGTCGAGGCGCTGCTTGTAGATGCGGTCATCCAGGCGCACCAGCAGGTCGCCGGCCTTGACGTACTGGAAGTCCTGCACCGGCACCTCGAACACATAGCCGCTGAGCTGCGGGCCGATGATGGTTACCTGGCCACGCACCAGAGCGTTCTCGGTGGTTTCCACCGCGCTGCTGAACGGCGGCAGTTGCCAGGCATACAGCACGATCAGCACCCCGACGATGGCAATCGCGGCGAAACCCAGTGACGAGAGGATGCGCACGCGCAATGAGCGCGGCTCGGTGACCGTGGCACCGGGCGGCGTGGTGCCTTCCGGGGTGGCGGCGATGGCGTTGGTGGTCGTGGTGGTGGGTTCGGTCATGAAGTAGCGCCGCTGGGTTGAACGGGAGTGGCTGCTTTAGTGGTGCTCATCAGCCACAGACTGCGGATAAAGATCCAGATCATGGTCAGGATCGCGATAATCGCGATCAGCATGAACACATCGTTGTAGGCCATGACATTGGCCTCACGGGTCGCCGCGGTGGCCAGGCTGCGGATGCCCATCAGGTTACGCAATTCCGGGTCGGCAACGATGCCGCCATAGGCCGACCCGCCGCTCTGCACCCGCGCGGCCACACGCGGGTCGAGCAAGGTCAGGTGCTCGACGATCATGCTGGAGTGATACTTCTCGCGCACGATCTGGAAGGTGCCGAGCAAGGCCGCGCCGATCAGGCCGCCGAGGTTCTGGCAAATCCCGAACATCACCGAAAAGCTCACCAGGTTACGCGGGTTGGCCAGCACGTTTTTGGTCCCCAGCACCATGGTCGGCCCCAGAAAGAACGTACCGCCGAAGCCTAGCAGGAACTGGCTGATGTACAGGTTCTGCGGACGCGTGAGGTTGCTGGAGAAACTGTCCATCACCGAACCGGTGGCCATCAGCGCCAGGGAAATCACCAGCGGCATCAGCAGGTGCGCCGGGTTGATCGTCAGCGCACTGACCACCAACCCGGCAATCGCCCCCGCCAGCATCACCACGTACAGCGTGTGCATCTGCTGGTAGCTCATGTTCAACATCTGCATGAACCCGACAGCACCGGTGGACTGCTCCGACAGCACCATGCGAATCAGGATCACCGCCAGCGCCAGGCGAATCATGGTGCCGCTGCCCAGCCAGCGCGTCATCAGCAGCGGGTTGGCGCGGTTATGTTCGATGGCCAGGCCGGCCATGATCAGCACCAGGGAACAGGCCGAGGCCACGCCGATCCAAGGGGCTTCCAGCCACCAGTCGATACGCCCCAGGGACAGCACCGCGCACAGCAGGGCCACGCCGCTGGCGAGGATGGCGAAGGTGAGGAAATCAAGTTTTTCAAAGGTCTTGAAGCGGTCGCCGGGGGGCAGCTTGAGCAGGAACACACAGCCCAGGCAGATCAGCGCCATGCCCAGTTCGAACAGGTACAAACCACGCCACTCGGCAATTTGCAGCAGGTCTTCGGAGAACAGTCGCGCCAGCGGCAAGGCCAATTGCGCCGTGCCCAACCCCAGCACCAGGGATTTCAACCGCCACTTCGCCGGGAACGCCTGGATCATGTAGTACAAGCCCAACGAACTCAGCGCCGCGCCGACCATGCCATGGGCCGCCCGCACCGCGATGGCCGAGTTAAGGTCGTTGACGAACAAGTGGCCGAAGGTCACCAGCGCGTACAGCACCAGGAACACCTCGGTAAACGCCCGCAGGCCGAATTGCTGGCGAAACTTCACCAGCAGCAGGTTCATGCACACGTTGGTCATCACATAGGCGGCGGGCAGCCAGGCCATTTCCGCGGTGGTCGCCCCGAGCGCGCCTTGCAGGTATTGCAGGTTGGCGATGACCAGCGCGTTGCCCAGGCCACCGGTGATTGCCACCAGCACGCCGACCAGCGCATACAGCCAGCGCTTGTGGGTGGGGTGCCACGGCGTCGACGGCGAACCGGGCAGGCTCGGGCGCTCGTGGGGTTCCCAGGTGTGGGGGGTGTATTTATCCATTCGATGACCTAGATGACCCGACGGGTGACGTCGGTAAAACCACTACTCAGAGACAGTAAACCTGAGCAGAGTTCATCTTGCCATCTTGGACGTATCAGTCAGCGCCCATCTTGCCACTCATGCGCTGCTTTCTTTACTCGATGGCAGGGATGCCATTATCTCAGCGCGGCACGTTTCCAATATTTCATCCGCCAGGGCCGAGTCATCCGGACACGCCCGCGACAGCATGACCGCACCGATTGCATGGGCCAGCAGGTCGATCATTTTCGCGCGGGCCTCTTGCCTGGTGACATCCACACCCGCCGTGTACTTGTCCTCGAGTGCTGCAAGCGTGTTTTCAACGCCACTGGCAAAGGTCGCCTTCAGATCATCGGACTGACGGGCGGCGTCACCACACAGGGCTGCCAGGGTGCACCCCGCTCCCCTGCCGTCTCGGTGGTCCCTGGACACGTACAGGTTTACAAATTCCGGCACGTCGAGATCGCAGGTACTCGACAGGGATTTGGCCAGGCTGTTTTCGGCCGCTTCGGCCATCAGATCGGCCTTGGAGCCAAAGTGTTTGTAGAAGCCTCCCTGGGTAAAACCCGCAGTAGCCATGAGTTCTGCCACACCCACACCGTCATAGCCACGCTCACGAAACAGCTCTGACGCCGTCTCCACAATATGAGCTCGGTTGGCGAGTGATTGCGTCTTGGTGATCTTCATTTCGCGCCCCTGCGACTCCTGAACAATGGCCTGATCATACTCTGATGTCGTTCATAATCAAAACTATTGACACCTTTGATTATGATCGACATCATAAAACCACCCGCACATGTCTCTACGGCTGTGCGGCGCGGATCGCCGTCTCTGATCATCCTGAACAATCAAGAGCATCTACCTATGAGCACCCCAGAAACCGTACTGATTACCGGCGCCTCAACAGGCATTGGCGCGACCTACGCCGAGCGTTTTGCCCAACGTGGGCACAACCTGGTGCTGGTTGCCCGCGACAAAAGCCGGCTGGACGCATTGGCCTTGCGGCTGCGTGAGAAACACGCGGTTTCCATTGACGTGATCCAGGCCGACCTGACTCAAACCAGCGACCTGACCACCGTCGAAGCTCGCCTGCGTGATGACGCCAGTATCGGCATCCTTGTGAACAATGCGGGCGCCGCCCTGTCCGGCAGCTTCATTGAGCAATCCATCGACAGCGTTACCAACCTGGTTGCGCTCAACACCACCGCCCTGGTGCGACTCGCCAGCGCTATCGCTCCACGCCTGGTACACGCCGGTAACGGCGCGATTATCAACATTGGCTCGGTGGTGGGGCTGGCACCGGAATTCGGCATGAGCGTCTACGGTGCAACCAAGGCGTTCGTGCTGTTTCTATCCCAAGGGCTGAGCCTCGAGCTCTCGTCCAAAGGCGTCTACGTGCAAGCCGTTCTTCCAGCGGCCACCCGCACGGAAATCTGGGATCGTGCAGGCATCGACATCAATACCCTGAGCGAAATCATGAGCGTGGACGAGCTGGTCGATGCTGCGCTGGTCGGTTTTGATCGTCGCGAGCCGGTGACCATTCCGCCATTGCAAGACGCCGCCCGCTGGGATGCTCTGCAGGCCGCCCGTCAAGGTTTGCTGTCAGAGATTCGCCAATCGACCGTCGCCGAGCGCTATCAAGCCAAGGCGTGATAGTCACGCGATCCATGGGAACTGAACGATGAAAGCCTTCCTGATCGACCGTTACGGCAAGAATCAAGGACGCCTTGCCGAGGTACCGGACCCGGAACCAGGCATCCACGACGTGCTGATCAAGGTGCATGCCAGCAGCGTCAACCTGCTGGATTCGAAGATCAGCAAGGGTGAATTCAAACTGATCCTGCCGTACACATTCCCGCTGATCATGGGCAACGACGTGGCCGGCGTCGTCGTTCGCGTAGGGTCAGGCGTGCGCAGCTTCAAGCCCGGTGACGAGGTCTACGCGCGCCCGCCCGACGCGCGCATCGGTGGCTTTGCCGAGCTGATCGCGATTGAGGAAAGTGCCCTCGCACTGAAACCCAAAAACACCAGCATGGAACAAGCCGCCGCCCTGCCCCTGGTTGCACTGACCGCCTGGCAGGTGCTGGTTGAAACAGCCCGCTTGAAGAAGGGACAAAAAGTCTTTATCCAGGCGGGCTCCGGTGGTGTCGGCAGCATTGCCATCCAGCTTGCAAAACACCTGGGGGCTTTCGTTGCCACCACGACCAGCACCCCCAACGTGGAGTGGGTCAAGGCGCTGGGAGCAGACGTCGTCATCGACTACACGCAGCAAAACTTCGAAACCGTGTTGCGTGACTACGACGTCGTATTGAACAGCCTGGGCCCCGCCGAACTGGAAACATCCCTGCGCATTCTCAAGCCGGGTGGGCAGCTCATCTCCATCTCAGGGCCACCAACCGCCGAGTTCGCACGCGAGCAAAAGCTATCCTGGGGACTCGGTTGGATCATGCGCCTGTTAAGCAGCGGCATACGCAGAAAAGCCCGCAGGCAGGGCGTCGACTATGGGTTCGTGTTCATGCGCGCGAGCGGTGCGCAATTGCAGAAAATCACCGTGCTCGTCGAGTCCGGCGCTATCACACCCGTGATCGACCGAACCTTCCCTTTCGAGGCAACGGCTGAGGCATTGAGCTACGTCGAACGGGGCAGAGCCAAGGGGAAGGTGGTCATAAAGATCATATGACCCAGCACACACTCAACAACCGGCGGAGCCTCAAATGAAAACACCTTCCGAAAGAACTGCGATAGTCACCGGTGCGTCGTCCGGTATTGGTCAAGCGACTGCTGAAGCACTGGTGCGTGCAGGGTATAGGGTATTTGGCACAAGTCGGAAAGCGGGGGCCAGCTCAACGCCGGTGTCCATGCTCACCTGCGACGTGACAGACGACGCCTCTGTCAGTGCGCTCGTCTCCACCGTGCTCGCACAGACCGGGCGGATCGATCTGCTGGTCAATAATGCCGGCATCGGCCTGCTGGGCGGCGCTGAAGAATTCTCGCTCCCACAGGTACAGGCACTGTTCGACGTCAATCTGTTCGGCGTCATCCGCATGACCAATGCGGTACTCCCGGCAATGCGAGAGCGTGGCCAGGGGCGCATCATCAATATCGGATCGATTCTAGGGGTAATCCCCGCGCCCTACTCCGCTCATTATTCGGCGGTCAAGCACGCGCTGGAAGGCTATTCCGAATCCCTTGACCACGAGGTGCGTGCCTTCAATATTCGCGTCTCGGTCATCGAGCCCGCATTCGTGCGTACCGTCTTCGATCAAAACGGTATTGAGCCAGACTCGCTGCTGAAGACCTACGATCAGCCCCGAGCCGGGTTCAAGGCACTGCTGGCCGAGGTGATGCCGAAAGCCGACCGGCCAGACGTCGTCGCGGCAGTCGTGGTCAAAGCCGCGACCGACATCCACCCTCAGCCTCGCTACACGGCTGGCAAGGCCGCACGACAAATCAGCCTGCTGCGCCGCTTCGCCCCTGCTGGGTTCTTCGATAAGGCCTTGCGTAAGCAATTTCGCCTGCCGGTTTGAATCACAAGATGTGCAGACTTGTGGCGAGAGGGCTTGTCCCGCGTTGGGCTGCGCAGCAGCCCCAAAACCAGCCACTACGCAATATCGGGTACACCGCATTCGTCCTTCATTGGGGGCGCTTCGCACCCCAACGGGGGACAAGCCCGCTCGCCACAGGGGTTCCAGTTTGCTGTGCGACCAGAAGCGCATTTCAAATCAGATCCAACCGAGCCAGCTCCAGTAAGTCGCCGCAAACACCAACATCAACCCATACCCGATCAACGTCACCAGAATCCCCACCTTGGCAAACTGCCGCGCCGTAAACGTCCCGGTCCCCAGGCACACCATGTTCTGCGGCGCATTGATCGGCAGGATAAACCCGTAGCTCATCACAAACCCCAGCAGCATGGTCATGCCCAAGCGGTTGAACTCCCCCGGCAAGGTCTGCAACACCGCAATCAATATCGGCAACAGCGCCGAGGTCAGCGCCGTGGCGCTGGCAAAGCCCAGATGGATCACGATCAAAAACGCCCCCAGGATCGCAAACACCCCCAGCGGCCCGACCCGATCCAGGCCGGTGTGCGCCACCACCTGGGAGCCCAGCCATTGCCCGGCCTGGGTGGTCAGCAGCGCGGTACCGAGGCTGATGCCCACGCCAAACACAATCACCGTGCCCCATGGAATGCGCGACTGCACATCCTTCCAGGTCATCACCCCAATCCCCGGCAGCAGCAGGAACACCAGCCCGGCGTAGGTGGTCGAGGTGGTGTCGAAAGGGTGCAGGCGCCCTTCCGTCGCCCATGCCAACAGCAACAACACCGACACCGTCAGCAAGCGTTTCTGCGGGCCGGTCATCGGGCCGATGTCCACCAGGGACTGGGCCACGGCTTCCTTGCCACCGGGGATGCTGTCGGTTTCCGGCGGCAGCAGCTTGATCACCAGGAACAGCAACACCGCCGACATGATCACCGCCCACGGCGCCCCGGCGATCAGCCAGTCGATCCACGACACGCGCTGGCCGAGCATCTTGTCCATAAAGCCCACGGTCAGCAGGTTTTGCGCGGCGGCGGTCTGGATGCCGACGTTCCAGATGCTGGTGCCCTGGGCCACCACGATCATCAGGCCGGCGGCGATGTTGGAGCGCTTGTCCACGCCAAACGCGGCGACCACGCCCATCATGATCGGCACCACACAGGCGCTGCGCGCAGTGGCGCTGGGGACGACGAGGCTGAGCAGGATCGTCACCGCAATCGCCCCAAGCAGAATGCCGCGGGTGCTGGTGCCGACGCGGGTCAGGGTCACCAGGGCGATGCGCCGGTCCAGGCCGGTGTGGGTCATGGCCGCCGCAATAAACAACGCGCCCGCCACCAGGGCCAGTGCCGGGTTGGAAAAGCCGGTGAGCGCCATGCTGATGGCCGGGCTGGAGCCGATCAGGTGGGTGGGGTCTTGCAGCGACGGTGCCGTGCCAAGCAAAAACGCCATGAGCGAGGTAATCATGATCGCGCTGGCTTCATAAGACACCGCCTCGGTGATCCACACCACCACGGCAAACGCGAGGATCGCCAGCATGCGCTGCCCAGCCACCGGTAAGTCGACGGGCATCGGCAACAGCAGCACGCCGACCATCACCAGTACACCGATCACCAGGCCCAGGGGCAACTTGAAGGATGCTGCGGTTGTTGCGGGGGCGTTCATGGCGGGCTCCGTCGGGCTCTGAATCAGAGCCCGCAGCATGGGGCAAAGCGCCGCAACGGGTGTTGACGGGTATCAACACCCTAGGTCAATAACTGGCTCAATACCGCCCGCAACTTGCCGGGCTTGAGCGGTTTGTTCAACAACGGCGCGTCCAGGCGACGCAGCACGCGGCGGCACTGGTCGGTGCGGTCGGCGGTGATGATCACGGCGGGGATGTTCTGCGCGAAATGCTCTCGCAGGTGCTTGACCACCGCACAGCCCACCACGCCGTGGTCAAGGTGGTAGTCGGCGAGGATCAATTCCGGTGCCCTGCCCTGCAGCGCCAGCAACGCCCCGGCCTGGTCGGTGGCAGTGATCACCTCACAGCCCCACTGCCCCAGCAGCGCGCGCATGCTGTCGAGGATGCTCACCTCGTTATCGATTACCAGCAAACGCCGCCCCGGCAGCGGGTTGCCCGTGGTCGGCAGCACCGGCAGTTGGCTGATCGCCAGGGGCATCTCTTCGCTGATGGGCACCTCGATACTGAACATCGAGCCACGCCCCGGCCACGAACGGACCGCCACCGGGTAGCCGAGGATCTCGGCGATGCGCTCGACAATCGCCAGGCCCAGCCCTACACCTTTGCGGTCTGAGGCACGGCCGACGTCGAGCTGGTTGAACTCGAGGAAGATCGCATCGAGCCGGTCGGCCGCGATGCCGCGCCCGGTGTCCCACACCTCCAGGCGCAGGCGATCGCCACGGCGGCGCGCGCCGAGCAGGATGCAGCCCTCGTCGGTGTAGCGGCAGGCGTTGCTGAGGAAGTTACGCAGGATCCGCGTCACCAGGCGCAGGTCAGTGCGAATCGCATAATGGCCGGTACGCGCGCGCAGGTTCAGCCCGGCCGCCAACGCCACCGACTGGAACTCCGAGACCAGCGGCGCAAACAGCTCATCCAGGCGATACAGCGCCACATCGGGCTTGACCGCCGCCTGGTCGAGCCGCGAAATATCCAGCAGGTCGGTGAGCAAATCCTCGGCGCCTTCCAGGGCCTGGTGCGTACGTTCCACCAGCACCTGCTCGACGCTGGGCAAGTTGCGTTCGCGCAGGGTCGAGATCAGCAGCCGCGCCGCGTTAAGCGGTTGCAGCAGGTCATGGCTGGCGGCGGCGAGGTATTTGTCCTTGCTGCGGTTGGCAGCTTCGGCGGCGTCGCGCGCATCGCGCAGCTCCTGCTCGACCTGCTCGCGCTGGGCGATCTGTTGTTGCAGGTTGCGGTTGGCTTCCAGCAGCTCATCGGTGCGCGCCGCCACCCGCTGCTCCAGCTCATCGTTGAGGCGGATATAGCGGTTGCGCTCGGCCTCCAGCTCGTCGAGGCGCGCGGTGAGTTCCGGGTAGTGGCTCTTGCGCGCCGAGTGATTACCCAGGCCCAGCAACCCGGCCAGGGCCTGTAGCTGGTCGTCAGAGCGCTTCGCCATATACGACCTCGACATCACGCTGGCTGGACTCGCGCGGGTTGGTGAGGATGCACGGGTCGTGCATCGCATGTTGGGACAGGAACGGAATATCCGCCACGCGCACCCCATGCAAACCGAGGGTTTCGTGAAAGCCGATGGCGTGCTTCAGGGCAATCAGATGCTCCACCAGCCGCCCGCGAATCTGCCGATGGCTGAGGCCCCGGCAATCGATGCCAAAGGTCTCGGCAATTACCTTGAAGCGCTCCGGCGCCGAGTTGTAGTTGAACGCCACCACGTGTTCCACCAGCACCGCGTTGCACAAACCATGGGGCAGGTCGAGAAACCCGCCGAGGCTGTGGGACATGGCATGCACCGCGCCGAGGATCGCATTGGAGAACGCCAGGCCGGCCTGCATGCTGCCGAGCATGATCTTCTCGCGCAGGGCAATGTCACCGGGGTTGGCGATCATCTGCACCAGGTTACCGTTGATCAGGCGCATGGCCTCCAGCGCATGGGGGTCGGTCAGCGGGCCGTGGCCGGTGGACACGAACGCCTCAATGGCATGCACCAGCGCGTCGATGCCGGTACAGGCGGACAGGAACGGGTCCATGCTCGCCGTGGTTTCCGGGTCGATCAGCGACACATCCGGCACCACCGCCTTGCTGACGATGGAGAACTTCATGCGTTCCTGCTGGTTGGAAATGATCACGAACTGCGAGACATCCGCCGACGTGCCGGCGGTGGTGGGGATCAGGATCAACGGCGGGCTCGGCACACGGATGGTGTCCACGCCTTCGAACTCGAGGATGTTGCGCCCATGGGCGACCACAATGCCGATGGCCTTGCCGCAGTCCATGGGGCTACCGCCGCCGATGGCCACGATCACATCGCAATGGTTTTCCCGATACACCTCGGCACCGAGCATCACTTCTTCGACGCGCGGGTTGGGCGACACGGCGCTGTACAGGCAGTAGTCGATACCGATGGCCTGCAGGCTGGCTTCCACATCGGCGACCCAACCGGCAGCGATCACACCGGGGTCGCTGACCACCAGCACCTTGCGCGCACCAAAGGTCTTGGCGTAGTTGCCGACGTTGTGCCGGCAGCCGGCACCGAAGATGATTTCAGGCGAGACGAATTTACGCAGAAGGCTCAGATTGGGGCTCATTGGAAAGCCTGTTCTTATTATTTTTGGGAGATGCGCTTCACACTAACCCATTCCGGGGCGAATGCAATCAGACCAAAGGGTCATTCCCAATACGGCACCGGCCAGCGCGAGGCTGGCCGGAGATGGATCAGCGGCTGGCGAAGTACATGGTCACTTCGAAGCCGATACGCAGGTCGGTGAAGGCGGGTTTGGTCCACATAGGGAGAGTCCTCTTGTTGTGCCGGAAGATTCCGGTAAGGGCATTAATGCATGGGGGGATGGGGGTGCGAATGCTACTTTCGAAGTAAATGCCGCACTGCATTAGTCGCGAATGTACAGGGAGCAAAATGTGGGAGGGGGCTTGCTCCCGATAGCAATGTGTCAGCCACATCACTGTTGACTGACCCACCGCCATCGGGAGCAAGCCCCCTCCCACAGGGGACCGCGTTGCAATCCGAGGGTTAGAAGAAACCCAACGGATTGATGTCGTAGCTCACCAGCAAATTCTTGGTCTGCTGGTAGTGATCGAGCATCATCTTGTGGTTCTCACGCCCCACGCCCGACTTCTTGTAGCCGCCAAACGCCGCATGCGCCGGGTACAGGTGATAACAGTTGGTCCACACGCGACCGGCCTTGATCGCCCGGCCCATGCGGTAGGCGCGGTTGATGTCGCGGGTCCACAGCCCGGCGCCGAGGCCGAATTCGCTGTCGTTGGCAATCGCCAGGGCTTCGGCTTCGTCCTTGAAGGTGGTGATACCCACCACCGGGCCGAAGATTTCTTCCTGGAACACGCGCATCTTGTTGTGGCCCTTGAGCAGGGTCGGCTGGATGTAGTAACCGCTGGACAGGTCGCCCTCCAGGCGCTCGGCCGCGCCGCCGGTGAGCAGCTCGGCGCCCTCTTCCTGGGCGATCTTGAGGTAGGAGAGGATCTTGTCGTATTGCTGTTCGGACGCCTGGGCGCCGACCATGGTCTCGGTGTCCAACGGGTTGCCGCGCTTGATCTTGACGATCTTCTTCATCACCACTTTCATGAAGTCGTCGTAGATCGACTCCTGCACCAGCGCCCGCGACGGGCAGGTGCACACTTCGCCCTGGTTGAAGAACGCCAGCACCAGGCCTTCGGCGGCTTTTTCGATGAACTGCGGCTCGGCCTGCATGATGTCTTCGAAGAAGATGTTCGGCGACTTGCCGCCCAGTTCCACGGTGGAGGGAATGAGGTTCTCGGCGGCCGCATGCATGATGTGCGCGCCGATGGGGGTCGAGCCGGTAAAGGCGATCTTGGCGATGCGCTTGCTGGTGGCCAGTGCCTCCCCGGCTTCGCGGCCAAAGCCCTGGACGATATTCAGCACGCCCGGTGGCAGCAGGTCATTGATCAACTCGGCAAACACCATGATCGACAACGGCGTCTGCTCGGCCGGCTTGAGCACGATGCAGTTACCGGCGGCCAGGGCCGGGGCGAGTTTCCAGGCGGCCATCAGCAGCGGGAAGTTCCACGGAATGATCTGCCCGACCACGCCCAAGGGCTCATGGAAGTGATAGGCCGCGGTGTGTTCGTTGATCTCGGCGGCGCCGCCTTCCTGAGCGCGGATGCAGCCGGCGAAGTAGCGGAAGTGGTCAGCGGCCAGGGGCACGTCAGCGTTGAGGGTTTCGCGCACGGCCTTGCCGTTGTCCCAGCTTTCGGTCACGGCCAGCACTTCGAGGTGCTGCTCGATACGGTCGGCGATTTTCAGCAGCACCAGCGAGCGATCCTGGGGCGAGGTCTTGCCCCAGGCGTCGGCGGCAGCATGGGCAGCGTCGAGGGCCTTGTCGATATCGGCGGCGTTGGAGCGCGGGAATTCGGCGATCACTTCACCGGTCACCGGCGAAGTGTTGGTGAAGTACTCACCGCTCAGCGGGGCGACGAATTCACCGCCGATGTAATTACCGTAGCGCTGCTTGAAGCTGACGATGGCGCCAGGGGTGCCAGGTTGTGCGTAGATCATGTTAAAGCCTCTGTCTGGGTCCGGGCCTGTCGGTCAACAGGCGATGACCCGATAGTAAAGAGCCCCCGTTGCCGGGCGAATGCGCCGTTGGCAGGGGGGCACTTGTCATTTGGTCGTAGATTCAGTGTTTGGCGACCAGCTCTTTGGGCAGCTTGAAGGTCCAGAGCATCCCGCCCTGGTTGAAGTCCTTGATGCGCTTGGCCACTTCACCGCCCCACAACGGCACGGCGCCGCCCCAGCCGGAGAGCACCGAGACGTACTGTTCACCATCCATTTCCCAGGTCACAGGCGAGCCGAG
Organism: Pseudomonas sp. B14(2022); assembly: GCF_012030485.1. NCBI lineage: Bacteria > Pseudomonadati > Pseudomonadota > Gammaproteobacteria > Pseudomonadales > Pseudomonadaceae > Pseudomonas > Pseudomonas sp. B14(2022). The sequence goes on from NZ_JAAUVM010000007.1 coordinate 221,233, forward strand.
CACGCCGGAGCCGGTCTGGAATTCCCAGACTTTCTCGCCGGTCTTGGCGTTGAACGCCTGCAGGAAGCCTTCCGGCGTGCCGGTGAACACTAGGTTGCCCTTGGTGGTCAGCACCCCGCCCCACAGCGGCGCGAAGTTCTTGTGGCGCCAAACTTCCTTGCCGGTCTTCGGATCGATGGCGCGCAGCACGCCTATGTAGTCTTCGTTCAATGGCTTGATAGTGAAGCCCGCACCGAGGAACGCCGCGCCTTTTTTGTAGGCGATGCCTTCGTTCCACATGTCCATGCCCCACTCGTTGGACGGCACGTAGAACAACCCGGTGTCGCGGTTATAGGCCATCGGCATCCAGTTTTTCGCGCCCAGGAACGCCGGTGCGACGAACACCGAGGTGCCCTTGGCTTCGCTGCCCGGGGCGCCAGGGCGGCTGGCGTCGTTGTAGATCGGCCGACCGTCCTTGTCCAGGCCGGTGGCCCAGGTGATCTTGTCGACAAACGGGAAACCACGGATGAACTTGCCGTTGGTGCGATCAAGCACGTAGAAGAAGCCGTTACGGTCGGCTGTGGCGGCGGCTTTGATCTCTTTGCCACCTTCCGTGTAGTTGAAGGAGACCAGCTCGTTCACGCCGTCATAGTCCCAGCCGTCATGGGGCGTGGTCTGGAAGTGCCACTTGATGGTGCCGTCGTCCGGGTTCAGCGCCAGGCGCGAGGACGAGTAGAGGTTGTCGCCAGGGCGCAGGTGCGAGTTCCACGGCGCCGGGTTGCCGGTGCCGAACAGCAGCAGGTTGGTTTCCGGGTCGTAGTAGCCGCCCAGCCACGGTGCGGCGCCGCCGGTTTTCCACAAGTCCCCGGGCCAGGTCTTGCCCGCCTCGCCACCGGAGATGCCGTTCTCCACCGCCTTGCCGTCCTTGTAGACGTAACCCATATGGCCTTCGACCGTCGGGCGACTCCATAGCAGTTCACCGTTTTTCGGGTCATAGGCTTCGATCTTGCCCACCACGCCGAACTCGCCACCGGCCACACCGGTAATCAGCTTGCCGTTGATCACCAGGGGCGCGGCGCTGATGGAGTAGCCTTCTTTGTGGTCGGCGACTTTCTTGCTCCACACCACTTTACCGGTGTCTTTGTTCAGCGCCACCAGCTTGGCGTCGAGGGTGCCGAAAAACACCAGGTCGCCGTACAGCGCCACGCCACGGTTGATCACGTCACAGCACGGGCGGATGTCATCGGGCAGACGCGCATCGTACTGCCAGAGCTTCTTGCCGGTGCGCGCATCCACCGCGAACACCCGCGAGTAGGAACCGGTGAGGTACATCACCCCATCCTTGATCATCGGCTGCGCCTGTTGCCCACGCTGCTTCTCGCCACCAAAGGAAAACGCCCAGACCGGGCGCAGTTCCTTGACGTTGTCGACGTTCAGGGTGTCGAGGGGGCTGTAGCGCTGGCCCTGCACGCCCAGGCCGTTGGTGACGATCTGCCCGGGGTTTTTCGGGTCCTGGAGGATTTCCTCATCGGTGACCGAGGCCATGGCCTGGCCAGACAACAGGATGGCACCGAGCAACACACTCAAGGCGAAGGGTTGGCGGCGTGCGGGTTGGGTCATGACGGCTACCTCTGCGGTTTTTGTTATACCCGGGAAATTTTCCCGGTCTGGTGCAGATTCTTGGGCGCAGGGGCAGTTGTCACAATTGACCGCAGTATCGAGTTTGCTAGTTCCTTAGTAGCGGGTCAGCGCGCCGAATCCACGCGTTGCATCTGTTCGCGCTCGTATCGCGGGTACAGGTGGCTGACGCTGCGGATCAGTTCATAGCGGCTCAGGCTGATCGCGGCGAAGCGTTCGGGGATGGGGCTGCGGATCATCTCGGCCATGTCGCTGCCGTGGGCCGCGCCGTCACGCAGCAGTTGATCGAGCCAGGTCAGGTAGTCGCGCATCTGCGTGAAGGGTTGCGCGTCGCTGGCCACCGGGCCATGGCCGGGCACGATCAGGGTCCAGGGCAAGGCTTGCAGGGTGCCGAGGTCGGCCAGCCACACCGCCAGCCCCGGGCTGTTGGGGGTGGTGAGCGCGCGCTGGTAAAACACCAGGTCGCCGGCGAACAGCACGCCGGTGCTCTGGTCGAAGACCGCCAGGTCGGCGCCGGTGTGACCGGTGAGCGCGAGCAGGCGCAAGTCGTGGCGGCCGACGCTCAGCACACCGGGTTCCAGCACCTGGGTGGGCAACACCACCTCGGTACCGCGCATCCAGTCGCCGACCATGCGGTAGAGGTTTTCCGCCATGCCGTCGCCCTGCTCGTGCAGCAATCGTGTGGTCTCGGCCAGGGCGCCGATGGGCACGTCCTTGAAGGCCTGATTGCCCAGCGCATGGTCGGGGTGATGGTGGGTAATCAGCACCTGGATCACCGGCTTGGGGGTGACGCGGGCGATGGCCTCGCGCATGGCTTCGCCGTAGCGCCGCGACGGCCCGGTGTCGATCACCACCACGCCAGCCTCGGTGACAATGAAGGCGGTGTTGACGATATTGCCGCCATTGGCCTTGGCAAAATTGTCGGTGCTGCCTTCAAGCAGCCAGGTGTCATCGGCGATCAACCGGGGCTTGAGGGCGTAGTCGAGGTCCGCCAGGACGGGCAGGCTCAGGCCCAGGCATAACAATAGAATCCAGCGCATGCCGCGCTCCTTCTGGTCAGGGGATGGCCGCGTCGAACTCATTGCCGCTGTTGTCGCGCAGCACCAGGCGGGTGGGCCCCGGCGCGTCGATGTCGAAGGCCAGGTTGGGGTTCTCGCTGACCGCCGGGAACAACTCAAGATCAGCCAGCACCTGGCCGTCCTGGCCGCGCAGTTGCGCATGGTTGATAAAAAACTCGGGGATGCCGCTGACCATGCCATTGTCCATGGGGTGCGCCACCTGCACACGTACGCGGCTGAACTCGCCACGCGGGTAACGGGCGCCGAGCACTTCGCCGATGTGCTCTTCCCAGCCCGGCTGGGTGCGCACCACGCTGGGCGCGGTGCAGCCGCCACCGGCCGCGTCGATCAAGGTCGAGCCCACATGCCACAGCCCGTCATCGGTGAGCACCGCCGCCCGCAACGGCGTGGCCTGCTCGATACGAATCCGCAGCGACAGCCACGGCAGCACGCCGGCCTTGGGTTGGAAGTCGACGATTTTCGGCAATGGGTTGAGCTCGGCCCAGGCGAGGATTTTCACCACATGGCCGTTGAAGGCGCGGGCGTCGATTTCCAGCGGCACCTGGCGCGCATCTTCGGCGAACGGCGGCGCGAGCAGCTTGACTCGGTCGTCGAACACGAACGGCGCCTCGGCCAGGAACTGCTTGTGATAGAACGCCCACATCACCGACGGCACCGGGTCGACCTCCACGGCGTGAGCCGCCAGCGGCAGCCAGCACGCCAAAATGCAGCTCAGTCGCCAGTTCATCGCCTGCTCCTATTGATACATCTCGGGGACTTCGTACTGCAGGCCGTAACGGGCATAGATGGCTTGCACCGCACCGTCGCGGATCAGGCCTTCCAGCGCCTCTTCCACCGCATAGGCCAACTGGCGATTGCTCTCGTGCACCGCCATGCCGATCTCCCAGCGTTGCTTGCCCATGTTCGGGTAGGCGTTTTCGGCCAGGGCCAGTTGCGGGTCGTGGGCTTCATGCACCTGCCAATCGACTTCCCCGCGCATCGCCATCACCGCATCGACCTCACCGGCTTTCATCGCCGCAAAGGCCTGGGGAACGTCGGGGTAGTGATGGGTCTTGGCGGCGAGCATGCCGTTGAACACCGAGGTGAGGTAGAACGACGGCACGCTGTCGACTTCGACGCCAATCGGGTGCTGCTCGAACACCGCCACGCTGGCAACCCTGTCCAGGCGCCGACGGTCGTAAGCCACCTGCCATTGTTCGTTCTGGTACGGCCCGAACATCACCACATGGCCGTTTTCCAGTTCGCCCTGGTCGTTGCGCTTCTGTGCGTAATCGTGATCGTAGGGCGCGCGCATCATCAGGTCGGCCAGTTGCTGGTTGTGCAACTGGCTGCCACGCCAGATGTAGTCGCGCAGGTCGTCGTCGAGCTTCTCGCCGGCCGGCGCCCAGATCAACTTGAGCCGTACGCCCAGCGCCGTGGCCAGGGCCTGGGCCAGCTCCACGTCGACCCCGCGCGCGGTGGCGCCGTCTTCGAAACTGTAGGGGGCAAAGTCCTTGTACACCGCCACGTTGATTTCGCCGGCGGCGATCATCTGGTCATAGCTGCGCACCTGCGCCTGTGCCGGCTGGCAACACAGCAGGGCCAGGCCAAGCACATAAGCGAACAGGCGCATGGCTTACTCCTCGACGTGCACGCTGTCCAGGTAGGTGCGCACGGCCCACAAGGCTTCCTGGCTCAGGTAGTCGGCCATTTTCGGCATGTACACGCGGCCGTCACGCACCGCGCCATGGCGCACGCGCTCGACGAACCATTCATCACCGGCTTCGCCCACATCGAGCATGCGCAGGTCGGGGGCGATGCCGCCGGACTTGGCTTCCAGGCCGTGGCAGGCGGCGCAGTTCTGGTTATAGGCGGACGAACCGATTTCCACGGCGCGGTCGTGTTCAGGCGAGGTGCGGTACGGATTGACCGCCGCCCAGCCGTCTTCGTTGACCGGCACGCCGGCATCCTTGATCGAGGTCAGGCCCTTGGTTTCCACCGCTTGCGGGACCACGTTGCCGTGGGCCCAGGCAGAGCCCCCGGCGATCACACCGACCAACAGCCCGGCGACGAGCAAGGCATTGTGTTTTGTTGTCATTATTTTGCCCTCAGGATTGCACGCAAAACCTCATTGCAGAGGTTATGGCAACCATCTTAGAAACCCCGGGGCATGGGCCGTATGCTGCTTTGGTGGCCGCCCTCTCCTCCCTTGGTAGTAGGGCTTGTGGGGCACGCCTAAAACAGCGGCGCCTCGGGAAGTCTTCCCGGCCACAGCAGGACTTTTTCCGTATCCGCCCGGCGCCCCGGCGTTCCACCCTGTGCAGGCCAAAACCTCCACTGGGAACTGCAACCATGACAATAAGATCGCTACCCGCCCGCTCACCTTTAAGCCTTGCCGTGCAAGCCTTTTTGCTGGTGGGCAGCCTGTCCCTCAGTGCCGTAACGTTCGCGGCCGCCGACCCCGCCAAGCCGACGCGCAATGTCTCCTGGGAAGACATCGCCAACGACCACCTGACCACCCAGGACGTACTGCAATACGGCATGGGCACCAATGCCCAGCGCTGGAGCCCGCTGGCCCAGGTCAACGACAAGAACGTGTTCAAGCTCACCCCGGCCTGGTCCTACTCGTTCGGCGATGAGAAGCAACGCGGCCAGGAATCCCAGGCCATCGTCAGCGACGGCGTGGTCTACGTCACCGGCTCCTATTCCCGCGTGTTCGCCCTCGACGCCAAGACCGGCAAGCGCCTGTGGACCTACAACCACCGCCTGCCCGACAACATTCGCCCGTGCTGTGACGTGGTCAACCGTGGTGCGGCGATCTTCGGCGACAAGATCTACTTCGGCACCCTCGACGCGCGCCTGATCGCCCTCGACAAGAACACCGGCAAAGTGGTGTGGAACAAGAAGTTCGGCGACCACGCCGCCGGCTACACCATGACCGGCGCCCCGGTGCTGATCAAAGACAAGGTCAGCGGCAAGGTGCTGCTGATCCACGGCAGCTCCGGCGATGAATTCGGCGTGGTCGGCCAGCTGTTTGCCCGCGACCCCGACACCGGTGAAGAAGTGTGGATGCGCCCGTTCGTGGAAGGCCATATGGGCCGCCTCAACGGCAAGGACAGCACCACCACCGGCGACGTCAAGGCCCCTTCGTGGCCGGATGACCCCACCACCGAAACCGGCAAGGTCGAGGCCTGGAGCCACGGCGGTGGCGCCCCTTGGCAGAGCGCAAGCTTCGATGCCGAGACCAACACGATCATCGTCGGCGCCGGCAACCCCGGCCCGTGGAACACCTGGGCGCGCACCGCCAAGGACGGCAACCCCCACGACTTCGACAGCCTCTACACCTCCGGTCAGGTCGGCGTCGATCCGAGCACCGGCGAAGTGAAGTGGTTCTACCAGCACACCCCGAACGACGCCTGGGACTTCTCCGGCAACAACGAGTTGGTGCTGTTCGACTACAAGGACAAGGACGGCAAGGTGGTCAAGGCCACCGGTCACGCTGACCGCAACGGTTTCTTCTACGTGGTAGACCGCAACAACGGCAAGCTGCAGAACGCCTTCCCCTTCGTCGACAACATCACTTGGGCCAGCCATATCGATCTGAAGACCGGGCGTCCGGTGGAGAACGAAGGCCAGCGTCCGGCCAAGCCATTGCCGGGTGAAACCAAAGGCAAACCGGTGGAAGTCTCGCCGCCGTTCCTGGGTGGCAAGAACTGGAACCCCATGGCCTACAGCCAGGACACCGGCCTGTTCTACATCCCGGGCAACCAGTGGAAAGAGGAATACTGGACCGAAGAGGTCAACTACAAGAAGGGCTCGGCGTACCTGGGCATGGGCTTTCGCATCAAGCGCATGTATGACGACCACGTCGGCACTCTGCGCGCGATGAACCCAACCACCGGCAAGGTAGTGTGGGAGCACAAGGAAGCGTTGCCACTGTGGGCCGGCGTGTTGGCCACCAAGGGCAACCTGGTGTTTACCGGTACAGGCGACGGTTTCTTCAAGGCCTTCGACGCGAAAACCGGCAAGGAGCTGTGGAAGTTCCAGACCGGCAGCGGCATCGTCTCGCCGCCGATCACCTGGGAGCAGGATGGCGAGCAGTATGTCGGCGTGACCGTCGGCTATGGCGGCGCGGTGCCGTTGTGGGGCGGCGACATGGCCGAGCTGACCAAGCCGGTAGCGCAAGGCGGGTCGTTCTGGGTGTTCAAGATCCCGAGTTGGGATCAGAAGACCGCGCAAAAATAACCCCTGCGAGAATGCCGGGCCGCCCTTTGTAGCAAGCGGGTTCCCTTGTGGTGAGCCCGCTCACCACAGGATCCCCAGAGGTTACACGATGAACTACCTGCCCTTGTTACTCCTGCTCTCCCTGCCCCTGGCGCACGCCGACGACGGCGACGACGCCCCGCTGATCATCAACGGCTGCACCATCGCCGAACACAGCCAATGCCCCGGCGCCAACCTCAAGGGCGCCAACCTGCGCAACCAGGACTTGAGCAAGATGAACCTGGCCGGCGCCGACCTGCGCGAGGCGGATCTGCGCCATGCCAACCTCGACCTGGCCAACCTGGAAAAAGCCCAGCTGCAAGGCGCCAACCTGACCCGCGCCAGCCTGCAACAGGCCAACCTGCGCCTGGCCAACTTCAGCGGCGCCACGCTGATGGCGATCCAGGGTTGGGGCCTGTTCGCCCAGGGCGCGCAGTTCGAAAACGCCAACCTCAGTGCGGCCTACCTGCAATTTGCGCGGCTGTCCGGGGCAAAAATGCACAAGGCCAACCTGCGTGCGGCCGACCTGGAGATGACCTGGCTGAGCAAGGCCGACCTGCAAGGCGCCGACCTCAGCGACGCCAACCTGCAGGAAGCCAAGTTCGGCGAGAGCAACCTGGAACAGGCCACCCTCACCGGCAGCCGTCAGCACTATGCGAATTTCCAGGATGCGAATATGGAGGGCTGCCAGGATTGCCCAACGACCTGGAATCGCTGAAACGACGCCATTGAAATGTGGGCTTTGTGCACACCCGGTTATCCAACCACCCGCACCACCCCCATATCGATCCCCAAGTGCACCAGCTCGGCATGGGAACTCACCTGCAATTTGCTCTTGAGCAAGGTCAGGTGATTGGACACAGTCTTGCTGCTGATATTCAGCTGGTCGGCAATCGTTCGGGTGGGCGTGCCCCTGGCCAGCATCAGGAAAATCTCCAGTTCACGTGGGGTCATGCCCTGCAAGCGTTGATCACCGGGGGTATAGGCCAGTTCGGTGGCCAGAGCCTGTTCGATGTAGGCGTGGCCGTCGAGGATGCGCCGCACCGCTTCGATCAACACTTCGGGTGCCGAGGTTTTGGTCAGGTAGCCAGAGGCCCCGGCATCCAGGGCCTGACGCACCAGGGGCAGTTCGTCGTGCATGCTGAAAAACAGCACGCGCAGGTGCGGCAGGCGCTGGCGCAGACGGCGGGTGGTTTCCAGGCCGCTGATGCCCGGCAAGCCGAAGTCCATGATCACCAGGTGCGGCAGCGCTTCCTGGACCCGGCTCAGCGCTTCTTCACCACTGGCCGCCTCGCGCACCTCAACGGCCGGCAGCAGCGCGCGCAGCAGGCTGGCATAGCCCTGGCGCACCACGGCGTGATCATCCACCAACAGAATATTCATGAAGCCTCCAACGGCATGTTCAACGCCAACGCCCAGCCGGCGCCGGGCTGGCTGATGATCTTCAATTCGCCGCCCAGGCAGCGGGCGCGTTCGGCCATCGAATACAGGCCCACACCCGGCCGCTGGGGCGTTTCTGCACCGCGACCGTTATCACGCACCCACAGGCGCAGGCGCGAACCGTGATGTTGCAGGCGCACGTGCACCTGGCTGGCGTCGGCATGCCGCAGGATGTTGGTCAGGGCTTCCTGGAGCAGGCGGTACAGATGGGTCTTGCTGGCGCCGGGCAACAGCGGCAGGTCCGTACTGACTTGCAGGTGGCAGGGAATGCCGTGGCTGGCCTGCCACTGCGTGACCAACATCGAAAACGCCTCGGCCATCGGCAGGTGTTGCAGGGCCACCGGATAGAGGTCGTGGACCAGCGCCCTGAAGCCTTGCTGCAAGTGCTCGCAGTGATCCTCCAATTGCGCCACCGTGGACGCCAGCAGATGCGGCTGGTCGGTAATCAGCCGCAACAGGCAGGCCTGGGCGCGAATGCCGGCCAGGTATTGGCCGAGGTCATCGTGCAGAGTCTGGGCCAGGTGGGTGCGCTCCTGCTCCTGCACTGCCAGCAGGGTCTGGGTGAGCCGGGTGTTATCGGTGCGCGCCTGCTCCAGGGCGTCGGTCATGCGGTTGAAGTGCAGCGCCAATTGCCGTGCTTCCGGCGCGCCTTCACTGCGCAGGCGCACGTTAAGCTGGCCGGCGCACACCTGTTGCAGCGCGCGCAGCAATTCATCCAGCACGCCCATGCCACGGCGCACTGCCCAGCGGATGGTCAACAGGCTCAGCACCAGGGCCAGGGCGCACAGGCCCAGCAGTTGCTGCAGGGAGTCCCAGACCTCGTCGATTTCATCCCGTGGGTCAACGGCGATGGACACGCGCCGACCGTCCGGCAAGTCCAGCACTTGGGCACTGCGTCGCGCCTCGGCAAACAGCAGGCGCCCGAGCCAGGCGTCCAGCCCGTCCGGCGCCGGCGCTTGCGCGGTGTCGCCGCTCGCCAGCCAGTGCACACGTACATGGCGCAAGCTCGCGGTGAGGTGGGGTTGCAGGCTGGCCGGGTCGCGCTCGGCGGTTTCGCTCAGGTAGTGCACCACCGCTTCGGCCGATTGCAGCTCGCGCTCCACATCGGCCAGGGCCTGGTGCAGCAACAGCGCGGTGCAGGCGCAGGTCACCAGGGCGAAGAAGCCGCACACCCACAGGTTGATGCGCCACAGGGCCGACAGGCCGGGCCGGGCGGTGAAAACGCGCATGCTCGTGTCACTCCTGTGAATGAGACCGGTAGGGACCCATGCTAAAACCGCACCCGCTGCGCGTGGCTACTACCTTGGTACTGCCCCAGCGCTACTTTCTGCATATTTGCAGCGACGTTCAGGGTTCCTATGCTGGCGCTACCTGTCATGGAGTGCCTTATGCGCCAGCTCGCCCCCTACGCCGTGATCTGCCTGCTGGCAATCGCCTGGGCCGCCACCGGCCAGGCCGCTGAAGCGCCCTTGCAGGTGCAGATCGGCTACCTGGGTTATCGGCCCGATCCGGGGCCGCTGCTGTCGAATGTGATTCCCGAGCCCGCCGATGCCGGGCAGCGCGGCGCTGAACTGGCGATCATCGACAGCAACAGCACCGGCGCCTTTCTCAACCAGCGCTACAGCCTGACGACCGCCACGGTAGACACCCCAGACGCCCTGCTCGCCGCCGCCCAAGCCCAGCATGCCCAGGGCCTGCGCCTGTTCGTGGTCAACGCGCCCGCCGCCAGCCTGCGCCAACTCAGCGCGGCGTTGCCCGACAGCCTGCTGTTCAATGCCGGCAGCCCGGATGACAGCCTGCGCAGCACCGACTGCCTGGGCAACGTGCTGCATACCCTGCCCAGCCGCGCGATGCTTGCCGATGCGCTGGCGCAGTTCCTGGTAGTGCGCAAATGGCAGAAAGCGCTGTTGATCGTCGGCCCCACCGAGGATGACCAGGCCTACGCCGCCGCCCTGCGTCGCGCCGCCAAACGCTTCGGCGTGCATCTGGTGGCGGAAAAAGCCTGGCGTATCGACAACGACCAACGCCGCAGCGCCCAGGCGGATATGCCGCTGTTCACCCAGACCGCCGAATACGACGTGGTGCTGGTGGCCGACGAGCGCGGCGACTTTGGCGAGTACGTGCCCTACCAGACCTGGTACCCGCGCCCCGTGGCCGGCACCCAGGGTCTGACGCCCACCGGCTGGCACAAAACCGTCGAGACCTACGGCGCCGCCCAATTGCAGAAACGCTTCGAGGCCCTGGCCGAGCGCTGGATGAACGACCGCGACTTCGCCGCCTGGATGGCCGTGCGCAGCATCGCCAGTGCAGTGAGCAAGTTGCGTCAGGTCGAGCCCATGGCGATCCGTCAACTGGAAATCAGCGAGCAACTGCCCCTGGATGGTTTCAAGGGCCGCAAGCTCAGCTACCGCCCCTGGAACGGCCAATTGCGCCAACCGATTCCCATCGTGCAACCCCGCGCGTTGGTCAGCACCTCGCCCCAGGACGGTTTCCTGCACCCCACCAACGAAATGGACAGCCTGGGCTATGACAAACCCGAGGTGACCTGCCGCTTCCCTTGATCACCTACCCACAATAATAAGGAATCCGCCATGCGCCGCACCCTGCTCTCATGCGCCCTGCTGCTTGCCGCCGGGCACGCCGTGGCCAATACCGCCTGGGTCTCCAACGAGAAAGACAACAGCCTGAGCCTGATCGACATGCAGACCCTGCAGGTCACCGACACCCTCAAGGTCGGCCAGCGTCCGCGAGGCTTGCTGCTGTCCCATGACAATAAGCTGCTGTACATCTGCGCCAGCGACTCGGACCGCGTGCAGGTGATGGACGTGGCCACGCGCAAGATCATCAAGGAACTGCCCTCCGGCAAAGACCCCGAGCAGTTCGCCCTGCACCCCAATAACCGCTGGCTGTACGTGTCCAACGAAGACGACGCGCTGGTCACCGTGATCGACACCGAAACCGCCAAGGTGCTCGGCCAGATCAACGTCGGCGTCGAACCCGAAGGCATGGCCGTGAGCCCGGATGGCAAGTGGGCGGTAAACACCAGCGAAACCACCAACATGCTGCACTGGATCGACACCAGCACCCAGACCCTGGCCGACAGCACCCTGGTGGACCAGCGCCCGCGCTTCGTCGAGTTCAACCACGATGGCTCGCAGCTGTGGGCCTCGGCGGAAATCGGCGGCACCGTGACCATCCTCGACGTAGCCAGCCGCGCGATCCTCAAGACCCTGACCTTCAAGATCAAGGGCGTGCACGCGGACAAAGTCCAGCCGGTCGGCATCAAGCTCAGCGCCGACGGCAAGTACGGCTTTGTCGCCCTCGGTCCGGCCAACCATGTGGCGGTGGTCGACGCCAAGACCTTCGAGGTCCTCGACTACCTGTTGGTGGGCCGCCGCGTGTGGCAGATGGCATTTACCCCGGACGAGAAACAGTTGCTGGCCACCAACGGCGTGAGCGGTGATGTGTCGGTGATCGATGTGGACAGCCTCAAGGTGATCAAGTCGGTGAAGGTCGGGCGTTATCCGTGGGGCGTGGTGGTCACGCCATGAACGCCCTGGAGGTGCGCGATGTGAGCTTCGCCTACGGCGCACGGCAGGCCTTGTGCGAGGTGAGTTTCAGCCTCGCACCGGGGCGCTTTGCGGCGCTGCTGGGGCCCAATGGCGCCGGTAAATCCACCTTGATCGCCCTGCTCACGCGGCTGTATGACCTGCAAAGCGGCGACATTCGCGTGGGCGGTCATTCCCTGCGTGAGGCGCCGCGTGCAGCCCTCACCCAGCTGGGTGTGGTGTTCCAGCAAAGCACCCTGGACCTGGATTTGAGCGTGGAACAGAACCTGCGCTACCACGCCGCGCTGCACGGTTTATCACGGCGCCAGACCGACCTGCGCGTAGCCGCCGAACTGGCACGCCAGGCCCTCACCGAACGGCGCCGCGAAAAAGTCCGCGAGCTCAACGGCGGGCATCGGCGCCGGGTGGAAATCGCCCGGGCGTTGCTGCATGAACCGCGCTTGCTGCTGTTGGATGAAGCCAGTGTCGGCCTCGACCCGGCCAGCCGCCTGGCGCTTAACCAGCACGTGCGCAGCCTGTGCCTCGAACAGGGCATCAGCGTGCTGTGGACCACCCACCTGCTCGACGAAGTACAGGCCGACGATGCGTTGATGATCCTGCATCAGGGCCGTCTGGTGGCCAGTGGGCAAGTCGATGCCTTGATCGCGCAACAAGGCGGCGACCTCGGCAGCGTGTTCGCGCGCTTGACGCGCCCCACCACGACGGGAGCTGCGGCATGAACGCTTACTGGCAATGCCTGCGCGGCATCGTCCTGCGCGAGTGGCTGCGCTTTGTGTTGCAGCGCACGCGGTTTCTCAGTGCGCTGGTGCGGCCATTGCTGTGGCTGCTGGTGTTCGCCGCCGGGTTCCGCGCCGCGTTGGGCATCTCGGTGATCGAACCCTACGACACCTACATCCCCTACGAGGTGTACATCATCCCGGGGCTGGCCTGCATGATCCTGCTGTTCAACGGCATGCAAGGCTCGCTGTCGATGGTCTACGACCGCGAGATGGGCAGCATGCGCGTGCTGCTGACCAGCCCGTTGCCGCGCACGTTTTTGCTGTGCAGCAAGCTGTTGGCCACCGCGCTGATTTCGCTGTTGCAGGTGTATGGGTTCCTGGCGATCGCCTGGGTGTACGGCGTGCAACCGCCGCCCATGGGACTGTTGATCGCCCTGCCGGCGTTGCTGCTGGTGGCCTTGATGTTGAGCGCCCTGGGCCTGTTGCTGTCGAACGCGATTCGCCAGTTGGAGAACTTTGCCGGGGTGATGAACTTCGTGATCTTCCCGCTGTTTTTCCTGTCGTCGGCGCTGTACCCGTTGTGGAAGATGCGCGACTCCAGCGAATGGCTGTACTGGCTGTGCGCGGTCAACCCGTTTACCCACGCCGTGGAGCTGGTGCGCTTTGCCCTGTACGAACGCTTCGCCGGCCCGGCCTTGGCAGTGTGCCTGGGCTTGACCGTGCTGTTCGCGGTGTTGGCGGTGCTGACGTTCAATCCCCAGCATGCGGCGTTGCGCAAAAAGGGCTGAAGGCGGCAAAAACTACTACTTTAGTACTGGTTTTCCTGTCTATCGTCGCATTCCCAAGGGCTCGGGACTCACGTGTAATGCGCGCATAACGATAAGGATCGCCCTGCCATGCTGTACGCCCGACTGCCTCTGTTGGCACTGCTGTGCCTGTTCGTCGCTAACGTTCAGGCCGACACTCCACTGTTTTCCGCCGACGGCTACCGCATCAGCCTGTACCGCAGCCCCACGCCCGACCACCTGCCAGGCGCCACGATTGTCGACACTGCGGCCCTGCAAACCCTGCTCAGCCAAACACCCGCGCCCGTGCTGATCGACGTGTACCGCCGCCAGTGGCTGCAAGGGCGCTTCATCGAAGACCAGCCCCACGCCAACCTGCCCGGCAGCCACTGGCTGGCCAATACCGGCGACGGCGACCTGACGCCGGAGTGGCAAAGCTATTTCGTGCGCCACTTGTATACCTACAGCGGCGGCGACCTCAAGCGACCGTTGGTCTTCTATTGCCGCGCCGATTGCTGGCTGAGTTGGAACGCGGTAAAACGTGCCGCCAACCTCGGCTATACCTCTGTGTACTGGTATCGCGACGGCCTGGATGCCTGGGAAGCGGCGAAGCTGCCGGTGACGGTCGCCCAACCCGAGCCATTTCAAACATCACAATAAGAAAGGTGAACGGCCATGTACAAAATCCTGATTGCCGACGATCACCCACTGTTTCGCGAAGCGATCCATAACGTCATCAGCGACGGCTTTCCCGGCAGCGAAGTGATGGAAACCGCCGACCTCGACAGCGCCCTGGCGCTGACCCAGGAACACGACGACCTCGACCTGATCCTGCTCGACCTGAACATGCCCGGCATGCACGGCCTCAATGGCCTGATCAACCTGCGCAACGAGGCGCCGACCATTCCGGTGGTGATCGTCTCGGCCGAGCAGGACAAGCAGGTCGTGCTGCAAGCCATCACCTATGGCGCCGTGGGTTTTATCACCAAATCCTCGCCGCGCCTGCAAATGACCGAGGCGATCCAGCAGATTCTCAACGGCAACGTGTACCTGCCGCCGGACATCATCCGCACCCAGAAGCCCGGCACCCACCGGCGCCTCAACGAAAACCCCGGCTTCGCCCCCGAACTGCTGCAAGCCCTGACACGCAAGCAATTGCTGGTGCTGGAACGCATGACCAAGGGCGAGTCGAACAAACAGATCGCGTACACCCTGGAAATTGCCGAGACCACGGTAAAGGCCCACGTGTCGGCGATCCTGCGCAAGTTGAACGTGCATAACCGGGTGCAGGCGATCCTCAGTGCCGGGGATATCGATTTCGGCTCGTACCTGCGCCGCTGACCCGTCTGACACAACACAAATCAAATGTGGGAGGGGGCTTGCTCCCGATGGCGGTGCATCAGTCAGTTATGATGTCGACTGACCCACCGCTATCGGGGGCAAGCCCCCTCCCACACTGGATCTCCGTTTGTCAGGGCCGGCCGAGTAAGTGGCTCATGGCAGTCTTGAGCTTGATCAGACGTACCTGCGCCGCCAATCTTCCAGGCACAACACTGGTCAAATGTGGGAGGGGGCTTGCCCCCGATAGCAGTGGACCAGTCGACATCTGCTTGGCTGAAACACCGCCATCGGGGGCAAGCCCCCTCCCACATTGGTTCTCCGTTTATCAGGGCCGGCCGAGTAAGTGGCTCATGGCAGTCTTGAGCTTGATCAGGCGTACCTGCGCCGCCAATCTTCCAGGCACAACACTGGTCAAATGTGGGAGGGGGCTTGCTCCCGATAGCAGTGGACCAGTCGACATCTGCTTGGCTGAAACACCGCCATCGGGGGCAAGCCCCTCCCACATTGGTTCTCCGTTTATCAGGGCCGGCCGAGTAAGTGGCTCATGGCAGTCTTGAGCTTGATCAGACGTACCTGCGCCACCAATCTTCCAGGCACAACACTGGTCAAATGTGGGAGGGGGCTTGCTCCCGATGGCGGTGCATCAGTCAGTTATGATGTCGACTGACCCACCGCTATCGGGGGCAAGCCCCCTCCGACATTTTGATATCCACTTGTGGGTATTTCGCCGTTCATTTGCCGAGCAGGTGGCTCATGGCGGTCTTGAGTTTCATTGGGCGTACCGGCTTGTGCATCAAGGTGTGCCCCAACTCACGGATCTGCAGCTTCAACTCGTTGCTGTAGTTGGCGGTGATCATCAGCGCCGGTATCGCGCGGCCGCGGCGTCCATTGATGCGGGCGACGGCGTCGACGCCGTTCTGGTCGTCGTCGAGGTGGTAGTCGGCGATCAGCAAGTCGGCTTCGGCATGGTAGTTGTCCACCTGCCGTGCCAGGTCTTGCTCCGACAACGCCGTGATCACCTGGCAGCCCCAGCCTTCCAGCAAGGTGCGCATGCCCGCGCAGATCGCCGCGTCGTTATCCAGCACCCACACCCGTGCGCCTTGCAGGCGTTCGAGCATCGGTTCGCTCATGGCCAGCATTGGCAGCGACTTGGGCGCCGTGGCGCTCAACGGCACCTCCACCGAGAACATCGAGCCCTTGCCCGGCCAGGATTTGACGCTGATGCGATGACCCAGGATCCCGGCGATCTTTTCCACAATCGCCAGCCCCAGGCCCAACCCACGGTCCTGGTCGGGCCGCTGCACATCGCCGCGCTTGAACTCCTGGAAAATCTCCTCCAACCGCTCCTCGGCGATGCCCATGCCGCTGTCCCATACCTGGATCAACAAACGCTGATGCTGACGGCGACAGCCCAGCACCACACGGCCCTTGTAGGTGTAGCGAATCGCGTTGCTCAACAGGTTGCGCAGAATCCGCGCCAGCAACTGAATATCGCTGCGCACCAGCGCCGAACAGCCGACAAAATGCAATTCGAGGCCCTCGCTGCGGGCCAATTCGGTGTACTCGGCGGCCAGGTTGTCGAGCAGTTCACTCAGGGCAAACGGCGCGATGTCGGCCTTGATCACCCCGGCATCCAGCTTGGAGATATCCACCAGGGTGCCCAGCAGGTTTTCCACGTCTTCCAGGGAGTTGCTCACGTTGCGCACCAACGTTTCGCTGGGCCGCTCCAGCAGCGCGCTGGTAAACAGGCGCGCCGCATTCAAAGGTTGCAGCAGGTCATGGCTGACGGCGGCGAGGAATTTGGTTTTTGACAGGTTGGCCTGCTCGGCCTCGAGCTTGGCTTCACGCAGGCGCGCCTCCACGCGGCGGCGCTCGTCGATCTCCTGCAATAACTGGTCGTTGAGCGCGGTCAGTTCCGAGGTGCGCTGGGCCACGCGTTGCTCCAGGTGCTGATAGGCCTGGTGCAGGGCTTCGGCGGTGCGGCGGCGTTCGGTGATGTCGCGGATCAGCACGAAGATCCCCACCACTTCGCCGCTGGCCAGCATATTCGGCACATAGGAACGCAGCATGTAGCGCTCCTGGTTATTGATGTTGGTCTCGGCGAATTCAAAGGTCACGCTCTCCCCCGCCAGGGCGCGGGCGACGTAGGCATCCAGGCGCTGGCAGTGCTGCTCGCTGTGGACTTCGCGCAGGCTCTGGCCGAGCATCATGCCGCGCGGCCAGCAATACCATTCTTCATAGACTTTGTTGGTGAACTCGTAGACCAGGTCGGCATTCAGGTAGCCGATCAGGGCCGGGACGTTATCGGTGATCAGGCGAATCCAGCGTTCGCTTTCCTGGGCCTTTTGCGCCGCCGCCTGTTCGCCGCGCAGGGTTTCGGCGCGCAGCCGCGCGTTGATCAGCAAATGGTTGCTGGCCTTGAGTTCGGCCATCGCCTGGTTCAGCGCGTCGGTGCGTTCGCGCACTTGCTCGGCCAGCACCACCGAATGCTGAAAGGTGGTGTAAGGGTTATTGCCCTGGACCATGCCGGACTCGATGCGCTCGATCAGCGCCGCGTTGATCCGCGCCAGCTTGTGGTTGTCCTGTTGCAGCTGGGCAACCTGGGCGAGCAGTTCAGCGCCGACCTCGGGCAATGGCGACTCCAGTGAAGGTCTGGTTGATATGCATGCCATTGAACTGTTCTCCGTAGGTGTTGAAGCCCATCACCCGCTGGTCACGCAGGAAACCGCCGATCTGTTCCAGATTGTCGCTGTCTTCCAACTCCAGGCGGCGCAGGAAGCAGTCGCAGCCGATGGTCAACAGCAGGTCGCCCAGGCGCGCTTGCAGGCCGTCGAACAGGGTTTGCAGGTTTGGCAGGATCGGCCCGGGTTTCATCACGGTGAGGACAATGCCGTTTTCCACCGCGCAGTAGAAACTCAGGCTCAGATCGTCGTGCACTTGCTGGATCGCCCGCACGTAGTACTGGTCGTGGATGCGCACTGCCAACGGGTGCGCCGCGAAGACGCGGTGATCGAGGTCGGCCACGGCCACGCCGATATGCCGCGCGTACTCTTCGGCGGCGGGTTCGGCGTTGAGCTCGAAGACCCGGCGCGACGGGCTGTCGGCGCCGGTCACCACCAGTTTTTCGCTGCGCGGCAGGATGTGGTGGGTGGTGAACACCTCGAAATCCAGCCAGGTATTGACCAGCACCACCACCGCCGCGCCGCTGTGGAAGGCGCCGTTGAAGTACACGTGGGTGTGGGTGAGGAAGTTGTCGTCACCGGCCGAACCGCCGAAATGCGGAATGTCGCCGAGCGCCGCGCTGAGGGCGGCGAGCACCACCTCTTCACGGCTGGACAGGCCATCGAGCAGGGTCAGGGCGAAGGTGTTGCCCTTGATCGGCGCCAGGGTATTGCTGCGGCAACCGCCGACCAGACGTTCGACCATCTGCTGGGCGTCGATCAGGCTGAAGTGTTCCACCTGGTCGATCAGCTCCGTGGCGATGGAAAAGTGCGCGTGGTTAAAGCCCATTGCCGTCACGCAATTGCGGCCGTAGCCCTGGGGCGTGATCTCGCCGGCGCTGGTGCAGCCCACTACGCGCACGTTGCCGAAACATTCTTGCAGGGCGTGGCCCAGGGCCTGCAGGTCGTAGGAGGCCGAGCAGAAAAACAGCACGAAGCCCAGGTACGGATGCAACAGTTGCCGCGCCAACTCCTCGGCGGCCTGTCCGGCATCGGTGGCCTGGGACATGGCACTGACTACGCCTTCACTGTTATGCATCGTTACCTCCCCCTCTGAGGCATGAGTGTACGAAGGGCGGAGGGTGGGACCTATGCTACTTGGGTACTGGGTGGGGGGATGCGATGGGATGAATCGCTCAAAAACAAGGGAGATTCAAATGTGGGAGGGGGCTTGCCCCCGATGCAGTGGGTCAGCCAAAAATAAGCTGACTGGCCCACCGCTATCGGGGGCAAGCCCCCTCCCACATTTGGATTGCATTTCAGGTTCAAAGCACGGCGTTGACCAGCATGCCAATCGCCACCAGCACACACAGGCTGGCAAACCCCACCTGCAAGGTGCGTGCGGCAATCACCGAGCACAGGCGCCGGCCGATCAGCATGCCGACGATACTCGCCGCGATGAACACCCAGCCCACGGGTTCGATGCGCACCCCGGCATGGAACGCGCCGGCCACGCCGATCAGCGAAATCAGGCTGATCACCATCAGCGACGTGGCGACGATGCCACGCATCTGCACGTCGGTGAGTTGCTTGAACGCCGGCACGATCAAAAAGCCGCCGCCCACCCCGAGCAAACCCGAGACCGCCCCCGTCACCGCGCCCAGTGCAGCCAGGGTGGCGCTGCATTTGGCGGTCCAGGCCAGGCGCCCGGTCTGTTGATTGAGCATGCAGTTCTTCTGGCCCCAGGACGCCGCGCCATGGTCACTCGGCCCGGCCTCGAGCTTTTCGCGCTGCAACATGCGCCAGGCCACCAGCACCATCAATGCACTGAACAGCCCCATCAGCACCGGCTCCGGCAACTGGTGGGCGAGAAACACCCCCAGCGGCGAAAACAGCGCGCCGAGCAAAGCGATCAACAGCGCGGCGCGGTAACGCACCAGGCCGTGGCGTAACCCGTCAATCGCCCCGACGGCCGCTGCCGCGCCCACCGCCAGCAACGACACCGGCGCGGCCTGGGTCATCGTCAAGCCCAACCCCAGCACCAACGCCGGCACCCCGAGGATGCCGCCGCCCGCGCCGGTCAGGCCCATGACCAGGCCCATCAACATCCCCAACACACTGGCCAGCAGCATTTAATCCACCTTGCTCAGACGGGTCAGCCACTCGCGGCCCTTGAGCATGCCGTTCCAGTAGAACCACGGCAGCCAGGTCGCCTTGAGAAACCACATCGAACGGCGCGCCCGGGTCGGGTCGAGGGGAAAGGTCGGCAGCAACTTGCCGCCGTAGCCGAACTCGGCCAATACCACCTTGCCCTTCTCCACCGTCAGCGGGCACGAGCCATAGCCGTCGTACTTGAGCGGCAGCGGCGCCTGTCTGCGCAGGGCCAGCAGGTTTTCGGCGACCACCACGATTTGCTTGCGCACGGCGGCGGCGGTCTTGGCGTTGCTGGTGCCGCACACATCGCCCAGGCCGAAGATCTGCGGATAGCGCAGGTGCTGCAGGCTGTGGGGGTTCACCTCGCACCAGCCGGCAGCGTCGGCCAGCGGGCTTTGGCGGATAAACTCCGGGGCAACTTGCGGCGGCACCACGTGCAGCAGGTCGAAGGATTTTTCCTCGAGCGTGACGTTGCCCTCGGCATCCTTCACCTCGAACCAGGCCTTGCGCGCCGGGCCGTCGACCTTGACCAGGTTGGCGTTGAACGCCAGGCGCGCGTTGTATTTCTCCACGTATTTCATCAACGGCGGCACAAAGGTCGCCACGCCGAACAGCGCCGCGCCGGCCAGGTTGAACTCGACGTCGATGTGTTTAAGGTCGCCCTGCCTGAGCCAGTGATCGCAGGACAGGTACATGGCCTTTTGCGGCGCACCCGCGCATTTGATCGGCATGGCCGGCTGGGTAAAGATCGCCTTGCCGCCCTTGAGTTGCTGCACCAGTTGCCAGGTGTAGGCGGCGCTTTCGTAGCTGTAATTGGAGGTGACGCCGTGCTGGCCAAGGGTCTCTTCCAGGCCTTCGACCTTCTCCCAGGCAAGGCGCAGGCCCGGGCAGACGATCAGGTTGTTCCAAGTGACGCGCTGGCCGCTGTCGAGCACCAGGGTGCGCTCGTCCGGCGACAGTTCGGTGACGGCGGCCTGCACCCAGGTGACGCCATTGGGCAGCACATCGGCCAGGGGGCGTCGGGTCTTTTTCAGGTCGTAGGCACCGCCGCCGACCAGGGTCCAGGCCGGCTGGTAGCAGTGATGGTCGCTGGGTTCGATGAGGGTGATGTTCAGGTCGGGGTCGCGCTTGAGCAGGCTGGCCAGCAGGCCGATGCCTGCCGAACCGCCGCCGATGACGACGATATCGCCACTGATGGTTGGCCCCCAGTGTTGGTCGGTCATGGTCTATTGCCTTTTATCGTCAATGCACACAAGGGTCGCTGCCGTATGGCATCACGCCCAGCGATGGGTCGATGCTTTGCCTCGAATCGTTTTTTTGCCTTAAGCTCGCAAGCCTATGTGGAAAACATCTCGAATGTAACCCGCAATTCGCTACCAAGGACCGCCGCCAATGCCAGCGTTGATTCAAGCCTTTCTGGACGAGGCATCGTCGACCTACACCTATGTCCTGCATGAGGGCGATGATGGCCCCTGCGCCATTGTCGACTCGGTGCTCAACTACGATCCGGCATCAGGGCGCACCGACACCCGTCAGGCGGACAAAGTGATTGCCTATGTGCGCGAACATCGTCTGCAAGTGCAATGGCTGCTGGAGACCCACGCCCATGCCGACCACCTGTCGGCAGCGCCGTACCTGCGCCGCACCCTGGGCGGCAAGATCGCCATCGGCCAAAGCATCAGCAAGGTGCAGGACGTATTCAAGAATCTTTTCAACCTGGAGCCGGAATTTCGCGTCGATGGCTCGCAGTTCGACCACCTGTTCGCGCCGGATGAAATCTTCCACATCGGCACCATCAAGGCCCAGGCCCTGCACGTGCCGGGGCATACCCCGGCGGACATGGCCTACTTGATCGACGACCGCTTGATCCTGGTCGGCGACACCCTGTTCATGCCCGATGTCGGCACCGCTCGCTGCGACTTCCCCGGCGGCGATGCGCGGCAGTTGTATGCGTCGATGCGCAAGCTCTTGGCCTTTGCCCCCGATACCCAACTGTACGTGTGCCACGACTACCCGCCCGAAGGCCGCGAGGCCAAATGCCTGACTACGGTGGCCGAACAGCGGGCGGGAAATATCCATGTGCATGACGGGGTGGATGAAGCGACGTTCGTGGCGATGCGCACCCAACGCGATGCCGGGCTGGGGATGCCCACGCTGTTGTTGCCGGCGATCCAGGTGAATGTGCGAGCGGGGAATATGCCGCCGGCGGAAGAGAATGGGGTTACTTACTTGAAGATACCCCTCAACCAACTCTGAGATGCGGGAACAATGTGGGAGGGGACCTGCCCCCTCCCACATTGGTAATCTGTTGCATCAGCTACCGAGGCTGATGCCATTGGCAGGCAACGGCAACGCTGTTTTGTAGCGCACTTGCTTGAGGGCAAAGCTGGAACGAATATTCGCCACCCCCGGCACCTTGGTCAAAAAGTCCATCATGAACCGCTCCAGCGACTGGATCGTCGGCACCAACACCCGGATCAAATAGTCCGGATCGCCGGCCATCAAATAGCACTCCATCACCTCGGGCCGGTCGGAAATCGCGCCTTCAAACTGCTGCAACGCCAACTCGTTCTGTTTTTCCAGGCTCACATGGATAAACACGTTGACGTGCAGCCCCAGCAAATCGGCGTCGAGCAGGGTGACCTGCTCGCGAATCAGGCCCAGTTCTTCCATCGCCTTGACCCGGTTGAAACAGGGTGTAGGCGACAGGTTGACCGAGCGGGCCAGGTCGGCGTTGGTGATCCGCGCATTCTCCTGAAGGGCGTTGAGAATGCCGATATCGGTACGGTCCAGTTTGCGCATGAGACAAAATCACCTGTTTATTATGTTTATGCAGGTTTTTTATCCGCAATTGATCGCGGGCGCAACGAAACAGAGATAAATATTCTTCTACGCCACGCCTATGATTGTTGTAGGACAAGATTTCTCTTACCCGGAGACTGACTGTCAGCTAGCGCGCCCACTACAAGAAATTCACAAGATCGAGCGTAGAAAGCCATGAATCAGCCGTATGCCCCACTGCGCCTGCACGTTCCCGAACCGTCGGGTCGCCCAGGCGGCAAGACCGACTTTGCCTACCTGCGCCTGACCGACGCAGGCACCGTGCGCAAACCCGCCATCGACGTAGAACCCGCCGACACCGCCGACCTGGCCAAGGGCCTGATCCGCGTGCTCGACGACCAGGGCCAGGCCCTGGGCCCGTGGGCTGAAGGGGTTCCGGTAGAGATCCTGCGCAAAGGCATGCGCGCCATGCTCAAGACGCGGATCTTCGACAACCGCATGGTGGTCGCCCAGCGTCAGAAAAAAATGTCGTTCTACATGCAAAGTCTTGGCGAAGAAGCCATCGGCAGCGCCCAGGCCCTGGCCTTGAACATCGACGACATGTGCTTCCCCACCTACCGCCAGCAAAGCATCCTGATGGCCCGCGACGTGCCGCTGGTGGACCTGATCTGTCAGTTGCTGTCCAACGAGCGCGACCCGCTCAAGGGCCGTCAGCTGCCGATCATGTATTCGGTCAAGGATGCAGGCTTCTTCACCATTTCCGGCAACCTCGCCACCCAATTCGTACAGGGTGTAGGCTGGGGCATGGCCTCGGCGATCAAGGGCGATACCAAGATCGCCTCGGCCTGGATCGGCGACGGCGCCACCGCCGAATCCGACTTCCACACCGCCCTCACCTTTGCCCACGTGTACCGCGCGCCGGTGATTCTCAACGTGGTCAACAACCAATGGGCGATTTCCACCTTCCAGGCCATCGCCGGTGGTGAAGCCACCACCTTCGCCGGACGCGGCGTCGGCTGCGGCATCGCCTCCCTGCGCGTGGACGGCAACGACTTTATCGCGGTGTACGCCGCCTCCGCCTGGGCCGCCGAACGCGCGCGCCGCAACCTCGGCCCAACCCTGATCGAATGGGTCACCTACCGCGCCGGTCCGCACTCCACCTCGGACGATCCGTCCAAATACCGTCCCGCCGACGACTGGAGCCACTTCCCGTTGGGCGACCCGATTGCCCGCCTCAAGCAGCACCTGATCAGGATTGGCCAGTGGTCCGAAGAGGAACACGCGGCGGTCAGTGCCGAACTGGAAGCCGAGGTGATCGCCGCGCAGAAACAAGCCGAACAGTACGGCACCCTGGCCGGTGGTCAGATTCCAAGCGCCGCGACCATGTTCGAAGACGTCTATAAAGAGATGCCGGAGCACTTGAAGCGCCAGCGTCAAGAGTTGGGGATCTGACATGAACGATCACAACAACAGCATCGAATTGGAAACCGCCATGACCACCACCACCATGACCATGATCCAGGCCCTGCGCTCGGCCATGGATGTGATGCTTGAACGTGATGACAACGTGGTGGTGTTCGGCCAGGACGTCGGTTACTTCGGCGGTGTGTTCCGTTGCACCGAAGGCTTGCAGACCAAGTACGGCAGCTCGCGGGTCTTCGACGCACCGATCTCCGAGAGCGGCATTATCGGCGTGGCCGTGGGCATGGGTGCCTATGGCCTGCGCCCGGTTGCCGAGATCCAGTTCGCCGACTACGTCTACCCCGCCACCGACCAGATCATCTCCGAAGCGGCGCGCCTGCGTTATCGCTCGGCCGGCCAGTTCACTGCACCGCTGACCATGCGCATGCCCTGCGGCGGCGGCATCTACGGCGGCCAGACCCACAGCCAGAGCATCGAAGCGGTGTTCACCCAGGTCTGCGGCTTGCGCACGGTGATGCCGTCCAATCCCTATGACGCCAAGGGCCTGCTGATCGCCTCGATCGAAAACGATGACCCGGTGATCTTCCTCGAGCCCAAACGCCTGTACAACGGCCCGTTCGACGGCCACCACGACCGCCCGGTAACGCCGTGGTCGAAACACCCGCAGGCGCAAGTGCCGGACGGTTACTACACCGTGCCGCTGGACGTGGCCGCCATCGTGCGTCCGGGCTCGGCCGTCACTGTGCTGACCTACGGCACCACCGTGTATGTGTCGCAGGTCGCCGCCGAAGAAACCGGCATCGACGCCGAAGTCATCGACCTGCGCAGCCTGTGGCCGCTGGACCTGGAAACCATCGTCAAATCCGTGAAGAAGACCGGCCGTTGCGTGGTGGTGCACGAAGCCACCCGCACCTGCGGCTTTGGTGCTGAATTGGTGGCGCTGGTGCAGGAGCATTGCTTCCACC
Source organism: Pseudomonas sp. B14(2022) (assembly GCF_012030485.1). Classification (NCBI taxonomy): domain Bacteria; kingdom Pseudomonadati; phylum Pseudomonadota; class Gammaproteobacteria; order Pseudomonadales; family Pseudomonadaceae; genus Pseudomonas; species Pseudomonas sp. B14(2022). The sequence continues at coordinate 246,007 of NZ_JAAUVM010000007.1, forward strand.
ACCTGGAAGCGCCGATCGAACGCGTCACCGGTTGGGACACCCCCTACCCGCACGCGCAGGAGTGGGCGTATTTCCCAGGCCCGTCCCGAGTGGGCGCGGCGTTGAAACGGGTCATGGAGGTCTGAATGGGCACGCACGTTATCAAGATGCCGGACATTGGCGAAGGCATCGCGGAAGTTGAACTGTCGCAGTGGCATGTGAAGGTCGGCGACCTGGTCGTCGAAGACCAGGTGTTGGCGGATGTGATGACCGACAAGGCGATGGTGGACATTCCCTCTCCGGTCCATGGCAAGGTGATTTCCCTCGGCGGCGAGCCGGGTGAAGTCATGGCAGTGGGCAGTATTCTGATCAGCATTGAAGTGGAAGGTGCGGGCAACGCCAAGGAGGCGCCCGTGGTGGCGGAGCCGGTGAAAGCGGCTCCCGTTGTCGAGGCCAAACCGGCACCGGTGATTGAAAGCCAGCCCGCGCCGGTCGTGACCGCACAGACCCCTGTGGCCCGCGATGTCGACGAACGCCCCCTGGCCTCCCCCGCCGTGCGCAAGCACGCGCTGGATGCCGGGATTCAACTGCGTCTGGTACAGGGCTCCGGCCCCGCCGGGCGGATCCTGCACGAAGACCTTGACGCCTACCTGCAACAAGGGCCGTCAAAAGCTTCGACGGCAGCCAACCCTTACGCCGAACGCAACGACGAAGAACAGATCCCGGTGATCGGCATGCGCCGCAAGATCGCCCAGCGTATGCAGGAAGCCACCCGGCGTGCCGCGCATTTCAGCTATGTGGAAGAGATCGACGTCACCGCCCTCGACGAGCTGCGCGTGCACCTCAATGAGAAGCACGGCGCCACGCGCGGCAAGCTGACGTTGCTGCCGTTTATCGTGCGCGCCATGGTCGTGGCGTTGCGGGATTTCCCGCAGATCAACGCGCGTTACGACGACGAAGCCCAGGTCATCACCCGCCTCGGCGCGGTGCATGTGGGCGTCGCCACCCAGAGCGACGTGGGCCTGATGGTGCCGGTGGTGCGTCACGCCGAGGCACGCAGCCTGTGGGGCAACGCCGAGGAAATCGCGCGCTTGGCCAGCGCCGCGCGCAATGGCAAGGCCAGTCGCGATGAACTGTCGGGATCGACCATTACCCTGACCAGCCTGGGCGCCCTGGGCGGTATCGTCAGCACCCCGGTGCTGAACCTGCCGGAGGTGGCCATCGTTGGCGTCAACCGTATCGTTGAGCGGCCGATGGTGATCAAGGGCCAGATCGTGATTCGCAAAATGATGAACCTCTCCAGCTCCTTCGATCACCGCGTGGTCGATGGCATGGACGCGGCGCAATTCATCCAGGCCATTCGCGGCCTGCTCGAACAACCCGCCAGCCTGTTCCTGGAGTAAGGGCATGACTCAGACATTGCATACCACGCTGCTGATTATCGGCGGCGGCCCTGGCGGTTATGTGGCCGCCATTCGTGCCGGCCAACTGGGCATCCCGACGATCCTGGTGGAAGGCCAGGCGTTGGGCGGCACCTGCCTGAACATCGGCTGCATTCCGTCCAAGGCCTTGATTCACGTAGCCGAGCAGTTCCAGCAAACCGTGCACCACAGCCAGGGTTCCCAGTTGGGAATCGAGGTGGATGTGCCGACCCTGGACATCCGCAAAAGCGTGGAATGGAAAGACGGCATCGTCGACCGCCTGACCACGGGCGTCGCTGCACTGCTTAAAAAGCACAAAGTGCAGGTGATCCACGGCTGGGCCACGGTGGTGGACGGCAAGACCGTCGACGTCGGCGACCAGCGCATCCAGTGCGAACACCTGCTGCTGGCCACCGGTTCGACAAGCGTCAACCTGCCGATGCTGCCGATTGGCGGGCCGATCATCTCCTCCACCGAAGCCCTGGCGCCGACCCGCGTGCCCAAGCGCCTGATTGTGGTGGGCGGCGGCTACATCGGCCTGGAGTTGGGGATTGCCTACCGCAAGCTCGGCGCCGAGGTCAGTGTGGTCGAGGCGCAGGACCGCATCCTGCCGGCCTACGACGCCGAGCTGACGCAACCGGTGAACGAATCGCTCAAACAGTTGGGCGTGAAGCTGTACCTCAAGCACAGCGTCACCGGTTTCGAGCACAACAGCCTGCAGGTGCGCGACCCGAATGGCGACACGTTGTCGCTGGCGACGGACCAGGTGCTGGTGGCCGTTGGTCGTAAACCCAATACCCAGGGCTGGAACCTCGAAGCGCTGAACCTGGAGATGAACGGCGCGGCGATCAAGATCGACAGCCGCTGCCAGACCAGCATGCGCAATGTGTATGCCATCGGCGACCTGAGCGGCGAGCCGATGCTGGCGCACCGGGCCATGGCCCAGGGCGAAATGGTTGCCGAACTGATCAGCGGTCAACACCGCGAATTCAACCCGGCCGCGATCCCGGCGGTATGCTTTACCGACCCGGAACTGGTGGTGGTCGGCAAGACGCCCGATGATGCCAAGGCCGCCGGCCTGGACTGCATCGTGTCGAGTTTCCCATTTGCCGCCAACGGCCGCGCGATGACCCTGGAGTCGAAAACCGGCTTCGTACGGGTGGTGGCACGCCGCGACAATCATCTGATTGTCGGCTGGCAAGCGGTCGGCGCCGGCGTGTCCGAGCTGTCCACCGCCTTCGGCCTCAGCCTGGAAATGGGCGCACGCCTGGAAGACGTGGCCGGCACCATCCACGCCCATCCGACGCTCGGCGAAGCGGTGCAGGAAGCTGCGCTCAGGGCGCTGGGGCATGCGCTGCACCTGTAAATAACCCCCCCCCTGCAGGAGCGAGCTTGCTCGCGAAGAACCTGAGGGCGCCGCGTTCATTCTGGTTTCACGCGTTATCGTTGACGATTTTCGCGAGCAAGCTCGCTCCTGCAAGGGACGCGGGGGATGCGAACGGGCCTGCGAATGAAGTATTGTTGCGCCCATTCAGAAAAAAACCGACTTGACCAAAGATAGAGGGTGTCATGGGTAACGAAAGCATCAATTGGGACAAGCTGGGTTTTGACTACATCAAGACCGACAAGCGGTTTCTCCAAGTCTGGAAAAACGGCGAATGGCAAGCCGGCACCCTGACCGACGACAACCAGCTGCACATCAGCGAGGGCTCTACCGCCCTGCACTACGGCCAGCAGTGCTTCGAAGGCCTCAAGGCCTACCGCTGCAAGGACGGTTCGATCAACCTGTTCCGTCCGGACCAGAACGCCGCGCGCATGCAGCGCAGCTGCGCCCGCCTGCTGATGCCGCACGTCCCGACCGACGCGTTCATCGACGCATGCAAACAAGTGGTCAAGGCCAACGAGCGGTTCATCCCGCCGTACGGCAGCGGCGGCGCGCTGTACCTGCGCCCGTTCGTGATCGGCACCGGTGACAACATCGGCGTGCGTACCGCGCCGGAGTTCATCTTCTCGGTGTTCTGCATCCCGGTCGGCGCCTACTTCAAGGGCGGCCTGGTGCCCCACAACTTCCAGATCTCCACCTTCGACCGCGCCGCGCCACAGGGCACCGGTGCCGCCAAGGTCGGTGGCAACTACGCCGCCAGCCTGATGCCGGGCTCGGAAGCGAAGAAATCCGGTTTCGCCGATGCGATCTACCTGGACCCGATGACCCACTCGAAAATCGAAGAAGTCGGCTCGGCCAACTTCTTCGGGATCACCCACGACAACAAGTTCATCACACCGAAGTCGCCTTCGGTGCTGCCAGGCATCACCCGCCTGTCGCTGATCGAACTGGCCCAGACCCGCCTGGGCCTGGAAGTGGTCGAAGGCGAAGTGTTCATCGACAAGCTGGATCAGTTCAAGGAAGCCGGCGCCTGCGGCACTGCCGCGGTGATCTCGCCGATCGGCGGTATCCAGTACAACGGCCAACTGCATGTGTTCCACAGCGAGACCGAAGTCGGCCCAATCACCCAGAAGCTCTACAAAGAGCTGACCGGCGTGCAGACCGGCGACGTCGAAGCGCCAGCGGGTTGGATCGTAAAAGTCTAAACCCGCAACACCGCACATCAAATGTGGGAGAGGGCTTGCCCCCTCCCACATTTGTTTTGCAGTGTTCTTAGGATTGAGTCGGAATATTCTCGGCAACCTTCTTGCCCATGCTGATCCTCGCCTCCACCCCATACCCCAGCGCCTCGTAGAACCCCGCCACCGCCTCATTGCCACTGGTGATCTGCAGGTTGATCTTCATGCAGCCCAGGGCCGTCAATGCCTGTTCCGCATGCCGCACCAGCGAGGAACCCAGGCCATGACGCCGATAGTCGGCGTGCACGGCCACCGAATACAGCCAGCCGCGATGGCCGTCGTAGCCGGCAAGAATCGTCCCGATCACGGTTTTCTTGTCCGTCGCTACAAAAAACAGCCCGTCATTGACCGCCAGTTTCTTATCGATCGCCAAGGTCGGCAGGTTATGCGCCGTGTCATAACCAAAAGCCTCCTGCCATAACGCCACCACTTGCGCCCGGTGCTGACGGTCGCGGTACGGCCCGATGGGATGGCGCGACAACAGCGCCTTTTCCATCACCAGCGTGCGCTCATTGCCGTGGTAGACGTCGCGTACCGTGTGAAACCCCAGTTTGGTGTAGAACGGCTCGGCGGTCAGCGAAGACGGCACACTCAGCGTCGTCACCCCCGCTTCCCGCGCGCGCAGTTCGATTTCAATCATCAGCAACCGGCCAACGCCCTGCCCTTGCGCCGCCGGATTGACGAATACCGAGCGCACCACATTGGTATCCAGGGCCGCCGTGGCGACGATCACCCGGTCCTGGACCGCCACCAGCACCACACGCCGCTTGAGCAGCTCCAGCACCGCGTCCGGCGTGAAGTTGCTGGCCACCCGGGCAATCACATCCGCCGGATAATCCCGCGCATTGCTGCTGTGCAAGGCCGCCAGGATGACCTGGCTGATCCCTTCGGCATCGGCGGATTGGGCGAGACGTACGACGGTAGACATGATTCCTCCTGGCTGAGACAGCTATGGCAAATACCACAATACCCTCTCCCGCCTTTTGATCCCATTACAGACCTCACAGCCGATTCGGCTGCATCACCCACCTTTTCAGCTTTACCCGCTGGGCGCGCCCCTTGTTTCAGCCGGGATTCATCGGCCCGAACGCAGACAATAGCCCGGCTGCCCACGCTTGCTGCGCCGAGCTACGCACAGCAGAAAACGCTCGCCGCGTTCACCGCAGCCCCTCTCGAACAACAAGGAGCCTCTCCATGACCCGCTACATCGACGTCAACGACCTCAGCTATCTGGTCGCGCAAAAAGGCTTGCAAACCTGCATCATCGAAATGGCCGAGTACATTCGCGCCGACTACCTGCGCTGGCAGGATTTCGAGAAGTGCGCACGCCTGGCCAATCACTCCCCGGAGGGTGTGATCGAACTGATGCCGGTGTCCGACGCCTCGCTGTATGCCTTCAAGTACGTCAATGGCCACCCGAAAAACACGCTGGCGGGCATGCTCACGGTCATGGCATTCGGCGCCCTGGGCGATGTGGACACCGGCAAACCGTTGCTGCTGGCCGAAATGACCCTGACCACCGCCATCCGCACTGCCGCCACCTCGGCACTGGTGGCGCGCTACCTGGCCCGTGACAACAGCCGCAGCATGGCGTTGATCGGCAACGGCTCCCAGAGTGAGTTCCAGGCCCTGGCCTTCCACGCGATGCTCGGCATCGACGAGATTCGCCTGTTCGATATCGACACCAAGGCCACCGCCAAGCTCGCAGCCAACCTCAAAGCGTTCCCGGCGATCAAGGTGATCCTCGCCGCCAGCGTGGCAGACGCCGTGAAAGGCGCGGATATCGTCACCACCGTTACCGCCGACAAAGCCTACGCCACCATTCTGACCGACGAGATGATTGAGCCGGGCATGCACCTCAACGCCGTGGGCGGCGACTGCCCGGGCAAAACCGAACTGGACCGACGCATCGTCGAGCGCGCCCGTGTGATCGTCGAGTACGAACCCCAAAGCCGCATCGAAGGTGAGATCCAGCACATGCCGCACGACTCACCAGTGACCGAACTGTGGCAGGTGATCAACGGCCAGCTCCCTGGCCGCGAACACGCGCAACAGATCACGCTGTTCGACTCAGTCGGGTTTGCCATCGAGGACTATTCGGCCCTTCGTTATGTGTTGGATGCAGCCAAGGCACTGGACCTGGGCAGCGACTTGGAACTGGTGCCCGTGTTGGACGACCCCAAGGACCTATTTGCCCGCCTGACCCTGCAGCCTGCCGCGCAACAGAAGAAACGCGCCTGACACCTGCAGGCCCAGTGGCAAAGTCATGCAGACGTTGGCCAGGGAAGGCCGTACCATACTTGTCACGCAACCGTTGAACGCTTGCTCACCCTTCTTCCCAACCGTTTGAAGTGAACCCCATGGATACCAAGGCCAACGGACCCCACTCCGCCCCTGCGCTGGATCGCATCGATGAGGCGATCATCGAAGTGCTGCGCCATCAGGGGCGTATCACCTACGAAAAGCTCTCGTCACTGGTGCACCTCACCCCCAGGCCCTGCCTGGAGCGGGTGCGAAAGCTGGAGCGACGCGGGGTGATTCGTGGGTATGGGGCAATCATCGATGTGCAGATGGTCTCGCCAGGGCTGTCGCTGCTGGTGCTGGTGGCCTTGTCCAACCAGAGCGGGCGCTCGGCGCAAAAGGCCTTCGAAGCGTGTATGAAGGCCTGCCCCCAGGTGTTCGAATGCCAGCTGATCAGCGGGCCGTTCGACTACAGCCTGCGCATGCGCTGCCGGGATATGGAGCACTACCGGGTGGTATCGGAGATCTGGCTGAACAACGATGAGTTGCACATCGATAAGTTGGTGGCGCATCCGGAGTTGGCGGTGGTGAAGAATACCGCCATCGAACTGGCCTGAGCCCCACTCGCCAAGCCAATGAGGATCGAATGTGGGAGCAAGTCGAATCGTCGCACCGCCCCTCCCACATTTTTAACCATGCCCGCTTAAGATTTTCTTACCTTGGCGCGCCCCCACCAGCTTCGCCTGCCCATCCTTCTGCTTGCCCGTGCGCGCCTCGCTGATCAACCCCGGTATCAACTTGCCCTCCGGCAGATTCTTCCAGAACCGGCTCGGCAAGTGCCCTTCCATCACTTTGGGGTTCAACCGCGCCGGGTTGAAGATGTGGCTGTAGTACGTCAGCCACATCGCGCTGTGGGGATCCTCGACGTTCTGCGCCAGCTGCCGCCACGCCTCGGGGCACTCACGCTGGTGGAGTAACTGTTCGCCGTCGTAGTACACCCCGTCCAACGGCGTGGCGATCATCCAGCGATGGCGCCCCATGCGCCCGACAAAATGCTGGCTGGCCGACTTGAGAATGTCATGGGCCGGTTCATGCCAGGCCACGTACTCCGGCAGCTCAGGCCCCGCCCCTGCCGGCAAGGCGATAAAGCGCACAAACGCATGCAGGTGATGGGCCTCACGGCTGACCTGCTTGATGCGCCGCTGCAACTCGCTGCCGAGCTTATCCCCCGCCAGCATCGCGGTGCGGTCGCCATGGCTGACGCGCCACAACACCTCATACAACAGACTCCAACGCTGATCACCTTGGTAGCAGGCGGCCGACTCCAGCAATTCCAGCAGCGCCTTGGGAATTCGCGCCTGGAACGGACCCAAGCCTTCGGGGATCGGCTCATCGGTCGCAAACAGGTCCGCCGCCTGCACCTCGCCCCAGCTCACCTGGCTCGGGTCGACCTGATGGCTGAGCAGCCAGCGCGCCTGTTCGCGCCAGGTGCTGAAAAGGTTGTCGCATTCCAGGCTGATCATCCCCACAACCCCATCTGCTGCGGCTGCGGGCGGTCACGCAGTTGTTCGCGCAGCAGCACGCTGGTGCTGTCGGCCTGTTGCGGGTGGTAGTCACTGGTGATGAAAAACGGCTTGGCCTTGGCTAGCACGCAACGCATGCGTGCCAGGTCTTCAAAGCGGATCTTGCGTTCGCGGCGCAGGTCCACCAGGCGCTGGGTGGTGCGCAGGCCGATCCCTGGGATGCGGGCGATCAAGGTCGGCTCGGCGCGGTTCAGGTCCAGGGGGAACACCTCGCGGTGTTCCAGGGCCCAGGCCAGCTTGGGATCAATGTCCAGGGCCTTCAAAGAGTTCGTTGGCGCTGAAGCCGTAGCTGCGCAGCAGGAAGTCGGCCTGGTACAAGCGATGCTCGCGCATCAACGGCGGCGCGGCCAGGGGTACGCTTTTCGGGCTGTTGGGGATGGGGCTGAAGGCCGAGTAGTACACGCGGCGCAGCTTGTAGTTGCCATACAGCGCCTCGGCACTGTGGAGGATGGTGCTGTCGTCGGTCTCGTCGGCGCCGACGATCATCTGGGTGCTCTGACCCGCCGGGGCGAAACGCGGCGCGCGGGGTTCGTTCAGGACCGTCTGCTCGCCGGTATAGATGGTCTGCATGGCCTGCTTGATCGAGACGATCTGTTTTTCCGGCGCCAGGGTTTGCAGGCTGGCATCGGTGGGCAGTTCGATATTCACGCTGAGGCGGTCGGCGTAGCGCCCGGCCTCGGCAATCAGCGCCGAGTCGGCTTCGGGGATGGTCTTGAGGTGGATGTAACCGCGAAAGTCATGCTCTTCGCGCAGCAGTTTGGCCACCCGCACCAACTGCTCCATGGTGTAGTCGGCCGAACGAATGATGCCCGAGCTGAGGAACAGCCCGCTGACGCAGTTGCGCTTGTAGAAATCCAGGGTCAGGGTGACCACCTCCTCCGGGCTGAAGCGTGCGCGGGGCACGTCGCTGGAGCGGCGGTTGACGCAGTATTGGCAGTCGTAGAGACAGAAGTTCGTGAGCAGTACCTTGAGCAAAGATACGCAGCGACCGTCCGGCGTGTAGCTGTGGCAGATGCCCATGCCATCGGTTGAGCCCAGCCCCGCCTTGCCTTCCGAACTGCGCTTGGGCGCGCCACTGCTGGCGCAGGAGGCGTCGTACTTGGCGGCGTCGGCGAGGATGCTGAGTTTTTCGATCAACTGCATGGAGGGCTACCGATACTGGTTTTTTGTACAGTATCAGCCAGCCCCCCGTGTCACAAGTGCAGCTTGTCAGCTGGCGGTGGCGAGGAGCAGATCCTGCACCGAACGCGCCTTGCCGCGGCTACGGTCGTTTTCAAACAGCGACGCTGCAATCTCATCCGCACGAATCGGCAGTACCGACAGCAGCGTATCGCTCAAGCCATGACTGGCCTGGCTGAAGCCCTGGATGTAGATGCCGGCCTTGCAGCGCTCATCGGTGACGATGCGGTAGTCGCGCGCCACTTCAAAATCACCCAGATACTCCTCCAGCGGCGCCAGCAGTGCGCGATGCGTCTCGCGCTCGTAGCCGGTGGCAAGGATCACCGCGTCGTAATGGTTGACGCTGGTTTCGCCGTTGGCGTTGTTGCGCAGGGCCAGTTCGATGCCCAGGGGGCCGGGGGTGACCTTCTCGACCACGGTCATGGTGCGGAAGGCCTGGCGGGCGATGCCGGAGACTTTCTGGCGGTAGAAAATCCCGTAGATGCGCTCAATCAGGTCGAGGTCGACCACCGAATAGTTGGTGTTCTGGTACTCGGCGACCAGGCGCTCGCGCTCGGCACCGACTTGCTGGAACACCAGGTCGGTAAAGGCCGGCGAGAACACTTCGTTGACGAACGGGCTGTCATCGGCCGGCTTGAGTGCCGAACCGCGCAGGATCATGTCGACCTGCACCGAGGGGAAGCTGTCGTTCAGGTCGATAAAGGCTTCGGCCGCACTCTGGCCACCGCCGATGATTGCGACGCGCATCGCCTTGCCGTCCACGCAAGGCTGGGTGGCCATGCGCTCCAGGTACTGGGAATGGTGGAACACCCGGCTGTCGCCCTTGAGGGCCTTGAACGCTTCGGGAATACGCGGTGTGCCGCCGGCGCTGACCACCACCGAACGGGTGGTACGCACATGCTGCTCGCCCAGCGCATCGCGGGAAATCACGCGCAGCGCCTCCACCTGCTGCTGGTGCAGGATCGGCTCGATGGCCAGCACTTCCTCGCCGTAGCGGGCCTGGGCCTGGAACTGCCCGGCAACCCAGCGCAGGTAGTCGTTGTACTCCATGCGGCACGGGTAGAAGGTGCCCAGGTTGATGAAGTCCACCAGGCGGTCATGGGCTTTCAGGTAATTGACGAAGGAGTACGGGCTGGTGGGGTTGCGCAGGGTCACCAGGTCCTTGAGGAACGAAATCTGCAATTCGCTCTGGGTCACCAGGGTATTGCCGTGCCAGCGATAGTCGGCCTGTTTGTCGAGAAACAGCACGTCCAGTTTGCCCTGCGCCTTTTCGCGCTCCTGCAGGGCGATGGCCAGCGCCAGGTTCGAAGGGCCAAAACCGATACCGATCAGGTCGTGAACCGCGGGCGAAGCAATTGCCTGTGTCATTCCAGTGTCCTCTGGATAAGCCCCTTGGCGGTGGGGCGGGAATACCTTCGAGACCTGCACAACAGGTCATGTGTTGATAGGAAACGAGGACAATGAAATAAAATTTACCTGATCAGTGATCAGTGCGCGTCCCACTCGCGTATCCGCACCCGGCAGTGCTTCATGGCATTGACAATGTGTTTTTCCACCAGGGTGCGGGAAATACCCAGGCGCTCGGCGATTTGCAGGTGGCTCAGGCCCTCGAGTTTGCGCAGCAGGAAGCTGTCGCGACAGGCCGCCGGCAGCTCGGCCAGGGCGCGTTCGAGCATAGCCAGGCGTTGGCCGTAGTCGTGGGTGGCATGGGGCGAACCGGCGGCGAAGCGCTCCTCGCTGTCGAGTACATCCAGGGGTTCGACCTGGCGCAAGGCGTTACGCCGGTGACCATCGATCACCAGGTTCAGCGCGGTGCGATACAAAAACGCACGGGGCTGTTCGATGGGCGTCTCGCTGGAACGTTCCAGCACCCGGACATAAGCGTCATGCACCACATCCTCGGCCACCTGGCGGTTGCCCAGCTTGGCGTTGAGGAAGCACACCAGCTCGCGATAGTAGTTTTCCAACATGACTCCTGGCCCCCGGGCGGCGGCATTTGGTCCTGCAGGAGCGAGCTTGCTCGCGAAGTACCTCAACGATAACGCGGGAAACCAGAGTGAACGCGGCGTCCCTGAGCTCTTCGCGAGCAAGCTCGCTCCTACAACAAATACAGGCCATTCAGTAATGGCAGTTTGGGTAGGTGCAATTTATAGTAATTCTCATCTACTTTTAAACAAGACTTGCATCTACAGGCCGATTTTTTTCTGCACACGACCTGTAACCGCTTATGTATCAGCCTAAATCTTTGGGCAATTCTCTCGTTTAACTGTCAGCTCTGCGCAACTGCGCTCCGAACTTTCCTGGCTGGAACCTAAGCATGAAACGCCCTCGCCCTGCCCGACGCGCCTTGCTAGCTATTGCGTGCCTGATTCCCATCATCGCCGTCGCCGCCTGGCAGGTATTGCCGACGGGGGGTGAGACCCTGACCACCGTTACCGTCACCCGCGGCAATATCGAAAACAGCGTCACGGCCCTGGGCACCCTGCAACCGCGCCGGTATGTCGACGTGGGCGCCCAGGCGTCCGGACAGATTCGCAAGATCCACGTCGAAGCCGGCGACCAGGTCCAGGAAGGCCAATTGCTGGTGGAGATCGACCCCTCGACGCAAAAAGCCAAGCTCGACGCCAGCCGCTATGCCATCGAAAACCTCAAGGCGCAGCTGCAGGAGCAGAAAGCCCAGCACGCACTGGCGCGCCAGAAGTACCAGCGCCAACAGCGCCTGGCCGCCGGCAACGCCACCCGCGAGGAGGATGTGCAAACCGCCAAGGCCGAATTGAGCGCCACCCAGGCCCGAGTCGATATGTTCCAGGCGCAGATTCTCCAGGCCCAGGCCAGCCTGCGCAGCGATGAAGCGGAGCTGGGCTATACGCGCATCTACGCACCGATGACCGGCACCGTGGTGGCGGTGGATGCGCGGGTCGGCCAGACCCTTAACGCCCAGCAGCAGACCCCGCTGATCCTGCGGATCGCCAAGTTGTCGCCGATGACCGTGTGGGCGGAAGTCTCGGAAGCCGACATCGGCCACGTCAAACCCGGCATGACCGCCTATTTCACCACCCTCAGCGGCGGCAACCGGCGCTGGTCCAGTACCGTGCGGCAGATCCTGCCGATCCCGCCCAAGCCGCTGAATGAAACCCAGGGCAGCGGCAGCCCCAACAGTTCCAGCAAGAGCGGCAGCGGGCGCGTGGTGCTGTACACCGTGCTGCTGGACGTGGACAACAGCGACAACGCGCTGATGGCCGAAATGACCACCCAGGTATTCTTCGTCGCCAGCCAGGTCAAGGATGTCCTCACCGCACCGGTGGCCGCGCTGCTGGGCACCTCAAGTGCCGACAAACAGATCGCCCGCGTGGTCGCCACCAACGGCCGCATCGAAGAACGTGAAGTGCACCTGGGCATCAGCGATCGCCTGCGGGTCGAAGTGCTCGACGGCCTGCACGAAGGCGATCACCTGCTGATCGGCCCGGCCGACGGCAACGGGGGTTGAGGTGACCACACCCCTGATCGAACTCAAGAACATCCGCAAATCCTACGGCGGTGGCGACAGCCCGCAGGTTGACGTGTTGCGCGGCATCGACCTGTCGATCCATGCCGGGGAATTCGTCGCCATCGTCGGCGCTTCCGGTTCCGGCAAGTCCACGCTGATGAATATCCTCGGTTGCCTCGACCGCCCAAGCACAGGCGAGTACCTGTTCGCGGGGGAAAACGTCGCCCACCTGGACAGCGACGAACTGGCCTGGCTGCGCCGCGAGGCGTTCGGCTTTGTGTTCCAGGGCTACCACCTGATCCCCTCGGGCTCGGCCCAGGAGAACGTCGAGATGCCGGCGATCTATGCCGGCATCAGCGCTACCGAGCGCCATGCCCGCGCCCACGCCCTGCTCACCCGCCTGGGCCTGGCCGAGCGCACCGGCAACCGTCCGCACCAGTTGTCCGGCGGTCAGCAACAGCGCGTCTCGATTGCCCGCGCGCTGATGAACGGCGGCCACATCATCCTGGCGGATGAACCCACCGGCGCCCTCGACAGCCACAGCGGCGCCGAGGTGATGACCCTGCTCGATGAACTCGCGAGCCAGGGCCATGTGGTGATCCTGATCACCCACGACCGTGAAGTGGCGGCGCGGGCCAACCGCATTATCGAGATTCGCGATGGCCTGATCATCAGTGACTCGGCCGATGACGGTACCGCGCCCCCACCGACCACCGGCGGCGCGTTGCAAGCCGTGGACCTGCGCCAGCGCTTGGCCGACGGCACCGAACACAACGGTGCCTGGAGGGCCGAACTGGTGGACGCCGTCCAGGCTGCGTGGCGGGTGATGTGGATCAACCGCTTCCGCACCTCACTGACCCTGCTGGGGATCATCATCGGCGTGGCCTCGGTGGTGGTGATGCTGGCGGTCGGGGAAGGCAGCAAGCGCCAGGTCATGGCGCAGATGGGGGCGTTCGGCTCCAACATTATCTACCTCAGTGGGTCATCGCCCAACCCGCGCACGCCGCTGGGTATCGTGACCCTCGACGACGTCCACGCACTGGCGGCATTACCCCAGGTCCAGCGCATCATGCCGGTCAACGGCAGTGAGGCCGGGGTGCGCTTCGGCAACGTCGACTACATGGCCTATGTGGGTGGCAATGACACCAACTTCCCGGTGATTTTCAACTGGCCGGTGGTCGAGGGCAGTTACTTCACCGCGGCCGACGAGCGCGCCGCCGCCACCGTGGCGGTGATCGGTCACCGTGTGCGTGAAAAGCTGTTCAAGGGTGAGGTCGACCCCATCGGCCAATACATCCTGATTGAGAACGTCCCGTTCCAGGTGATCGGCGTGCTGGCGGAAAAAGGCGCCAGCTCCGGCAACAAGGACAGTGATGACCGTATCGCCATCCCCTACACCGCCGCCAGCGTGCGCCTGTTCGGCAGCTACAACCCCGAATACGTGGTGATTGCCGCCGCCGATGCGCGCAAGGTCCGCGAGGCCGAGGTGGCCATCGACCAGTTGATGCAAAAGCTGCACAACGGCAAGCGCGACTACGAGCTGACCAACAACGCGGCGATGATCCAGGCCGAGGCGCGCACCCAGAACACCCTCTCGCTGATGCTCGGCTCGATTGCCGCGATTTCCCTGCTGGTAGGCGGCATTGGCGTGATGAACATCATGCTGATGACCGTGCGCGAACGCACCCGCGAGATCGGCATCCGCATGGCCACCGGGGCGCGCCAGCGCGACATCCTGCGCCAGTTCCTGACCGAGGCGGTGATGCTGTCGGTGGTCGGCGGACTGTGTGGCATTGCCCTGGCCCTGCTGGTGGGCGGCGTGCTGGTGCTGGCCCAGGTGGCGGTGCAGTTTTCCCTGGTGGCGGTGCTTGGCGCATTCGGTTGCGCATTGGTCACCGGCGTCGTATTCGGCTTCATGCCGGCCCGTAAAGCTGCCCGGCTCGATCCGGTTAAGGCGTTGACCAGTGAATAAACGATCCATCCCCGCGCACCTGCCCGCACTCGGCCTGTGCCTGCTGCTCACGGCCTGCGCCGGTGACCCGCCCGCCGTGGACAGCGGTATCGCGCCGCCGGCCGCCTGGCAGTTCGCCGAACGCGACGCCGCCCAGGCCACCAACCAGCGCTGGTGGACACAGTTCGGCAGCCCGCAGTTGAACCGCCTGGTCGACCAGGCCCGACGTGACAGCTTCGACGTGGCCGCCGCCATGGCACGCGTGCGCCAGGCCCAGGCCACGGCGGTGATTGCTGGGGCGCCACTGTTACCCGAGGTGACGTTCAACCTCGCCACCAGCCACCAGAAACTGCTGCACGGCCCGGGCGGACCAGACCTGGACGCTTCGCAAAGCGATGACGCCGTCGACAATTTCGGTGTCAACCTTACCGCCAGTTATGAGGTGGACTTCTGGGGCGGCCGCGCCGCTGCCCGTGACAGCGCCCTGCACAGCCTGCGCGCCAGCGAGTTCGACCAGGCCACCGTGGAGCTGACCTTGCTCAGCAGCGTAGCCGACCGCTACGCGCAAACCCTCGCGGCCCGCCAGCGCCAGCAGATCGCCGAGTTGAACCTGGCCAATGCGCGTAACGTGCTCGACCTGGTGCAGACCCGCTACGACGCAGGCTCCGCCACGGCCCTGGAACTGGCCCAGCAGAAAAGCCTGGTGGCCAGCCAGCAACGCCAACTGCCGTTGATTCAACAACTGGCCGAAGAATCCCAGATCACCCTTGCCGCCCTCCTCGGCCAGCCGGTTCAGGCCCTGGACCTGGGCGCCGAACCTTTCCAGGACCTGACCTGGCCAACCATCGGTGCCGGCATGCCCAGCCAGCTGCTCAGCCGCCGGCCGGACATCGCCAAGGCCGAGGCCCAACTGGCGGCAGCGCAGGCGGACGTCACCGTGGCCCGCGCCGCCATGCTGCCGGCCCTGACCCTCGGCGCCACACTCGGCTCCGACGCCTACAAGGCCCTGGACGTCCTGCGCAGCCCCTACTACACACTGACGGCCGGCCTGGTCGGGCCGATCTTCAACAACGGCCGTTTAAGCGCCGAGCGCGACAAGGCGCGCGCCCGCCAGGATGAGCTGTTGCAAACCTACCGAGGCGCGATCATCAATGGCTTTGCCGATGTGGAAAAAGCCCTCAGCAGCATCACGCGCCTGGACCAGCAGCGCCAATGGCAAACGGAAGAACTGCAACAGGCCCAAACCGCCTTCCAGATCGCCGAAAGCCGCTACCAGGCGGGGGCCGAAGACTTGCTCACGGTGCTGGAAACCCAGCGCACCCTGTATGCCGCCCAGGACTTGAACGTGCAATTGCGACTGTCGCGCCTGCAGGCCAGCATCGCGCTGTACAAGGCATTGGGCGGCGGTTGGAAAACCAAAATCTGATAAACAAAACTCCAATTTCGTACACGAGTCGTCTACCGCCCCTACATTCCTCGCCCCAGGTTCCTTGGTAAAAAATGCCGCTATCACACGGCTGCCAGGGACCACTGGATGAATGTTGCAAAATACCTCGCGTGCGGCTGTTTCTGGTTGATGGCAAACCTTGGCCAGGCAGAGCCACTGATCAAACCCACCGCCATTGATTGGCTGCTCGACTGCCCCCTTCCCGCCGCCGAACGGCTGGACCCCGAGGTGCTGTCGCGCACCCAGTGTGGCATCGTGACCGTACCGCGCAATTACGCGGCGCCGCGTCAAGGCAGCATCCGTCTCAACCTGACCCGTGTGGGCGCCCGCGAGCCGCTGAACCGCGCCGGCCTGGTCTTTGCCCAGGCCGGCAACGCCTCGAGAAGCAACACCGGCGGCACCTTCGCCATTAAGTTGGCCAGCCGCTGGAGCGACTACTCCACTCAGGCTTACCGCAGGCTGCTCAATTACTATGACGTCATCGAACTCAGCCCCCGCGACCTCAAGCACGACAAAAGCGTCGAACAGGCCGCACGGGACATGGAGTTCGTACGTGCCCAACTGGGCGATGCGCAACTGCTTTACCTGGGCAATGCTGACGCCTCGCGGCTGGGCAACCGCTACGGGACGCTGTATCCGGAACGCGTCGCGCGCATGGTGCTGGTCAATGCCCCATACGGAGAAAAGGCCGCACCCTTGGTCGAACAGCTGCACCTCAAGGAGGCGGCTCAGACGGGGACCAGCGGCTGCGTCAGCCAGTGGGTCGGCGACTTCCTGGCCTATGGCAAGCAACCACCCCCTTCTACGCGCTGCCTGGATTCGGGTAATTGGGAGTAGGGCGTCATTTACGACCTGTTGCCGCCGAAAACGACACCCTGCGTTGACGCTCCGTCTCAATCGTTATTAAGTGCTATTTATCCGCATTAATACGATAAATCGACCCTATGCTGACTCGCCCGCTACGCCGCAAACGCCAGAAGCTGTCCGACGTGATTGTCGAGTCGGTCAAGCGCTCCATTGTCACCGATGCCTTGAAGCCCGGCGACCGCCTGCCCACCGAGCGTGAGCTGATGGAAAGCTTCCAGTGCTCCAAGGGCTCGGCCCGTGAAGCGCTCAAGGCCCTGGAGGTCGAGGGGCTGGTGAGTACCCGCACCGGCCCCAGCGGCGGCGCCTACCTGAACCAGGCCGGCACTGAACCCGCCAGCCGTGCGCTGCGTAACTACCTGCACTTCCAGCACCTGGATGGCGAGCAGGTGTACCAATTGCGCAAGGTCATCGAAGTGGAACTGGCGGTGTCGGTGCTCGGGCGCCTGAGTGAAGACGACTACCAGGCCCTGCAGGACAACGTGGATTTCTGCAGCGCTCCCGAAGACAGCGAAGCCGGCCAGCGCGAGCAACGCCTGGCGGAACTGGAGTTTCATAACCTGCTGGCCAAGGCCTGCCCCAACCCGTTGCTGAGCTTTATGGCGCAGTTTCTCAACGATCTGCTGCGCGACCTGGTGGTGCTGAAAAAAGCCTACAAGCCCAAGCGCAAGCAGTTCGACGCCGCCAACCTCGACTATCACAAGCAACTGCTGAGCGCCTTTCGCGCCGGGGATGAAGGCGCGGTACGCAGCCTGATGCATGAACATATGTGCGACGCCGAACACCATATGACCGCGCTGGAAGGCCAGGTCAGCCCGCACTTTCTACTGGAGTTCGATCACTCTTAAGACCCCCCCCTCCCACAGTTGACTGCATTACAAACCGCACATTGCGTTACCCCAATAACAGGCCTGCCCACAGGCCCTGCTCCACCGTATCGCCATTGCTACTCCTGCCAATAACTAAACCAGGGAGTCACCCCATGCAGCGTCGTACGTTATTAAAAGCCAGTCTTACTGCGGCCGCCGCCCTCAGCCTTCCGCTGAGCGTACGGTCCGCATTCGCCGCCGAGCCCTTTACCTTTTACGGCCTCAAGTCCATGTCCGGCGCCTTTGCCAGCTATGGCAAGTTTGCCGACATGGGTTCGCGCCTGGCGGTGGCACAACACACCGAGCTCCTGGGCCGCCCATTGAACTACAAGGTCATCGACACCGAGGGCAACGCCGGCAAAGCCGTACGCAAGGTACAGGAGGCAATCCAGCAGGACGGCGCGCGGTTCTTCCAAGGCTGCACGCTGTCGTCGTCGGCGCTGGCGGTGGCCAAGGAAGTCGACAAGGTCGGCGGTGTATTCATGACCCCGGTCGGGGCCGATGAAGTCACCGGCAAAGACTGCAACCACGCCACGTTCCGCTGGTCGGTGCCTACCTACGGCGCCATCCGCGAAACCATGGTGCCGCTGATCAAACTGCTGCCGGACGCCAAGCGCTGGTACACCATCACGCCACAATATGTGTTCGGCGAAGCGCTGCTCGAAGGCGCCAGAAACGTGCTCAAGGAACACGGCCTGGAACACGTCGGCAACAGCTACCACTCGCTGCAGGAACAGGAATTCTCCGGCTACCTCACCAATGCCATTTCCACCAAGCCGGATGTGCTGGTGTTGCTCAACTTTGGCAGCCAATCGTCCAACACCCTGCGCCAGGCGGTGAACTTCGGCATCAAGGAACGCATGAAAGTGCTGTTGGTGTGGTCCGCCGGACTCGACCAGTTCCAGGAACTGGGCAGCGACATCCTCGAAGGCGTGTACCTCGGCGCGCAGTACTGGCATCAGGTCGACACCCCGCTCAACCGCGAGCTGGTCAAGCTGACCCAGGCCAAGTACGGCATCAACCCCACCTACCCGTTGGCCGCCGACTACATCAGCACCAAAGTCATGCTCGACACCATCATCGCCACCGGCAGCTTCGACGGGCCGACCGTGGCCAAGGCCATGCAGGGCCTGAGTTTCGAAGGCCCCACCGGCAAGGAGTCGATTCGCGCCGGCGACCACCAGGTGATCAAGGACTACTACCTGCTGGTCGGCAAGGCCGCCGGCGACATGGCCGACAAGGATGACCTGGCCAAGGTGCTCAACGCCGGCCAGTCATTCCCGCCGCTGGAAGCCACGGGCTGCACGCTCGCCTGATCCGCTAAAACTTCACCGGTTGTAAACGGCAGGGCCGCCCCGGCGGCCACCTGTTCGAGGGTTCCTGCATGCTTAATCTTTACCTGTTCCAGATACTCAACGGCCTTGGATTGGGGATGATCTACTTCCTGATCGCGGTCGGCCTGACGATCATTTTCGGCCTGCTCAACTTCGTCAACTTCGCCCACGGCGCGTTCTTCCTGCTGGGCGCCTACATCTGCTACACCGCCGTGAGCCTCACCGGCAACTTCTGGCTGGCGCTGCTGATTGCGCCGCTGGTGGTGGCCGCGTTGGCCTGGGTGATCGAGCGTGTGTTGATCCAGCGGATCTATCACTTGCCGCACATGTTCCAGATCCTGGTCACGCTGGGCATCGCGCTGATCATCCAGGAAGCCAGCGTGATGATCTGGGGCCCGGTGGGCAAAAGCGTCGCCGTGCCGGAACTGCTGCGCGGCGTGCTGGTGGTGGGTGATTTCGTCTACCCCTACTACCGCCTGTTCCTGATTGTGTTTTCCGGGTTGGTTGGCCTGGGCCTGTGGCTGCTGCTGGAGCGCACGCGCTTTGGCGCCCTGGTGCGCGCCGGCAGTGAAAGCACCGAGACCGTGTCGCTGCTCGGCACGAACATCTTCCGCCTGTTCTCCATGACCTTCGCCCTCGGCGTCGGCCTGGCCGGCATGGCCGGTGTGCTGTTCGCGCCGTTGCGCGGCGCCCAGCCGTTCGTGGGCCCGGAGATTCTCGGCATCGCCTTCGTGGTGGTGGTGATCGGCGGCATGGGCTCGTTCAGCGGTGCACTGGTCGGCGGTTTACTGGTGGGCGTGGTGCAAAGCCTGATGACCACACTCTGGCCCCAAGGCGCGAGCCTGATGATCTACGGCGCCATGGCCGTGGTGATTCTGGTGCGTCCTTACGGCCTGTTTGGGAGAGCCTGACATGAGCGAGAAAAATCCCCTGCCGTTTGCCAAAACGCAATCGCGCGCCATGTTGCTGTGGGTAGTGGCGGTGCTGATCGGCCTGCCCTTGATATTGCCCTCGGCGACCCTGGCCACCGAGATCCTGATCTTCGCCATGGCCGCCCTGGCCTGCAACCTGTTGCTGGGCTACACCGGGCTGCTGTCATTCGGCCAAGGCATCTTCTTTGGTGCCGGCGCCTACTGCGCGGCGCTGCTGATGATCCACCTGCAACTGGGCCTGTTCACCGCGCTGCTGGGTGCCGCCATCGCTGGTGGCTTCCTGGCCTTGCTGGTGGGTGCCCTGGCAATCCGACGCACCGGCATCTACTTCGTGATGCTCACGTTGGCGTTCAGCCAGATGGCCTACTTCGTCGCCTACACCTTGAGCGACTGGACCGGCGGCGACAACGGCCTGCTCAGCGTGCCACGCCCCGAGATTCGCCTCGGTGACACCGTGCTGCTGTCCCTGGCCGACGCCCGTGCGTTCTATGGCTTTGTCGCGGTGCTGTTCCTGTTGATCTTCGTTGGTGCACGCCGGGTGATCGCCTCGCCGTTCGGCAGCACGCTGATGGCGATCCGCGAAAACGAAACCCGCGCCTCGGCCATCGGCTACGACACGCGGCACTTCAAGATCCTGGTGTTCGTGCTGTCCGGCGCGGTCACCGGCATCGCCGGGGCGCTGTACGCCATGCTGCTGCACTTTGTGCCGCTGTCGAATATCGACCTGGCGATGTCCGAGAACATCCTGATCATGACCATTATCGGCGGCACCGGCTCACTGTTCGGCTCGTTGCTGGGCGCCGGTTCCATCGTACTGCTGGGGGATTTTCTCTCCGACCTGTGGCCGCGCTGGCTGATGTTGCTGGGGGTGATTTTGATCCTGGTGGTGATCTTCATGCGCGGCGGTTTGTGGGGCGGCCTGGCCGCGTTGTTCGAGCGCGTGCGCGGCAGTCGCAAGGCAGACGTCGTCGCCAAGGAGGAAGGGCTATGAGCATCCTGCTGGAAACCCAAGACCTGGAACTGGCCTATGGCGCGTTCTGGGCAGTGAACGGCGTGAACCTCAAGGTCGAAGCCGGCACCATCCACACCATCATCGGTCCCAACGGCGCGGGCAAGACCAGCCTGTTCCACTGCCTGACCGGTGAACGCCAGGCCACGGCCGGGGCGATTCATTTCGACGGCAGGAACCTGATGCGCAAGCCGGCCCACGGCCGCGTCGGCCTGGGCATGGCGCGCTCGTTCCAGCTCACCAGCCTGTTCCAGAACCTCAGCGTGCGCGAGAACCTGCGCCTCGCTGCCCAGGGCCGCGACGGTGCACGTGCGCTGAATTTCTGGCGCCGCGTGGACAGCAAGCGCGAACATCTGGAGATGGCCGACCAGGTGCTCGAACGCCTGCAACTTACCGCCCGCGCCGAGACCCTGGCCGGCGAGTTGTCCCACGGCCAGCAACGGGTGCTGGAGGTGGGCATGTCGATCTGCTCCAAGCCGAAACTGTTGATGCTCGACGAGCCCACCTCGGGCATGGGCATCGATGACATCCCGATCATGACCCAACTGATCAGCGACCTCGGCCGCGACCACACGGTGCTGTTGATCGAACACAACATGAGCATCGTCATGTCCATCAGCCAACGCATCACGGTGATGAGCCACGGGCAGATCCTGGTGGAAGGCACGCCGGAGTTCGTGCGTGCCGATGAACGCGTGCGCAGTGCTTACCTTGGGGAGGCCGCCTGATGCTGATCGTCGAGAATATCCATTCCTACTACGACAAGAGCCACGTGCTTGAAGGCGTGTCGCTGAGCGTCAACCCCGGCGAACTGGTGACCCTGCTCGGGCGCAACGGTGCCGGCAAGACCACCACCCTGCGCAGCATCCTCGGCATCATCTGCCCGCGCCAGGGCCAGATCCACTTCAACGGCCAGGCACTGGTGGGTCGGAAGATTTTTGAGATCGCCCGCCAGGGCCTGGCGCTGGTGCCGGAGAATCGCGGGATCTTCCGCCTGCTGAGCGTCGAGGAAAACCTGCGCATCGCCGTCCGCAAGACCAGCCGCTGGCAGCTCCAAGACGTGTACGGCATGTTCCCGCGCCTCAAGGAGCGGCGCAAGAACGCCGGCCATGCGCTCTCCGGCGGCGAGCAACAGATGCTCGCCATCGCCCGCGCCCTGCTCAATGATCCAAAACTGCTGATCCTCGACGAACCCACCGAAGGCCTGGCCCCGGTGATCGTCGACGAGCTGGTGAAGATCCTGCGCAAGGTCAAGGACGACGGCCTGCCGGTGCTGCTGGTGGAACAGAACCTGATGGTCTGCGACAAGCTCGCCGACCGCCATTACGTCCTCGAACAGGGCCGCGTGGTCTACGAGGGCAGCGCCGCCGCCTTCCGCGCCGACCCGACGATCAAGAACCGCTACCTGGCGCTGAGCGCCTGACGGGAGATTGCAGATGAACAGTTTTGCGCAACCGCTCCAGAGCAACGCCCCGCTGATCAACCGCGACCGCCTGTGGCAATCGCTGATGGACCTGGCGCAACTGGGCGCCACGGTCAAGGGCGGCGTGTGCCGCCTGGCCCTCACCGACCTGGACCGCCAGGCCCGTGATCTGTTTGTACAGTGGTGCGAGGCCGCCGGGTGCAGCGTCAGTGTCGACGCTATCGGCAATATTTTCGCCCGTCGCCCTGGGCGCAACCCGGCCCTGCCGCCGGTGATGACCGGCAGCCATATCGACACCCAGCCCACCGGTGGCAAGTTCGATGGTTGCTACGGCGTGATGGCCGGGCTGGAAGTGATACGGACCCTCAATGACTTGAAGATCGAGACCGAAGCGCCGCTCGAAGTGGTGGTGTGGACCAACGAAGAAGGCTCGCGTTTCCCGCCGTGCATGATGGGCTCCGGGGTATTTGCCGGTAAGTTCGACTTGCAGGATACCCTCGACAAACGCGACGACCAGGGCCTGTCGGTGGGCGCTGAATTGCAGCGCATCGGCTATGCCGGTTCGCGCGCGGTGTTGGGCCACCCGGTCGGCGCGTATTTCGAAGCGCATATCGAACAAGGCCCGGTGCTGGAAGACCAGGCCACCACCATTGGCGTGGTGATGGGTTGCCTGGGCCAGAAGTGGTTCGACCTGACCCTCACCGGCGTGGAAGCCCACGCCGGCCCGACGCCCATGCACCTGCGCAAGGACGCCCTGGTCGGCGCCGCCGAGGTGGTCAGCGCGGTCAACCGCATCGCTCATCAGCAACAACCTCACGCCTGCGGCACCGTCGGCTGCCTGAGCCTGCACCCGGGCTCGCGCAATGTGATTCCCGGCCAGGTGCACATGACCATCGACCTGCGCCACCTGCATGCCGATAAGCTGCAAGCCATGGTCGATGAAGTGTGCGACGTGATCGAAACCACAGCCGCCCGGCACGGGTTGATCTTCGAACTGACGCCCACCGCCGATTTCCCACCGCTGGATTTCAACCCGGCCTGCGTCACTGCCGTGCGCGAGGGTGCCCAGGCCTTGGGTTTGAGCCATATGGACATCGTCAGCGGCGCCGGGCATGACGCGATTTTCGTCGCCGAACTGGGCCCGGCCGGGATGATCTTTGTGCCGTGCGAAGGCGGCATCAGCCACAACGAAATCGAGAACGCCGCGCCGGATGACCTGGCGGCCGGTTGCGCGGTATTGCTGCGCGCCATGGTCAATGCGGCGCAGGGAGACAGGGCATGAGTGAGATGGGCCAACTGACAGCGGTGCAACTGCTGGAGCATTTCCGTAACAAGACCTTATCGCCGGTGGACGTCGCCGAAGATGCGCTGCTGCGTATCGAGCGCTACAACCCGGTGGTCAACGCCTACTGCCATGTGGACCCCGAGGGTGCGCTGCGCGCCGCGCGGGCGTCGGAGCAACGCTGGTTGAAAGGGGAGCCCTGCGGTGCCCTGGATGGCGTGCCCGCATCGATCAAAGACCTGACGCTGACGATCGGCATGCCCACCCGCAAGGGCTCACGCACCTCGTCGGCCGAGGGGCCGTGGGACGTCGACGCGCCCTTCCCGGCCTTTATGCGCAAGGCCGGCGCGGTGCTGCTGGGCAAGACCACCACCCCGGAGTTCGGCTGGAAAGGCGTCACCGACAACCCGCTGTACGGCATCACGCGCAACCCGTGGGACACCCGCACCACCGCGGGCGGCTCATCCGGCGGTGCGGGCGCGGCAGCCGCGTTGAACCTGGGTGTGCTGCACCAGGGCAGCGATGCCGGCGGCTCGATCCGCATCCCCTGCGCGTTTACCGGCACCTTCGGGATCAAGCCGACGTTCGGCTACGTGCCGCAATGGCCGGCCAGTTCGATGACCATCCTCTCGCACCTGGGGCCGATGACCCGCACCGTGGAAGACAGCGTGTTGATGCTGCAAGCCGTCGCACAACCGGATGCGCGGGATGGCCTGATCGGTGCGCCGAGGACCACCCCATGGCTCACGCCGCAGACGGATTTGAAAGGCCTGCGCGTGGCATACAGCCCAACGTTTGGCTACGTGGATGTCGACCCGCAGGTGGCCAGGGTAGTCGCCCAGGCAGTCGAAGGCCTGGTGCAGTTGGGTGCCCATGTCGAGCAGATCGACCCTGGTTTCAGCGACCCGCTGGAGGTGTTCAGCATCTTGTGGGCGGCGGGCGCGGCACGCCTGACCGGATCCATGAGCGACGCGCAGAAACAGCTGCTGGACCCTGGACTGCTGCGCATTGCCCAGCGTGGCGAGCGGTTGAGCCTGGATGACTTCAACGCGGCCCTCGAAGCCCGCGCTGCACTGGTGGCACGGATGGCGGCGTTCCACGAACACTACGATGTGCTGGTGTCGCCGATGATGCCGATCACCGCGTTCGAGGCCGGGCACAACGTACCGCCCGGTTCCGGGATGCAGGAATGGACCGAGTGGACGCCGTTCACCTACCCCTTCAATCTCACCCAGCAGCCGGCAGCGTCGGTGCCGTGCGGCTTGGCGGCGAATGGTTTGCCGGTGGGGTTGCATGTGGTGGGCGCGCGGTTTGCCGATGAGCACGTGTTGCGAGTGTGCCGGGTGTATGCCAAGGCGTTTCCGACCCGGCACTTACAGAGACCGATCACCCCAACACCGTAGATCCAAATGTGGGGAGGAGCTTGCCCCTTCCCACATTTTCTGACCGCATTCCAACCCCTGCCTCTACAATGTCCCCATTCATCCCCGGGGGCTTCATGGACATCGAACTGGCACGCACCTTCCTGGAAATTTCCCGCTGCGGCAGCCTGGCCGCCGCCGCCGAGAAATTGCACGTCACCCAGACCGCCATCACCGCACGCGTCAAAAACCTGGAAAACCAGCTGGGCTGTACGCTGTTCGTGCGCAACCGCGCTGGTGCGCGCCTGACCGCCGATGGCGAGGCATTTGTGGCGTACGCCAACCAGTTGCTGCAAACCTGGGAAGCCGCGCGCCGCGACCTGCCGTTGCCCGATGGTTATCGCAATGTGCTGCATATCGGCGGTGAAGTCAGCCTGTGCAACCCGCTGATGCTCGGTTGGGCCCGGGCCCTGCGCGAACAGATTCCCGGGCATGCCCTGCGTACCGAAGTGCGTGAAGGTGAATACCTGCTGCGGCAACTGGAGCTCGGCGTACTCGATGCGGCGCTGGTGTTCCAGCCGCAGTACTGGCCGGGGTTGCAGGTGGAGCAGGTGCTGGAAGAAAAGCTGATCCTGGTGCAGTTGGTGAGCAAACCGGACCCGTACGTCTACATCGACTGGGGCCCGGGTTTCCGCCAGCAGCACGACGCCGCCCTGCCCGACAGGGCTCGCGCTGCGGTGAGTTTCAACCTCGGGCCGCTGGCGTTGCAGTACATCCTCGAACAGGGCGGTGCGGGCTATTTCCGCACACGCGTGGTGCAAAGCTACCTGGACAGCGGCGTGATGCAGCGCGTGCCCAAGGCCCCTGAGTTCAGTTTCCCGACGTTCCTGGTGTACTCACGGGCGCGGGATTCGGCGGTGTTGCAACAGGCGCTGGGGCTGCTGCGTGAGGTGGTCAAGGCCGAGAGTGACTGGTCGCAGCGCTGGGACCCGCTGATTTGATTCGCCGCCCCTCGTCTGTGGGTGTGTTCTTGCGCAGCCTTATCGATGAGCAAGAGGGCGTATTTCAATAGCGTCTCACCGCTGATGAAGGCCCTGTTCGGTAACCTGCAATGAGCCCCCCACACACGCAAAAAAAGGGGCAGCCCCATGGACTGCCCCTGCCTCACTCAGATGAATCGATCAGCGCACGATACGCTGGCTGCAGATATGACCCAGGCTGACGGTCCGCACGATGTTGCCGCCCACGCCCACACCCGGGAACTCCTTGAGCTCGATGCGCCAGCCGCCCTCGTTGAACCAGGTTTCCCAGTTATACGTCTGGCCGGACGCACTGTCCGGGTAGACCACACGGTAATCACCGGAGCAGGTGCCCAGGTCGACATTGCCTGAGGCGGCTCCGGTGATGCCGGTCTTGGCCTCGTAGTTGACCCAGTTGTAATTGATGCTGCCATCGTAGTGCTTGTCGACCTTGAGTACCGGAGTGACACCGCGCAATGGCTCGCCGGTGCTATCGGACCATTGGGTGCTCCAACTCAAGCTCCTGGCCGCCTGCGTGGCCAGTTGGAAGATCGAGCTGGGGATACGCACCACGTTGTCGCCGTTCACGTTGTTCTGGTTCAGGCGTGGCAGCGAGCCCAGGCTCAACGTGTATTGCGCCTGTGGATTCAGGGCCACTCCTGGGTTCGCCCGCACACGCACCTTGACGGTGTAGCCCGGGGTCAGGTTCGAGTAGATCGAGGTGTTTTCCGGCTGGATCACCACCCAGTTGCTGCCATCGAACCGCTCGAAGATCCACTGGTTGCGCGTGTCCGCCCCTTCATCGGTCAGGTAAATGCCCACACCCTGGCCACGCAGCGAGGTGAAGTCGAAGTAATCGACATCGTTGACGCTGTCGAGGTTGCCCCTCACCTGGTTCATCGCATCCGGCAATGCAAATGCGGTTTGCGCAGTGTCGTTGGGCTCAAAGGCATCGATATTGCTGTTCACCGCCACGCCGAAACTGAATTGCGCGTTGCTCGCGGTATTGGCCACCATGAACCAGTAGTAATCGCCAGCCGGCAGCACACCGTCGAGGTATTCATCGGCGTTGCCACTGTTGTCGGAAGTGCCCAGGGGGGTCAGGTTCCCCTGGCCGTCATCGTGGAACAGGGTCAGCGACATGTCGGTCCCCGCGCTCTGGTTCAGCAGTTGGACCTGGATACGCGCGTTTTTCGGCAGGTTGAAGTGGTAGGCGATTTGCGCGCCGGTCTCCACCCCGGTGAGGGTGTAAAGCGTATTGATGTCCAGGGTGGGAAACAGGGGTGTGAACGCCGCAACCGCAGCCTCTTGACCTTGCGCCTGGTCAGGCTTTTTCAGCTCGCCCACCGCAGTGTCGACCGCCATGTTGCTGACGGCCGCCTTGCTCGCCGGCGCCTTGGCCTTGCCGGCCTTAGCCGCGTTGAATTTTTGCTTGAGCGCATCCGAGACCGGCAGCGCTTGCAGCGTGCCGCCGGGGTTCAGCGCCTTTTCCACGGCCTGCTTGAGCGTGCCCGTGCTGAGTTTCGGAAGGGTTGGCTCGGCCAGGGCAAAGGCCGAAACGAAGCAGGAGGCCGCCATGGCCGCGCCCAGCATAAATGCTTTTTTCGATTTCATTTTTTATCCATCCATAGTTAAAAACTGAAGGTCAGGTGACATCCGGTCACCTGGGATGGAATGTAGGATAATACTGGATTGATGTACAGTATTTTTTCAGGGGAATGTGGCTTTAAGGAAAAATACGTGTAGGAAAAAGCTGGCTTCCTCTAGAGCCAAGTACCCCAAAAGCCCCAGCTGACAGGCCAAAACATCACACGGGTGTAGACGAAAAAATAATCCATCGTTAAGTCCACTCTGGCCACCAATTGAACCAGACGTACCAAACGCAGGAGGCGACAAACCAAATGGAAGCAACACGATAAGGCCACAATGCCCATCGCTTAAGCGCTAAAGGAACAGATGCCAGTTCGGCCTCAGTCACGAGGCCTGCTTTCAGGAAGGCCTTGGGCATTGACAAAATATCGATCATCAACCCCATACGATGAAAACGGTCGAGTCGCTGATTTTTTTTCCAAAAACGCTTATGCCTACAGACCTTTTCATTTTCACTGAAGTAACTTTCCAGCTCGTCGAGTTTCGTATATTCGGCAAATAGCATCAGTCCCACGAGAACCAACATTCCAACAAACCACACAATGGTGTAAGCCAGAAAAAAATTCATGGCTAAGCCCCCTCTGGCTGGAATATCAAATCACCATTGACCTCTAGGATCTGCCCACCCAGAAACGCGCCGCCATCGCCGAACAAATTGCCCCCTGCATCCCCTCCCGCAGCACCTCCGATAACGCTACAGATCAGCTCACCACGCCCTTTAGCCGCAATGCCTAATAAGATATTGCATGCCCGTCGACTTAGTTTAGCGCCGAAATTCGCACCTCCGGCCGCCCCAGCCACTCCCCCCACCAACCTCCCCGTCTCCACATACTTCGCCCTCCTGCACTGCGCCTCCCGTCCCGTCACACACGCCTCCTTGATCTCCAGCCCGGTCACGCCCACATCCAGCGCGATCCCCATGAAAGTCCCGTTTCCCAACCACTTGGACATCTGCGCAATCTCGCGCATGCGCTTTGCATACCCCGCGATCTCGCCTTTATGCAGATAGCTTTTGGTCGAAATCCCCAGCACCTTCTTCAACGACTCACTGCCCTGCAACCCCGTGCCGAACCGTGCGGCGCCTTGCAGTTGCAGATCCAGGCGCCGGAACAGGGCCTGGCGCTGTTTGATAAAGCCATCCCGGTCCAACGCACCGTCCTTCAAGCGCTGATGCAACCGCTCGATTTCCTCCAGGGTCTGCGCCACCTCATTCAGATGCCGCGACCAAGCCGATGTCGCACTGCCGATCCCAATAGAACCGTAGGCCATGAAGCTCTGCAGTAAGTCATAGTTGCCGATCAACTCCGTGCCCGCCGAGGTATTCATTTCCAGGTTGCGACGAACTGTTTCGGCATGGCGCATTAACCAGGCTTCCTCGCCGGAACAGCTCACGCTGTAGGCATCGGGAATAATCACCAGTTGCCCCGGCGCGACCAGGCCGGGGCGCAGGTGCCGGTTCAGCACATCAAAATGGTCAGAACGTTGTCGGCTCGGGGCAGCGCCCATCAGGCGGGATTTCAAGCTGTTGTAGTCCGTTGCGCGGTCGTTGATATAGCTCTGCGCCATGCCTTACATCCGGGATGCAATGAAGATGGCGTCGAAATATAAGCAAGCACCTACGCCCCGAACACAAGCGCAGGTGGGCTGAATTGCATTTGGGAAGTTGCCTACTTCACGAAGAAACTGGGCCTACAGAAACAACCCTAATAACCGGTCATCTCCAGGTAACCCACCCCACCCTCAAACCGCACCGGTCCTTCCCAATACGGAATACTCAGGTTCATCCAGGCGTTGGGGTTGACGGCCTGGGTGGTGATATCCAGCTGCTTGCTGGGAATCTTCAGCGACCAGCGTGTGGGAATCTGGCGTCCGTCGATGGCTGTTGTGTCCAGCGGTGCCAGTTGGATATCGGCGTTGTGCAGGGTCTGGGTGTGGCCTTCGCGGTCGATCCAGGTGCCGGTCAGGTAGGACGCGCCGTCGGTTTGCCGCACACGAAACAGCATCAACTGCTCGCCACGGTCCAGGTGCAGGGAGAACCAGTCCCAACCGGTCTGACTGGCGGTCAACGGTTGGCTGCTCCATTCGCGGTCGAGCCACGCCGGGCCGCTGACCTGATACGTCTTGCCGTCGATGCTGACGCTGCCATCGGCGGTAAAAAAGGGTTGGCTGTAGTAGTACGACGCCTGGCCCTGGTCGGATTTGCGGCTGTAGCCGTTGTCGCCCTGCAGCACCAGCGGGCGGCTGGAGGTCAGGCGCAGGTCGTAGGCAAATTGCGCACCGCTGGCCTTGAGCTGCATGTCCGCCAACGCGCTCGCGGCGCCGGGCTGGCTGGCGAAATTCCAGTCGTCGATCCACGCGTTGAACGGCACTGCCTGCGCCCCGGCCTGGCCGACGCCGCCGCGGGCGAAGCGTTCGGCGGCGTAGTGGTGGGTGGCGGAAGTGACGGCGGCGTGGCCAAGCCATACGGTCGAGTCGTGCCAGCCGGCTTGCGTCGGCTCGGCCTTGAGGGCGTTGCGAAACAGCGTCCATTGCACGCCGAACACATTGCCTTGTGCGTCCTTGAGGTTGGCGGTGACGTACCACCACTCGATACGAAAACCATCGTGGGGGCCGTGGTCCTCGGGAAAGCTGAAGACCTTGCCGGGCAGCACCTGGGCAAAGTCGGCCGCGTCACTGCCCAGGCCGGCGAAGCTTTCCTGTGGCGCAGGGACTTTGTCACAGGCCACCAGCAGTAATACGGCGCACATCAACGACTTAATCTTCATGGGCAAACGTCCTCAACAAATCCACCGGACGACTGCGGTACAGCTGCCACAGCGGCCAGGCCGATGCCAGCAGCGTGGCCAGCAGCGCCAGCCCCAGCAATTGAGCGAGCTGCCACGGGAACACTTGCAACGGCAGGCGCCAGCCAAAGGCCTGCACGTTGATCACCGCATCCAGGCACCACGCCAGCAACAGGCCCA
Source organism: Pseudomonas sp. B14(2022) (assembly GCF_012030485.1). Taxonomy (NCBI): domain Bacteria; kingdom Pseudomonadati; phylum Pseudomonadota; class Gammaproteobacteria; order Pseudomonadales; family Pseudomonadaceae; genus Pseudomonas; species Pseudomonas sp. B14(2022). Next base: position 276,623 of record NZ_JAAUVM010000007.1, read on the forward strand.
AGGGCAATGCCAACACCAGCGTAAGCACCGCCAGCAACCAGGTTTGCCCCAGGTTCAGCAGCATCAATTGCCTGCGCGTCACCCCCAATGCCCACAGCGGAGCGAGTTGGCCGAGGCGGCTCTGGCTCTGGGTCAGCAGGCTGATGAACAGCGCCACACCGGCCACGCCCAAGGTCAGGCTGTTGAGCGCGGCGGTGGCGGCGAAGGTGCGTTCGAACACCTGGCTCGACCAACCCTTGAGTTGCTGTTGATCGACGATACGGCTGTCTTCCAGGGCAAAGGCGCGCTGCACTTCACCCACCAGCGGCGCCACGTTTTCCGGCAATACCCGCAGGTTGAAACGCGCCGGCGTCAGTGTCGGCCAGTGGGCCAGCAGGTGGCGGGAATTGACCAGCACGTGGCCCTTGGGATTGCCGTAATCGGCGTACACCCCCACCACGGTCGGCGACCACACACCCTGCGGCGTGGGAATGCTCACCGTATCACCCAGCGTCACCCCCAGCCGCCGCGCCAGTTGCTCGCTGAGCATCAGGGTCTCGCCTTGCTGCAACTGGTCCCACGGCGCGCTCGCCGCTTCCAGCAGCGGCCAATGCTGACGGTAGGTCGGGTCGTCGACCACGCCAAACAGATCCGCCGGCCAGCCCTGCAATTGCACCGCGACCTGCCAGGTGGGCAACACGGTTTGTACCAACGGTTGCTGCGCCAGCCAGGCACCGAGGTGTTCTGCCTGGGCCGGGTTTTGCGGGTTGAGGTACAGCTCGGCGATAAGGCGTTGCTCCAGCCAGTTATTGAAAGTGTGGCGAAAGCCCGAGGTCATGGAGCCCGCGCCGATATTCGCGGCCAGGGCCAACAGCAGCGCCATCAATGCGAGGCTCAGGGCCGGCAGTTGTTGACGGCAGTCAGCCAGGAACCACTGGCCGAGTACCGAACGGCTGCGCCCCAATACGACCTTCAACAGCCCATTGAGCACGACCGGCAACCCCAGGGCGGCGCCGAGCAACAACCCCGCCATCAACACAAAGCCCGCCGCCAGGCTATCGCCCAACCATAACGCCAACAACGCGATCAGTAAGGCCGTAGCCGCGACCCAGCCCTGGCGCCGCAACCAGCGCCCATGGGCCTCGTGCCAGGCCTGGGCATTGGCCAGCGCCAGCAACGGCAAACGTGCCGCGCGCCACAGGCTGCTGGCGCCGGCAAGCAAGGCACCGAGCAAACTCAAGCCCAGCCCCGCTGCCCACCACCCTGGGTTCAAGCTCAATTGGCCCGGTACCTCGGCGCCATACAGGCCGCGCAGGCTGGCGGCCACATCCGGCAGCAACAGGCTGGCCAGCAGGTAACCGCTGGCGACGCCGAGCACGCCCCCCAGCAGCGACAACGCCCCCAACTCCACCCCCAGGCCGAGGATCAACATCCGCGCACTCACCCCACAGGCGCGCAACGTGCGCAACAACCCCCGCCGCTGCTCCAGGGCCAGGCCGATGGCCGCGTGCACAATGAACAGCCCCACCACAAACGACAGGAAGCCCAACGCATCAAGGTTCAGGTGAAAGCTCTCGGTCAACCGCGCGAGGTTATTCTCCTCGCCCTGCTTGAGTTGCAGCCCGGCGGGCGGTGTGGGATGGCGAGCGGCGAAGGCCTTGTCCACCAGCAGGCGCGAGAGCTGGCCGGGCATCTCCAGCAGCGGCTGGGCAAAACCGATATCGGTGAGCAACAGGCCGGGCGCCATATCCGCCTGGACCTGCAACGGTGGCAGGCGCTGCCCATTCAGTGTGAGCGGTTGCTGGCCTGCGCGCAGCCCCAGGGCCTGCAAGGTGTGCGGCGCAATCCAGGTACGCCCCGGCGGTTCAAAGAAGGCCAGCATCTGCGCCTGGCTCAAGCGCTGCCCCGCCACCGCGCCGCTGCCGGGCAACGACAGCGGCTCAATGCCCATCAACTGCAGGCGCACATCCTCATGCCCTTTGAGTTGCAGCCGCCCCTGCACCACCGGCGACACCGGCCACCCGGCGCGGCGCAGTTGGGCAAACAGCGTTTGCGGGAAACTGGCGGCGTCCGGCGCACTGAGGCTGGCCTGGGGTTCGCCGCCGATCAATTGGCTGGCGCGCGCGTAACTGTCACGGGCCTGGCTGTTGAGGGCCTGCACCCCGGTCAGCAGCGCGGTGGCCAGCCACAGGCCGGTAAGTACGCTGAAAAACTGCACCGGATGGCGTCGCCAATGGCTGAGCAAGGCGCGCATGGTCCAGTAAAACACGCTCACGTCGGCAGGACCTTTCCATGATGCAGCACCACTTGCCGGTCCAGGCGGGCGGCGATGCGTGGGCTGTGAGTGACCATCAACAGGCTGGTGGGACTGTCGCGCAGCAGGTCCAGCAGCAGTTGCAGCACCTCGTCGCTGGTGGCTTCGTCGAGGTTGCCGGTGGGTTCGTCGGCCAACAGCAAACCCGGGCGCGAGGCCAACGCCCGTCCGACCGCCACCCGTTGCTGCTGGCCGCCCGAGAGTTGTTCCGGATAGCGCTTGAGCAAGTCCCCCAGGCCCAGGCGTTCGACCAATTGCGCCTGCCACTGCGGATCAAAACGCCCCGCCAGGCGGGCCTGGAATGCCAGGTTGTCGTCGACACGCAAGCTGCCGATCAGGTTGAACTGCTGGAACACCAGGCCGATCTCGGTACGCCGCCAGTGGGCCAGTTGCGCCTCGCTGAGCTGGTCGAGGCGCTGCTCGCCCACCTGGATAGTGCCGCCGTCCACCCGATCGAGCCCGGCCACCAGGTGCAGCAAGGTGCTCTTGCCGCTGCCGGACTCGCCCATCAAGGCCAGGCTGCTGCGCTCGCTCAGATGCAAATCGACCCCCGCCAACACCGGCAGCGGGCCTTGGGGAGTGGCGTAGCTTTTAAAGACACCTTGCACCTGCAACATGGCAACACTCGTCTGATGGCTGGCAATCGAGAATAACGGCTAAGGATTCACGTCACGCAAATTTTTCACATTGATTTCACCGGTTGCCCACCCACCGCCCTTTAAATTACCGGCCAAACGTCATTCGTCGGCAACTTGTTAGTTACCACGCCTGGCAACTTTTAACTGCAGCATGTTCAGCGAAAAGACAGCCGCCCTGTGACAGCCTCCCGCTTCACTTCGGGCACTCGCCGACAAGTTGCGCCTCATGAATACAATATTGCCGACAGTGACCATGGTGAATGAAGTGGTTGACCTTACCCTGACCAAACCACGCTCACGCCGGGCCTTTCTGAAGCGTTGGCAAACCCTCTGGCTGGGGATCGTGGTGGTCGCCTTGCTCATTACCGGCAGCCTGTTCTGGCCTTCATCACCACAAGACCTGGGCGTGGGCAATCGCTTGTTGAGTTCCCAGGTGCTGCCGCTCTGGCGCGATGGCGACCTGATCGTGCTGGTACGCCATGAAGAGCGTTGCGATCGCTCGTCCAATCCATGCCTGGGGCCGGTGGAAGGCTTGACGATCAATGGCAGCCAACACGCTGAAAAACTTGGGAAAGCCTTTAAAACACTGGGTATGGATGGCAGCGACGTGCTCGCAAGTCCAGCCATTCGCACCGCCCAGACCTTACGTTTCATGTTCGGCAAAAACGAGCTGACCTCCGGCCAGCAGGCCGTGTGCGGCACGGCCATGGGCGAAGAATTACTCAGCCACAAAGCACCCGGGCGCAACCTCGTCTTCGTCACCCACAGCGGTTGCATTGCCGACTTCGAAACCGCCCTGGGCTTCCCCCACGCCAAGTTTTCCGAGTACGGCAGCGCGCTGTTCGTACAGGTGCTGGCCAACGGCAAGTTCAAGGCCCTGGGCATCATGAAAAACCAGGATTGGCCAGCCGCACTTAAACAAATCTAAGTCATTCCCTTCCCGCCCCTACGGCCTATGTTCAGCAAAAAGACAGCCCTGTTCTGGCATGTTTAGTTGCGCCCTTTAATTAAGGTCGTTATGACTATTTCCTGTTACTTAGTGAACGCTGTGACGACTTTCGCCATTACTTCATTAGTTGAAAAAACTACCATCAGGCGTCAGGGAGCGACGTTTTCATGACCCGCCTGAAACCCCTGCCGGTGTTATTACTGGCCTTCGTCGCGTTTTATCTATTGCCCCTGGGCCTGCACGGTTTGTGGATACCGGATGAAACCCGCTACGCCCAGATCAGCCAGGAGATGCTCCTGAGCGGCAACTGGGTGGCGCCGCACTTCATGGGCATCCGTTATTTCGAAAAACCCGCTGCCGGTTACTGGCTGATCGCCCTGGGCCAGGCCGTGTTTGGCCAGAACCTGTTAGGTGTACGCATCGCCTCGGCCCTGACCACTGGGTTGAGCGTGCTGCTTGCGTACCTGATCGCCCGCCGCCTGTGGAACGACCCACGCAAGAGTTTCGCCTGCGCCCTGCTCTACCTGAGCTTTGGCCTGGTGGCCGGGCAAGCGGGGTACTCCAACCTCGATCCGCAATTCACCTTGTGGGTCAACCTGAGCCTGGTGGCGCTGTGGTTTGCCCTCGACAGCAGCCTCCTGCGCAGCCGTCTGGGCGCCTGGGCCGTGCTGGGATTCGCCTGTGCCATGGGGTTCATGACCAAGGGTTTCCTGGCGTGGGCGCTGCCGGTACTGATTGCCGTGCCTTATATGCTCTGGCAACGGCGCCTGGGCGAGCTGCTGCGGTATGGCCCGTTGGCAATCGGCGTGGCCGTGCTGGTGTGTTTGCCCTGGGTGCTGGCGGTCCACACTCAGGAACCGGATTTCTGGCGCTTCTTTTTCTGGAATGAACACATCCGCCGCTTCAGTGCCGATAACGCGCAACACGTGCGGCCCTGGTGGTTCTTCCTGCCGATCATGGCGGTGGCTTGCCTGCCGTGGGCCGGGCTGCTGCCCAACACCCTGCACCAGGCCTGGAAAGAAAAGCGCCACCCGGCGATCGCCTTCCTGGCCCTGTGGCTGCTGTTGCCCCTGGGCTTGTTCAGCCTGAGCAACGGCAAGCTGCCGACCTACATCATGCCGTGCCTGCTGCCCCTGGCGTTGCTGATGGGGCATACCTTGAGCGACCTGGTCAGCCAAGGCAAAACCCAAGCCCTGTGCCTCAATGGCCTGTTCAACTTCGTGATCGGCATGGCCGCCATGGTCGGCCTGATCTACCTGCAAATCGCCAGGCCGCTGTACAGCAACAGCCATGCCGAGATGTTCAGCCTGTCGCTGGCGTTTATCGTGCTGCTGGGCTGGATCCTTGCCAACCTGCTGCAGGCCTTGCGTCCGCTGACGTTGTGGGCGATGCCGGCCCTGGGCATCGGCCTGCTGGTGATCCTGCTGCCGGCGAGCATGCCGGCGCAGATCGCGGATAACGAAATGCCCGACCAATTTGTGCTGGAGCATCTGGATGAGTTGCAGCACACCCACGCGCTGCTGAGCAATGAACTGGAGAGCGCCAGCGCATTGGCCTGGCGCCTGCAACGCGCCGACGTGGTGCTGTATGACACCGAAGGCGAGTTGCGCTACGGCTTGCAGTACGCTGGTGCCGTAAAACGCAAAGTGGGGTTGGAACAGGTTCAGGGCTGGCTCAAAGAAGCACGCCAGCACGGCTCGGTCGGCGTGCTGCTGCGGGTCAACAGCACCAGTGAAATGCGCGAGGCCGGGCAATTGCCGCCCGGAGGCAAACGCTATCACAAGGGCTACCTGGAACTTATCCTCTACCCGCAGGCGCCATGATGCCGGGTTATTTCAAGACCGAACGCGGCGCCCTGCTGCTGTTGCTGGGCGTCTCGGCCCTGCTGCTGCTCACCGGCCTGGGCGCGCGTGACCTGTGGGGCCCGGAAACCCGCTGGGCGAATATCGCCTTGCAGATGCTGCAGAGCGGTGACTATTTCGACCCGTACCTCAAGGGCCTGCCGTATTACGACAAACCCCTGCCCTCCTACTGGCTGATCACCGGCGCGGCCCACCTGATGGGGGGCCTTGGTCCCTGGTCGTTGCGCCTGCCGTCGGTGATCGGCGCGTGGTTGAGTGTGTGGCTGGTGTACCTGATCGGCGAACGCCTGTTCCGCAAGGGCACGGGGCTGATCGCCGGCTGGATGCTCGCCACCACGTTCTACTTCCTGTTCTGGGCACGCGTGGCCACGGCGGATGTGCTCACCGTGTGCGGCGTGCTGGCGGCCGTCGCCTGGTATTGGCGTGGCCCCGACGACACGCGGCTGTGGCGCTACACGGTGTTTTTCCTGTTGCTGGCCCTGACGTCTTTGTTCAAGGGCCTGATCGGCTTTGTGCTGCCCGGCCTCGTGCTGTTGCCGCACCTGCTCGGCGAGCAACGCTACAAGCGCCACCTCAATCTGCGCCTGGTGCTGGCCGTGCTGATCGCCGCCGCAGTGTATGCGGTGCCGTTCGTGCTGTCGCACGTCTACGGCGCACCGACCTATGGCGCGAGCGGCCTGGCGTTGGTGTTCCGGGAAAACGTGGTGCGTTTCTTCGACCCGTTCGACCATATGGGGCCGATCTACACCTACCTGATCTACCTGCCCGCCTACACGCTGCCCTGGACTCCGTGCTGGTTGCTCGGCCTGTGGCTGGCCGTGCGGCACTGGCGCCACACCGCGCCGAACGCGCGCTGGCTGATGTGGGGCCTGGGCCTGCTGTTTGTGTTCTTCACCGCCAGCGGCAGCCGGCGCAGCTACTACGTGCTGCCGCTGGTGCCCTTTGCCCAATTGCTGGCGGCGTGGTGGCTGAGCGAGCGCGTGTTGAAAAAGCCCGCCATCTGGCCGCGCTGGCAGAAGGGTCTGGGGATCGCTGCCGCACTCATGCTGTTGATACTCGGCGTGGCCTATCCCTGGTCTAACGGCAACGGCGGCGTGACCCGCTTCGCCGAAGATGTGCAAGCCGAGGCCGTGAAAAGCGCGCCCTGGAACCAATGGCAGATGGTGCTGGTGGAAGTCGACAACAAGGTCCCGATGTACCTGCAAAATGGCGGCAAGCCGTTCTACTACATCGCCGAGACCCAGGACTTTCCCCGCCAGGGTGACACAGCCGCCTTCATGGCCTGGCTGGAAAAAACCAGCGGCCAAGGCTTTGACCCGCAACGTACGATCATCGTCGCGCAGTTCTCCAAGGACGATCCGACGCCGCTGGCGTATTTGGGTGCGGATCATCAGGTGATCACGACCCGGCCGGACAATGGCGAGCGGCTGTTTCACAAGCGTGACGAGGGCAGTGTCGCGTTTATCCCTGCGTCACGCTGATAGCTGCGTATCAGGTGTGCTTGTACCGCGCTGGGCGGGGCGTGGGGACAGTGAGCCGCTTGATCATGGCAAACAGGTTTTGGGGTGAACAGGCTTTTTGTGGCCTTATTTCGGTGGAACCACCGCCTCCGCCTCTATTTCGATCAACCACTCCGGCAACGAAAGCCCACTGACAATAATCCAGGACTACTGCGGCGGGTTATGGGGGAAGCGCTCACGGAGCGCCCGGGCTATGAGTTCCTGCTGATCACGCGCGGATTCGACGATATACAGCCGCAGCATCACCACATGGGACAAGTCACCCTCGACCTCGGCCAGGATCCTTTCGATATTGTCCAACGCCGTAGCGGTTTGCTCGGCCATGCCTGGACCCACGGTACGCTCCTGGGCGTCCACACCTACCTGGCCGGAAAGCAGAATACGCCGGCCATCAGGCACTTCGATGGCTTGGCTGAAGCCGTATTGCAAGGAGTTGAATACGCTCTTGGGATTGATGACCTTGGGTTGCATGACGCGTCCTTGTTGTCGGTAGGAGTGCAAGGCTAACGTTAAAAGTTTTACGTCTCCAGGAGAGGGCTTTGGGTGATGAAGATGAGCAGGTCCATCGGACCGCTCTTACGCAACTTTCGGGTTGCGTCTGATCCACCTCGCCGCTAACCTTCGCGGGTCGCTGCAAATTCAGCGAATGGGTGTGGTAGCCCAGTTCTTTCATAGACCCCAAAACGCTCAAGGGCGTTTTTTTGTGCGGGCTGCTTTGTGGCGGCTGTGCATGGGAGGCTTCGGCCTGCCGGGTTTCTATGACCGGTCTACCACCCCGTGTACAGTCGCCTCCTGACTTCGTGTGGTAGCGAAATGGAGGTGCTCATTCATAGGAGCTTCGCCATGAAGAAAGTCACACCCAATCCCCCGACATCCACCTCGGATGACAATCCGCAAATACCCCCCGATGTCATCTTCACCGTCCGTCCCGGCCTGAGTACGGAAGCCGCCTTGAGTAACGCCAGCGAGATGCTTGAATCGGCCACGGTCTGCGCGTACGACTGCGCCGAACGTCTTGACAGTCACAACCGCAGGCAGGTGCTGGCAGTGGTGCAGATGATCGAGATTGCGCCGTTATTGGTGGATGAAGCCCTTAACCGGGAATGCCCGGCGGCCTGATCACACAGCGCAAACTCAAGCAGCACAGCAGAGCCCCAGTGGGAGTTGTCGAGCTAAAGCTCGACAGCTCTTAACTTCAAATAACTTACTGATTTAAAAGGGTTAAAATTTCACCCTGACGTCGTGAGTCTTGCATACACAATTTCAGGCGACCGCATTCCTGTGGCGAGCGGGCTTGTCCCGCGCTGGGCTGCGCAGCAGCCCCAAAACCAGGCGCAGAGGCGTACCTGACACACCGCATTCGTCTTCATCAGGGCCGCTTCGCAGCCCAACGCGGGACAAGCCCGCTCGCCACAGAGGTCCCCGTTTGCTGCGCCACAGCGCTACGTCGAGCAGGATAAATACGCTGACGCTACCAACCTCCCATCGCCAGGCTGAACGGCGAAAACGCCTCGAACTGCCACCGTAACGCCAACGCCGCCGGGCGGCGGACCACGTGGTCCACGGTCACCGTCCATAGCCGCTGCGCGCCTTCGAAGCGGGCGACTTCAGGTCCGTCGAGGATCAACGAAGTACGCCCGGCGATCTGCAGCACGTCGCCCGATTCAAAGTCGATAAACAACAACCCCGCCACCGGGTTGGCCGCCAGGTTGCCCAGGGTGTTGAAGAACAGGTTGCCGGCAAAATCCGGGATGGTCAGCACATTGCCCTCCACGCGCACAAAGCCGGTGTTGCCGCCGCGATGGGAAACGTCCACCGAGCGTTCACCGTTGACCTCGACGTAGCTGGCGACGAAGAAGGTGTCGGCGTTGCGGAGCATCGCTTGGGCGGCGCCGTCGAGGCCGTCCATGTGCTCGACTTTCGTGCCGGGTTTACGCGCGATCCCATCGACCGGCCGCAGTTGGATGTATTTGGGGCAATTGCCGTAGCTCTGCACCACATCGACCGATAAGCCATCGTGATCGAGCGCGCCGACACGGCCGTTCATACGGTTGCGGCGACGGGTGTTCAGGTCGATGCCGAGCAGGCCCACAGCGGCTCCCTTGTGCAAAGCGGCCCGAGCCGGGTCGCTGGCCGACGGCAGGCTGTCAATCTGCAAGGTATGAGGATCGGGTGAATGGGCAAACCCCGGCGCACCTTCGATCATCGTCGCCCAAGGAAACCCCTGTTCATCCACCACGCCGAGCACCAGGTACGGCAACAAGGGATAGAAATCCCGATGCTGCTCCGGCAGGTGATCGCGTATCACCTTGGGCCCGACCACGGCCATGCGCTCGGCCACGCCGACCGCTGCTTGTAACTGCCGTTCACCGGCATGCCAGGGAGACTGTTCGACGGGGTTCATGGTGATCACCTCAAGTTGAATGCCCTGATGCGGCGCCGATCACTGGAATTACCAGGTTTTTACAATCCAGCATTTCAGCGGGTGAAACAATCACTCGCCAAACAATTCGACGATCAGCGTAAACAGCGTGGTCTTCACTGCGCTGTCCAACTCGGTCCAGGCCAATCCCGTGCTGGCCTGGAACGCTCCCAACACCAGCGGCCGCGAAACGCAATGGGCTGGTAACGCCCGCGCGGCCTGCTGTGGCAATACACCAACGCCCAACCCGGCGCAGACCAGCGCGAGCATGGTGGTGAACTCGCCCAGTTCGGACGCGATCTGCAGGGGGATGCCCACGGCCTGGATAAATTCGTCGTAGAACCCCGGCGCATACCGCCGCGCGAGGATGTACACCGGCACGTCGAGCAGGTCACCGGGCTGGATCGAATCCTGCGTGGCCAACGGATGATCCATCGGCAAGGCCACGCAGAACGGCTCGCGCAACACCACGCGGGTCTGCACCCCAGGGTTGGCGGCGGGCAGGCGCATCAAGCCGAAATCCAGGCGGCCATTTTTCAACGCGGCGGCTTGATCAGGGCCGGGCATGTCCTTGAGCTCCAGCTCGATCCGCGGGTAGCGCTGATGCACCGTGCGGATCAACTCGGGCAACAGTTGGGGCAATACCGACGACACAAAGCCCAGGCGCACCCGGCCGATTTCCCCCCGGTTGGAGGCTCGTGCTGCATCCGCCGCCCGCGCGGCCTGGTGCAGGGTCGCCTGGGCTTCGGGCAGGAACACCCGACCGGCATCGGTCAAGGTCACCGAGTGGCGATTGCGGTCCAGCAGGCGTACGCCCAGGCCACTTTCGAGCAGCTTGATCTGCATGCTCAGCGCCGGTTGCACAATCGACAACTGCGCCGCCGCCCGGCCGAAATGCAGCTCCTGGGCCAGTACCACAAAGGCGCGCAAGTGCTTGAGTTCCATCCAGCCTCCCCGGTTATCACGGATATTGATCAGCCGATCATAAATGAACATTGGACCTGCGCCCTATACCGGCGTGAAGTTAAGCCCATCAGCCAACGTTTTGATTATCACAAGCACGCCCGGAGAAATATGCCCATGCCAAGCGTTTTAGACACCTTTCGCCTCGATGGCCGGCTGGCGCTGGTCACCGGCTCCAGTGCCGGTATCGGCCTGGCCATCGCCCGAGGCCTGGCCCAGGCCGGTGCGCGGGTGGTGCTCAACGGGCGTAACCGCAGCACGTTGCGCGACGCCGCCGCGCTGCTGACCCTTGAGGGCCTGGAGGTGCACACCCAAGCGTTCGATGTGACCGACAGCGCGGCGATCCAAGCCGGCGTGGCCGCTATCGAGGAACGCCTCGGGCCCTTGGACATCCTGGTGAACAACGCCGGCATGCAGCGCCGTGGGCCGTTGGAAGACTACAGCGAGCAGCATTGGCGCGAACTGATCAGCACCAACCTCGACAGCGCCTTCCTCGTGGGCCAGGCTGTGGCGCGCGCGATGATCCCGCGCAAGCGGGGGCGCATCATCAATATTTGTTCGGTGCAAAGCGAATTGGGCCGCCCCGGCATCGCGCCGTATGCGGCGAGCAAAGGCGCGTTGAAGATGCTCACCAAGGGCATGGCCATCGACTGGGGCCCGCACGGGTTGACAGTCAACGGTATCGGCCCCGGCTACTTCAAGACCGAGTTGAACGCCAACCTGGTGGCCAACCCCGAGTTCAGCGACTGGCTGGTGCAACGTTCGCCGAGCCGCCGCTGGGGCGACGTAGCCGAGTTGGCCGGTGCGGCGGTGTTCCTGGCCAGCGATGCCGCGAGTTTCGTCAACGGTCATATCCTCTATGTCGACGGTGGTATAACCGCGTCGCTGTAACCCTGGAGAACCTTATGCACGCCATTGTCTGCCACGCCTCAAAAGACCTGCGGGTCAGCCCCCAGGACGAACCCCACACCCTGGGCCCCGAGCAACTGCGCGTGCGCATCGCCCGCGGCGGTATCTGCGGCTCGGACTTGCACTACTACCAGCACGGCGGCTTCGGCACGGTGCGCCTGCGCGAGCCGATGGTGCTCGGCCATGAAGTGTCGGCAGTGATCGACGCCGTGGGCGCGGACGCCGGCCGGTTCAAGGTCGGCCAGCGCATTGCCGTATCGCCGTCGCGTCCATGCGGCGCTTGCCGTTATTGCCATCAAGGCCTGCCCAACCATTGCCTGGACATGCGCTTCTACGGCAGCGCGATGCCCTTCCCGCATATCCAGGGCGCGTTTCGCCAGCGCCTGGTGATCGAGACGCATCAGGCCCATGTGCTGGCCGATCACGTCAGCCTCGCCGAAGGTGCACTGGCCGAGCCGTTGTCGGTGGGGTTGCATGCGATCCAACGGGCCGGCGCAGTGTTCGGCAAGCGCGTGCTGGTGACCGGTTGCGGCCCCATCGGCAACCTGCTGATCGGCAGCCTGCGCGCCGCCGGTGCCGCTGAAATCGTCGCGGTGGACCTGTCCGCCAGCGCCTTGGCCTGCGCGGAAAAAATGGGCGCCACGCGCACCCACAACATCGTCGACGGCGTCGACGCGCTCAAGCGCTACACCGCCGAAAAGGGTTACTTCGAGGTGATGTTCGAAGTCTCCGGCAGCGCCCAGGCCCTGCGTAACGGCCTGGACTGCATCGCCCCGCGCGGCGTGCTGGTCACTGTCGGCTTGGGCGGTGAGGTGTCGCTGCCGCTGAACCTGCTGGTCAGCCGCGAGATCGACCTGCGCGGCACCTTCCGCTTCCACAGCGAATTTGCCCAGGCGGTGGACTTGCTCAATCGCCAGATCATCGACGTGCGCCCGGTGATCTCCCACACGGTGCCGTTCGAGCAGGCGGTGCAGGCGTTTGAACTGGCGGCGGACAAGACTCAGGCGATGAAAGTGGTGCTGGATTTTGGCGTGGCGGACGTGGAGTAAGGCCTACCCGCTTTCGGTCAGATACCCCCCCTCGACCTCAAGTGCGCGAATCCTAAGGTAATCTGCGGCGATCACCTTAGGATCGACATGAACCAGATACACCGTCCCCGGCTGACTGAACACGTCCTGCGTCGCACCCATTTGTTGTCCATTGTCGACGTAGAAAACTGCATCGAAGAACGACTCAAGTTTGAGCAGCTCTTTCAAAAATAGATCCTTATCGAAACAGCCATTTGAACGGTTGATCAGGCAGACATTATAGGTATGTTGCAACAGTGGATAGTCGGCCTCCCTTGCCAGCAATTGCGCAAAAAACTCCGGCTCGGCGATGGATAAAGCCACAGCTTCAATCTGCCCCAGACCGGTGGTTTGCCTGGATACACCGGGACGCAGAATACCGTCGGTTCGTGCAGCAACTTCTACCAGTTTCGGCCCCTCTGCGGTGAACATGACTTCTGCATGACTGGGGCCGTTGCGAATACCCAGACACCGCACCACTGCCCGAGTGTAATCCACCAGCACCGGGTAAACCGATGAGTCTGGTCCGATCAGCTCATCGATGTCATAGAGTACGCCGCCCTCTTTTGTGCGCTGTTTTTGGTACCTCACGACCTCGGTAACAAGCTGTTGACCATTGAGTGAAACCATATTCACCACATATTCCGTCCCCGCCAGGTACTCCTGAATCAGCACCTGCGTATTAGGCAGGTTCAGCTTATTCGTTGCTCCCAACAGCTTGCCCACCGCAGTCTCGCAGGCCTGCCTATCCGCGCAGATGAACACACCATCGGCGCCTGCGCTGTCGAGGGGTTTTACCACGACAGGAAAGTGCCCATGGTCTTTGATCCAGCCGTCGGCCAACGCCCAACTGCCTGCAACGAACTGTCGGGGTGCGGGCAACTGAGCCTGGGAAACACATTGAATCATGTCGTACTTGTTTCGGCGGGCGTTGGTCCTGTCGAAGTCATTACGATAGGGCAGTTGCAGTCCTTCATTTAATAGGTCAGCCAGGAGCACACCGGTTTCGGCACCGGCGATGATGAAGTCAGGCTTGAAGCATTCGACGCCCGCCAAGGTAGTCGTCATATTGCTATTGACAATCATCTGCTCATAAATCGAAGGATCGAAGCCCTTGTAGTAGTAACTCTCCAAGGCTCCCGTTGACGCCACATGCATGAGCACACAACCTTTTTCACTCAACCGCTTCGCCACAAATTTTCCCGAAGAGAAACCATCAACCACGACCACTCTAATCATGTTGCCTCCTTCCTGATTGCATACATCGCCCGACCCGAAAGCAACAACACAATGACGCTGACCGCCACCACACTGGTCATGGAAAACTCCACTCTGGTATCCAGATATTGGAGTAACAGTACAAAGACAGGAAGTGTCAGCAAAACCAGGGAGACATGGATGGGTGTGAGGTAGTAGATGGTTTTCTGAACCAGGTAAATCGGCAACAAATGCCCGATCACAACCAGAACCACCATCGGCAGAATCAATTCGCGGTCGAGCGAAAAACTCACCTCGGAAGCAGGAATTGCGATGACGCAGACACCAATCATCGCCACGCTCCTGACAGCCAGTATTTCATGGACAGACCAATGGCGAGCGAACATCTCCTTGGAGAAAACCGTGTAAATGACGGTACCCAACGCGCAAACCATGACGCTGCCAATACCCAACAGTCGCTCCTCCACGGTAGTAGCGACCACACCGCTGTCACCGGCAAATGAATTGAACAACATGATCCCTACCGACGTGAGCACCAGACATGAAACCAGCGTATCTGCGAAGGCAGCCTTAGCACCGCGTTTAGTCAGCAGCGAGATAATCAACGTGAAGGCAGGGCCGCAGGCTACTGAGGCGACTCCGACCACTGCTGGCTCTAAATAACGCAACGCGTAAAACAGGCCTCCCCAGTTGAGTAGAACTGCAATATTGACGATAAAGACAAACGGCCAACAGGATCTAAACTTTGAAACCAAAGAACCTGCATCGCGATACAGTGCGCACACGATAAAAAACACTGCCGACGTTGCAAAACAATAAAAAACAACGATCAGCGTATTGATCGATTGCGTGACATAAGCGACATACACATCGAATGCTGCACTGAGCAAGCAAAACACCAAGCCAATTATTACGCCCACCCTAAGCATATCTATCAACCGAAAAAATACCGACCTATGAAATCACGTTCACACCTTCGTCTCTAACCACTATTTTCATAATGGTTTTCACATCAATACCTGTTTGTTTTTTAACCTTTTCAGCGCCATTATTCCCCACCTTTTCAACGGCACAAATAACGTCCACTAATTCGCCACCAGCACCTTTCACTGCATTGACCAGCGCAATCACTGCACCACCAGTACTCAACGTATCATCAATAAGAGTTACGCGATCACCAGCATTAACGCCATTAAGATACATACTTCCTTGAAAATATTCTGACTGCACATTAACCACCTGCTCATTGATACCCCCCAGACTGTAGGAATACCATCTCGCCATTGCCATAGGAATACCTGTAAGCAAAGAGACCGTCGTAGCAAGCGCAGCACCTTTATCTTCTTCAGTTACAATTTTTGAAACATTAAAATCCATGAGCCTAACGATTTTTTGAGCCACCTCCATTAATACCTCCGGCCTTAATGCCGGAATTTGATCAGTAAACTCGTTTACGGTAGTCAATGCTGCACCAGAGTTCACAACTCTGGCATTCCTATAAACCTCTTCAAGTAACATCATTCACCTCACTGTATTCTGGATAAACACCATCCCAGCGACTTGCGTACTTCCATGAACTATCAAAAAACAAGGTGACTATATTTTTTTTGTGGAATGTTCGTGCAAACTCATCGCAGACCAGCAAGTTCGCACCACAGGTCGGGCCAATTGGGATTTTTTCTTCGTCAATAAAGAGCCTCATTCGAGCCCATGCGTCTGAGCCTTCAATCACTCGGACCTCATCAACGAGTTCAGAGATTGTATTAGCTGACAAGACTCCGGCACCGAGCCCCATTAAATTATGAGGGCGATGTTCAAAAGCCAAGTGATGCCTTTCTGCAAACAATGGAGCAGAATTATTGACTTCAAGCCCTACGGTTCTAATTTCGCTGTACTCTCGCTTCAAGACCTCAGCAATACCAGAAAACGTTCCACCCGTGCCTATCGAGCAAACAAAAAAATCAGGTACTACGCCATGCACCTTCAGGTCCCGTACTATTTCTTCACCACAGACCTTCCAACTTTGCCTGTTCAATAAATTGCTGGACTGGTCCAGAAAATAACTTTCTCTCGCCGAGTTCTCCGCTTGATAACGTTTGGCTCGGAGTACGGCTTCTGATAAAAAACCTTCTCTTGGCGTTTCAACTATTTCAGCCCCATAAGAGCGTATTTGAGCTTTCCGTTCCTCAGTCATACCTTCTGGCATAAAGATTTTAACCTTATAGCCTTTTAGCCTTCCGATCCACGCAAGTGCTGCTCCACCATTCCCGGTAGAACAATCTATCAAGGTCATGCCCGGCCAAATGACGCCGGCCTCTTCCAATCGGCTAACAATATTTAGATAAGTCCTGTCCTTGTGACTTCCTGAGGGATTCAAAAACTCACACTTAGAAAAAACCTTGTTGCCATTTATCGAGAGTGTTTTCAACTCTATAAGTGGCGTACCACCAATATCTGCGAGCTCCATTCTGAAGCCCCCTATCCTCGACATAGAATACTTGAACGCTAACAGATTACTTCCCAGACAAATAGCTAGCCGAACGGATAGGTAGTTTCAAGCTCGAAGTAGCGACCTGAGTGTAGGATTTTCCTGCAAACAATCCCTGCAAGAACTAGGATGCTGTCGACCCTTTGCCCACGGTACGTGCGACGCCCACGCCCCGCCGCCGACAGCCCGGCGATCAGGGTCATTGCGCACATCAACGGCAGTACCACATACCAGTAGGCGAACTCGAACACCCATCCCAGCAGGTAACCGATGGCCAACAGTTGCACCGCGGTGCGCACCGTTGACCAGGATCAGCGAAGCAGCGATGCCCATGTCCAGGGCGGTGAGGTTCTGATAGTTCACGGCTGGGCCGCCTCGCTCAACACCCCGGCACTCATCTGCCAGTGGATGTCGCTCATGCGCCGGGCCTGGTCGAGGTCGTGGGGTCGAGGGCGGTGGTGGGTTCGTCCAGCAGCACCTCGGGGTTGAGTTGCAGGGTGCGGATCAGCGAGACCACCTAGGCCTCGCCACCCGACAGGTCCAACGCGTTCTTCGTCAAAAAATCGGCTGCCTTGTGAGGGCGTGGGTCTCGATCAGTGCGCGCATGGACGCGGTGTTCCTCTTAAAACCTGTTGGGCGTAATGGTGAGGCCCGCGCGAGAAGTTTTCATGAAAAAATTCAAACTATCGTCACCCACGTCGTTCAGAACTTCAGGTTCAACGTTAAGTAGGAGACGACATGCAATACCGACAACTGGGCCATTCGGGCCTGCTGGTATCCGAAATCATCCTCGGCACCGTGCCCTTTGGCGGTCGCGCCGAGTTTGAAAAATGCGGGTCGGTAGACGTGCCCCAGGCCAGGCGCATGTTCGATATCGCGTTCGACGCCGGGGTGAATATGGTCGACACCGCCGACCTCTACTCCCATGGGCTGGCCGAAGAAGTCGTCGGCAAAGCTCTGGGCGACAAGCGCAACGATATCCTGCTGGCCACCAAGGGCCGCAGCCCGGTGGACAAGAACCCGAATAACTCAGGCTCTTCGCGCTACCACCTGATTCGCGCCTGCGAGGCCAGTTTGAAGCGCCTGGGCACTGACCATATCGACCTGTACCAATTGCACAATTGGGACGGCATGACCCCCATCGAGGAAACCCTCGAAGCCCTGCGGCTGTTGGTAGGGTCGGGGAAAATCCGTTACTTCGGCACCAGCAATTTTACTGCCTGGCAGATGATGAAAACCCTCGGCAAGGCCGAATTGCACGGCATGCTCAAGCCCATCACCCAGCAGATCTACTACACGCCGGAATCCCGCGAGGCCGAGTACGAGTTGCTGCCATTGGCCCTGGACCAGCACGTGGGTACTCTGGTGTGGGGGCCGATGGGCGAAGGCCTGCTGACCGGCTCCACCCGACGCGGACAGCAACCACCGGCCAATACCCGCCAGGGCAGCGGCTGGCCCGAACCCTACGTACATGACCAGGAACGTGCGCTGGACATCATCGAGACCCTCGCCGCCGTGGGCGATGAACAGGGCGTGTCGGTGGCGCGCACCTGCCTGGCCTGGCTCAAGGACCGTCCAGGGATTACCTCCCTGATCGTCGGTGCCCGCACTGAAGCGCATCTGCGCGACAACCTGGCGGCCACAGAGTTGAAACTCACCGAAGAACAGTTCGCGCGCATTGAAGCGGTGACACGGCGCCAACCGTTGTATCCGTACTGGCATCGTTTTACTGCCGGGATTGATCGCTTCGATCCGGCAGAGCAGCCGTTCCTGGCCGAGCACCAGAAAACCATGGATGCACGCAAGGACAAATAATCCAGAACAGCGTACCTGTGGCGAGGGCGCTTGTTCCCTCACCACAGGTTACTTTTGGCCCTTTCTACGTCTTCACTGACTGACATGGGGGCAAATCCCCCTCCCACATTTAATCCCGTACCAACCCCAAAAAGAGTACGGCTTTGATCCCAAGCCTGATTTGCAATCAAACGCCGCAGTGCCTATATTTCCCGCCTGGCGCTCTCTACGCCACCTTCCGCGGAAAGGGTTGCGCCCAAGACAGTCAAGCTCCACCTCATTTCTACGACTCCCAACCTTAAAGCGGAAAAGGTTTGTGCAAGGAGATCGTATGTCGCAACGCCCTGTATCCTCCAACACCGATGGCCGTCTCAACCTTGAGCAGCAGCGCAAGCGCGCCAAGGAATTGTTGCGGCAGCTGAAAACCCAGGACCCCAGCGCCACCCTGTCCCAGGCTCAGTGGGAGATCGCCAGGCAACTGGGTTTCAGCAGTTGGCCCAAGCTCAAGGCCCATGTCGACGCCATTGACTTCGCCGCCCGCCATCCCGACTTTGCCGCCAGCGACGAAGCACGCACCACCCACTGGCGCTGCGGCAATGACATTGCCCATAGCCTTCAGATTGCCGGGTTCAAGGGCCACTTCCACATGCTGAGCGACCCGCTATGCATGGGCCCGGTGCGCGACGTACCCACCGCAGAATTCCGCGCCCTGCGCAGCGCTTTCATCAGCCAGACCTTTGCCCTGCCCGCAGCGGACGTCACGCGCCGCGTCGACGATGAATACGATCAGCTCCACTCCTTGGCCAGCGCCGAGCACAGCGTGCTGTGGTGCGAGGCGGACGCCTATGACCAGTTGTTCCTGATCCGTGCCCTGGCCGGCCTGGAGCAGATGCCGCCCAAGCTGGAGCTGATCGAGGTGGATCGTATCCCCGGTGTCGAGCGTTTTATCGGTATCGGCCAGTTGGCGCCCGATGTATTGGCGTGGCTATGGCCACAGCGGCGCTTGATCGGTGACGATGCGGTGCAACTGGCCAAACAGGCCTGGTCGGCCTATTGCGACAGCTCACCGACGAAGTTGGCGAAGCTTGCCCATGGTAAACACCCCGCCCTGCCTTTGCTGGCCCCGGCGCTGTTGCGTCAGTTGCAGGAACTGCCGGGCACCCAGGACGGCCTGTCGCTGACCGAACGCCTGGCCCTGACCTACCTCGCCGAAGCCGGGGCGCTTCCATTTGGCCGTGTGTTCGCCGAGCTGATGGCCAGGCGCGACCCGCTGCCGTTCCTGGGGGATATGATGTTTCATGCGCTGTTGCGGCCGTTGATCGATGGCGAGCAGCCGTTGCTGACGGAAACCGAGACGCATCTGGACTGGCCGCGTCGGCCGCTGGCGCTGACTCCCTTGGGCCATGAAGTGCTCAACGGACAGGCGTACTGGCTCGACCATGCCAGCCACGAACGCTGGGTGGGCGGTACGTGCATCAGGCCCGGCCAACCGCACTGGACGATTGACGAGGCTCTGCGCCCCCAGTACAGAGCGCAGTAAAAAAACAGCCCGCCGTGCATCACCCACGGCGGGCTGTTTTAGTAGTCATCGGCGCCCAGGCTGAAGACGGTGGTGCATCAACGCAGGATTAGGCTAATGTGCCGCCCACGCGCCCTTTCCCTGCGAGACCTCTGCATGCGACCCCTGATTTTCGCCAGCCTGTGCCTGCTGGCAGGCTGTCAACAAACGCCGCCGGCCAACGACCAGCTCGACGCCGTACTCTGGACCCAGACCTCCATCGAACACGAGTTGATCTATCGCCAGGTCTTCGCCAATGCCACCCGCCAGCTCGACGTGGCGCTGGCCGATCCCCGCTGGGACGCGCTGCCCTTCCCCCCACGCAACCTCAGCGGCCTGCCGCCGGCGGTGGTGGTAGACATTGATGAAACCCTGCTGGACAACGTGCCGCTCAATGCCCGCGACGTGATCAATAACCAGGTGTATGGCTACGACCGCTGGAACACCTGGGTCGACCAGGCGAATGCCCAGGCCCTCCCCGGTGCCGTGGCGTTCCTGCAAGCGGCACAACAAAAAGGCATCACGGTTTACTACCTGACCAACCGCGAACACAGCCAGGTCGCGGCCACTGTGGCCAACCTGCGCCTGCGCGGTTTTCCGGTGGAGAGCAATCAACAGGTGCTCGCCGCCAGCACGCCTACCGGGCACTGCGAAAGCGCCGGCTACGGCAAGAACTGCCGCCGCCAATGGGTCGCCAGCCAGGCTCGCGTGCTGTTGATGGCCGGTGATTCCCTGGGGGATTTCGTCCAGGCCGAACACAACACCCTCGAGGCCCAGCGCAAGGCCGTCGAACCCTATGTGAACTGGCTCGGGCAGCGCTGGTTTTTGCTGCCCAACCCGACCTATGGCAACTGGTACAGCGCGCCCTATGGGGATGATGAAAAGCTGCCGTTCGCGCAGAAACGCCAGCTCAAGCAGCAGGCGTTGCAGTTGCAGGAGTAACGCCGGACTAGTGCAAGCGCCCGCCCAACGGGTACTCGACCGCCAGGCGGATCTGGTTGGCATCCAGCTCCGCCTGCGCCGCATTGCCCCGGTGCACGGCGTGGCGCAGGGTAAAGGCGAGGTTTTTCGCGACACCGGACTGCACCACGTAACGTGCTTGCAGGTCACGCTCCCAATGCTTGCCCCCATCACCGTAGCCGAGCCATGGGTAGCCGCCGCCAGGATCCATGTGGCGGCCGTCGATACCACTGCCGCGTACATACAACGCCGCCAGGCTCAGGCCGGGCATGCCATGGCCCGTTAGGTCCAAGTCATAGCGCGCCTGCCACGAGGCCTCCCGCGGGGCGTTGAAATCGGACAGCGCCACGGCGTTGCTCAGGTAAATCGCCCCGCGCGTCACGTAGTCGAACGGCGTGTCGCCACTGACTTTCTGATAGCCCACGCCCACACTGTGGGCACCGAACCGATACGTCGAGAGCAGGCTCCATGTGGTGTTATCGATGCGCCCGGACAACGCCTTGCCGGTGTCCTGGGTGCGATACAGGTTCAGGTCAACGGTCAGTGCCTGGCCGGGAAGCAGCGGCCGGGTGTAGACCGCCCCCAAGTAATGCTGGCGCCAGGTGTCTTCATAGACAGCACTGAACATGCTGGCGCTCAGCCCCTTGATTGCCGTATTGCGTATGCCCACCAAGTCAAAGCGATCGCCTTGCTTGCCGTTGGAATAGTTGACGACAAATCCTCGGTCATGGCTGCTGGCGTTGCGGTCGGTGCTCTCATTGAAGTGCCCAGCGAACAGGGTGGTGGCCGGCAACTCGCGGCTGGTCAACAACCATCCCGTCGCGGTTTCGGGCAGCAAGCGGCTGTCGGACGAGGCAAACACCGGGGTTTTCACCCGCTGCTCGCCATAGCGCAATTCGGTTGAGGAAAAGCGCAGTTTGGCAACTGCACCACCGCGGCTGAACTGCTCCTTGGGGTGGCCGTCATTGTCCACCCCCAATAGCCGTGCCTTCCCGGCACGTCCACCGCCACTGTCCAGTTGCCAGGCGGAATAAACGTGTGCATCCAGGCCAAAACCCAGGGTGCCGGTGGTGAAACCCGAGGCGTAGTCAGCCATCAGGCCATAGGCCCATTCCTCCGCCAGGTCGCTGCGCTGGGATCGCGGTTTGTAGGCGTTGCGAGCGCCGTTGCTGAGGGCGCCATGCTGGTAGTCGCGGCGGTCGTAGACACTGCGGTTGAGCAGGTTCCACTGGCTGTCCTCGATAAAGCCTTTGGCGGTGTCTTGTTCGGCGGCGAAGGCGAGCAGGCTCTGCCCTCCCAGTGCCAATAGCAGGGTGCGGGTCGATAGCATCTTCACGGTTTGACTCCAGAACGTGTCAGGCAAAGGTGTTCCGCAGGGCGCAGAACACCGTTGGTTCCGTCAGAGGTATTTGAGAATCGCGATGTCGCGACGACGCTGTTTGAGGCCGGCGAACCAGCGCGTCGGGAAGAACAGCAACACCCCGAGTATCACGCTCCACAACCACACCACCGGCAGGTCGTCAAAACCGTAGTACGTGCCCTGGTTAGCGCCCCAGATCGCCAGCGCGACCAGGTACATGGCCTTGAGCACGTAGAGGTGCAGCAAGTAGAAAAACATCGGCGCCCCACCGTAGATCGCCAGGGTCGCGGTAGCCCAGCGGGACTGCCATTTCTCGAACAGTGCCAACAACAGCAGCGACAGGCCCAGGGTGGGCATCAGGAACATCAGCGACGGCGGGTATTTCTTCGCGCTCATGAAGCTCATGAAGGTGCGCAATGCATCACCGGTCTGCACCCAGGGTTTCTCGCCATACACGTTGAGGTAGCGGATAAACACAAACGCGACCAGCAAGCCTGTACCCAGCTTGACCAGGCGGGAGATACGCTCCGCCGACGGCATCGCCTTGCCAAACCACGGGCCGATGCCCCAGCCCAGCAAGATCACACCGATCCACGGCAATATCGGGTAAGTCGTGCGGGCGCGGGTGAATTCGGTAATGTCGATAAACACCCGCTGATGCAGGATCGACCAGGGCACGAAGAACGGCGACTCCGGCCCGACTGTCACGCCATCGAGCAGGTTATGCCCGGCAACAATCGCCACCCCCAGCACGATCAGCCAGGCACGTTTGAAGTGCAGCAAACCGGCAAGCACGATCATGCACAGGCCGATACACCAGATCACCTGAAGCCATAACGTCTTGGGCGGGAACTCGGCGTTCCAGGCAAAGCACACGAAGGTGATTTCCAGGAACACCAGGAACAGACCGCGTTTGAGCAAAAACACCGAGGTTTCGCGGGCGCTGTGTTTTTGGCTGTAGAGCCAGGCCGACAAGCCCGTCAGAAAGATAAACGCCGGGGCGCAGATCTCGCTGAGCATACGGGTGAAATACAAGTCCGGGGTGACACTCAAGGCATCGATCGGGTCGGTGACCTGTCGGTGCAGCAAGAAGGTTTCGCGCACATGGTCGATGAGCATCAACAGCATCACAAAACCACGCAGCGCATCGATAGCCAGCATGCGCGTGGCCGCCGTGACGTTCGTGCGGGCAAGCGTCGGCGCAACAGTGCCCGCCTGACCGGCCAATCCTGAAGAAAGGGTCATATCAATCACTCATGAAGGAGGCAATGAATCAGGCTGACTTTTTCAGCCTGGCGACTTCCGATGCCGGCAGTTGCGACGGCGCGCGAGGTAACGGCGCCTGGCCTTGCTGGCGGTGGAACGACAACGTCGAACTGAAGCGTTTGACGTCAAACCGCTCGGGTTTACCCGCCGGATCAAGACGCTCGCCAGGGCTGTTGTCCTGGTACTCGACGGCCACCACGTAAGTGCCCTGCCAGGGCAGCTCGAAGCTGACGTTGCCGGCGGCATCGCTGCGCTGCTTGAAGACTTCACCGGAGGCGGTTTCCAGCATCACTTCCTGGCCCGTCAGCGGCTTGCCCGCGAAGAACACCCGGAACTGCGCACGGCCCGCATCGGCAACGCCGGTGGGCACGATATCCAGGATCAGCTCCGGGCTACGGGCACGCAGGTCACCGACCCAACGCGTGGCCGGCGTCCAAGCGGCTTTCAAGGTCTTGGCGCCTTCATGCACATCGAACATCGGATAGTGCAGGTCTTGCGCCAGCAACGAATCCTCGGGACTGGGCTGCTCAGCCAGCATGAACGCCTGGCGTTGCAGGCTCAGCTGCAGCGGTGCCGACCGGTCGGCCATCGACCACGCCTGGAGTTGCCTGAACCGGTCCATTCCCCCCGGCGTGACCTCCAGCACGTTCTTGTCATATTCCCCGTAGTACAAGGCCAGGGGCTGGCCGGGAAGTTGCTCGTACCAAATCTGATGCGCCTCGCTGGCGGTTGCCAGCATGAACGCCCCATAACCCAACAGTGCTTTTGCGTTGCTCATTCGCATTTTTTTCGCTCCGATTGGTGGTGTTCAACACAAGGCTGTCGCGGCTGGAAAACACCGCACAGCCCTGCGCTCCCTCACTCTGCACGCATTACAACGCAGGCCCTTTTGCGGTATGCGCCGAATTGCGCCCACGGATCGGCGCAGACCACTGTTTAAGGGTCCAAAAAAGTGTTTTATGCGGGTTGCGTCGAGATGAGGCGTTTAGCCAAGACTACGAGTGGGTGTGTCCAATTGAGGTGCAAAAGCAGTGAGCTTTGATCGTTTCCACGTTCTGCGGAAAGCTGTGTACCTGATGTACCGAGGTGCCTGCATCGCAGGCAAGCCAGCTCCCACATTTGAACCGGCTCACCCCATAAAGCGGGGTCAACTGACAGACCGCCATCGGGGGCAAGCTGAACTGGCCTAATGATTTTGGACACTTCAATCGGGCGCTATGATAGCGCCCAAATCTGAGGTGTTTGGATATGCGTAAATCTTATTCGAGTGAGTTCAAGCTCAAGGCTGCCAGCATGGTGTTGGATGAAGGTCAGCCGGCTACCGAAGTCTGTGCCACCCTGGATATCGGCCCCACAGCACTGCGCCGCTGGGTCGATCAAGTGCAAAAAGAACGCTTGGGCTCGACCCCGGTAGGGGCCAAGGCGATTACTGCTGATCAACGAGAAATCCAGAGGCTCAAAGCTCTGATAAGAGAAAAAGACCTGGATATCGAAATTCTAAAAAAGGCCAGTGCTCTCCTGCTTTTGGACGCCAAAGATCATTCACGTTGATCGATGAGCTGGACGAGCGGTACGGCGTTAAAAGGTGTTGCCGGGCGTTTGGGGTCAACCGCAGTAGCTTCTACGCCTGGCGCCAGCGCCAAGGCAGAGCAAATCCTGAAAGGGACAAGCTCAAAGCCGCGCTGGTCAGGC